>DATDKF010000164.1:0-2191 GCA_036520135.1 Solirubrobacteraceae bacterium
ACGTTCCCCACCATCTCGTTGGCAATCACGAAATCGAGGATCTCGAGGATGTCCTGCGGTGTCGCCCAGGGCGTGAACGGCAACCACGACGGGCGGATCTCGATCCCATGCTCGCGCAGCAAGGCCACCGCCTGGGCGGCCTCGTCGGCGGTGTGACCCTTGTCGAGATAGGTGAGGATCTCGGCGTTGAGCGACTCGAACGCCGAGATCACGAAGAGGCACCCATATTCGCTGAGCTCGGGCCAGACCTGACGATGTTCGAGGATGTGCTCGACCTTGGTCGTGCAGTCGAAGGTGACCTCGGGAAAGTGGCGGTGAAGCTCGCGCGCCACTTGCAGGGAATGCTTGACGCCGTTTAGGAAGTCCGGGTCGCCGAAGGTGATATGGCGCGCCCCCGCCGCGACCAACTGGGCGATATCCGCCATCACCACGGAGCTCCCGACGATCCGGATCCGGCCGTCGTAGGCGACGGGCACCGGGCAGTGCCGGCACTTGTGCACGCAGCCGTGGCTGGCCTCGACGTACCCCGCGAGCTGCTCCTCGCCATCGCGCTCCAACCGCGCATAGCGCTTGAGGGGCGGCAGCTGCCCTCGGCTCGGGGTGTGAAACTCGTGGCGCCCCAGGTCGATCGAGCTGGTCGCCGGTCGCAGCACCGGCGAGTCGCCGAGCGCCTCAACCCACTCCACCAGCTCCGACTCGTACTCGCCGGCGATCAGCCGGTCGACCAGTCCACCGATCGTCGGGTCGTCACTGACCGCGGCGTAGAGACCGTAGAAACAGATCGGCAACCGCGGCCGGATCGCTCGAATTTGCTCGCCGGCGCCAATTGCCAGTCGCATCGCGGTGTGCATCGGAACGGAGACGCCGACGGCCTCGGCCCAGTCGATCTTGTCTCGATCAAGCTGCTCGACGGAGAGATCGATGCACCGAACCCGATGCCCGGCGGCCTCCAGGGCGGCCGCCGGCGAGGCCAGGTGCAACGGCTGATGACCAAGCTCGTAGGTGGAGATCAGCAGGACCCGCACAGCGCCAGGATAGCCTTCGCTTCGCTTCACTCCGACGGCTCGCCGATCACGATCTCGAGCTGGCCGTGGGCGGTGCGCAGCGTCCGCTCGACCTGCTCGGGCGTCTCGCCCCGGGCGAAGAGGAAGCCGAGGTAGCGATCGCCCTCCGGCAGGGGACGGACGGGACGGTCGCGGCCGATCGAGATCTCGAGCCCGCCGATGCCCGGCACGGCGCGTGCCTCGGCCTGCCCGATCACCTCCCGCAGTACGCCTGCGCGGGGGATCGGCAGCATCATCACGCCCGACGCCGCCGCCTCGCGGCGGAGGTCGCCGAGCGGCAGCCCGAGCGCGTGGCGCAGGATCAGCTCCTCGAGGCTCACACCGACGCCGAAGCGAAGCGAGCGCGAGCACAGCCCGCCGACCGAGCGTGCGGCGAGCTCGAGCATCCACACCTGCTCGCCGTGCACGCGCAGCTCGGCGTGGACGGGGCCCTCGCGCAGCCCGAGCGCCGCACAGGCATCCGCGGTCGTGCGAACGACGGCCGCGACGACGTCGGCTGGCAGCCGCGATGGCGTGGTGAAGATCGTCTCCTCGAAGTAGGGGCCCTCGAGCGGGTCAGGCTTGTCGAAGACCGCGAGCAGCTCGAGCGAGCCGGCGCGCAGGAGACCCTCAACGGCCACCTCGGCGCCGGGCACGTAGCGCTCGATCAGGAGCGGCCCCTGCGGGTCCTCGCCGGCCTCGGCGAGGATCGCGCGAACCCGCGCCGCCGCCGCCGCCGCGGCCTCCGGATCGTCCGCCCGGATCACGCCGCGGCTCGCCGACAGCGAGAGCGGCTTTACGACGCAGGGAAGCCCGAGCTCGGCGGCGACCGCCGCCGAGTCGTCGCTCGGGCCGACCGTGCGATGCTCGGGCTGCGGCACTCCGGCGGCGGCGAGCGCGCGCCGCATCGCGGCCTTGTCGCGCGTCGCGGCCGCGGCCTCCGGCGGGTTGCCGGAGAGTCCCAGCCGCTCGGCCGCGAGCGCGGCCACGCGCACTCCCTGGTCGTCAACGGCCACCACCGCGTCGAGCGGGCTCTCCTCCGCCAGCGCCGCGATCGCCTCCGCGGCCGCCTCCGGCCGGCGCAGGTCGAGCGTCAACTGGTTGTCGCCCATCGACACGAGCCGCCGCTCAGACGCCACCACGACCTC
>DATDKF010000165.1:0-9438 GCA_036520135.1 Solirubrobacteraceae bacterium
GCGGTCGCGGGCGAGGCGGACGTCCCGTTCTTCTCGATGGCGGCGTCCGAGTTCGTCGAGGCGATCGTCGGCGTCGGCGCATCACGCGTGCGCGACCTTTTCACGCAGGCGAAGGCGGCCGGCCCGGCGATCGTCTTCATCGACGAGCTCGACGCCATCGGCCGCACGCGTGGCAGCGGCAGCTCCTTCGCCGGCCACGACGAGCGGGAGCAGACGCTCAACCAGATCCTGACCGAGATGGACGGCTTCGAGCCTGACGCCGACGTGATTGTGCTCGGGGCGACCAACCGGCCCGAGGTGCTCGACCAGGCACTGCTGCGGCCGGGCCGCTTCGACCGCCGGATCGCCGTGCAAGCGCCGGACAAGCCGGGCCGCCTTCAGATCCTGAAGATCCACACGCGCGACGTGCCGCTCGCCGACGATGTCGACCTCGAGCAGATCGCCGCGTCGACGCCGGGCGCGACAGGCGCCGACCTGGCGCTGATCGTCAACGAGGGAGCCCTGTTCGCCGCCCGCCGCGGGCACGAGCGGGTCGCCCAGCAGGACCTCACGGACGCGATCGAGAAGACCGTCCTGGGCGCCGAGCGGTCAGTCGTGATGACCGACGAGGACCGCGAACGCACGGCCTACCACGAATCCGGCCACGCGCTGGTCGGCATGCTCACGCCCGGCGCGGATCCGGTGCGCAAGATCTCGATCATCCCGCGCGGCCAGGCGCTCGGCGTGACGCTGTCGACGCCCGAGGGCGACCGCTACGGCTACAGCCGCGACGAGCTGATCGCCAAGATCAAGGTCTCGCTCGGCGGGCGCGCGGCCGAGAAGGTCATCTACGGCCAGATCACCACCGGCGCCGAATCCGACATCCAGCAGCTAACGAAGATCGCGCGCGGAATGGTCGCGCGCTGGGGGATGAGCGACGCGATCGGGCCGCTCGCGCTCGGCGAAGGCCGCGAGGACGGCGAGATGCTGCCAGGCGCCTCCCCCGTGTCGCCCGCGACGCAGCAGACGATCGACGAAGAGGCGCGGCGGATCGTCGAGACCGCCGAGCAGCAGGTCATCGACCTGCTCGAGCGCGAACGCCCGCGGCTCGATGCGCTCGCCCACAGGCTGCTCGACCGTGAGACGCTCGACCAGCCCGAGGCGTACCGCGTCGCGCAGGTAGCGCCGGGCGGGGCGGAGCAGAATGGCAACGGCAACGCGCTGCGATCGTCCACACCAGCGCGCGAGGTCGCGCCGGCGGCTGGGCGCTGAGCTCACCGGCAAGGAGCAGCGCATGAGCGATGTCCTGCGCGTGCTGGCCGTCTTTCGCGCTGGTCGCCGCCAACGCGTTCCTGGTCGCGGCCGAGTTCGCCGTCGTCGCTGCACGCCGCGCGCGCCTGGCGGCGCGCGCGGAACGCGGCTCGCGGGGCGCACAGGCGGCGCTGCGCCTGATGGACGATCCCATGGGCGTCATCTCGTCCACGCAGGTGGGCATCACGGCGATCGGCATCCTCACCGGTGCCGTCGGCGAACCGCTCGTACTCGACCTGCTCGGCGACGACCTGCCGGACGGACTGGCCTTCCTCATCGCCCTGTCGTTCGTGACGTACCTCTCCGCCGTGTTCGGTGAGCTGGTTCCGAAGGCGCTTGCGCTCGACCGTGCCGAGAGGATCCTGGTCGCCGTCGCGGTCCCGATCGAATTCATGACCAAGGCGTTGAGACCGGTCGTCGCGGTGCTCGAGGCCTCGGCGGGGGTCGCCCTGCGCCCGTTCGGTGTCCGCGACGTCGTCGCCGGCGAGACCGTGCGCAACGCCGCGGAGCTGCGCGCGATCGTGGACGAGGCCGAGGGCGCCGGAGTGATCGCGCGGGCTCAGGAGGAGATGCTGCACAACGTCTTCGACGGCGCCCATCCGCGGGTTCGCTCGCCCTACGCTCTTGGTTCCCGAGACCAAGGATCTCGGCGCCCTGCTGCGCGAGCTGCGCGACGCCGGGCAGCACCTGGCGATCGTGATCGACGAGTACGCGGTACGGCGGGCACCGTCACGCTCGAAGACATCCTCGAGGAGCTCGTCGGCGAGATCGAGGACGAGTTCGACCTGCCGGACGACACGGTCGAGCGCGTCGACGAGCGAACGGTTCGGGTCGCGGGATCGATGACGCAGGGTTCGTCGTGAGCAGAGCGACGCTGGCGCTCACATGAGATGGACCCGACGGAGGAAGCCCGCGGAGAGGGCGACTGGGGACGAACGTGTGTTGTGCCCCGCCTGCTCCATGACGCTGCCGCTGGCGATCCTGGGACCGCGGCACTGCCCGCGCTGTGCCGCAGATCGACATGTCCTCGTGGAGCTGCACCGCTGCGGGATCGACGAGGGCGGGGCGGCCTAGCGTCTGCCGAATCACCCAAAACGCGTGATGACGAATCGTCCGGCTGTCGCTGAAGCTCCGAACCGTGACCGCACCCACCAACACGGACCCGCGCGCCCCGAGCGCCACAGAGAACCAGCACGTGCCGGCGCGGAGCGCCGCCGCACCGTCGCCGTTCACGCCGATCGCGCACTACGGCTTCCTCTCCAACTGCCACACGGGCGCGCTCGTCGCGCCGGACGGCACAGTGGATTGGCTGTGCGTCCCACGTTTCGACTCGCCCAGCGTGTTCGGGGCGCTGCTCGACCGCAGCGCGGGCGGCTTCCGGTTCGCGCCGTTCGGGATCAACGTCCCCAGTGACAGGATCTACGAGCCGGGGACCAACACGCTCGTGACGTCGTGGAAGACGTCCACCGGATGGGTGGTCGTGCGCGAGGCGCTCACGATGGGACCGCGCCGCGGCGAGGACACGGTCACGCCACATACGCGGCCGCCGTTCGACCAGGACGCCAACCATGCGCTCGTCCGGACCGCCCGGTGCATCGACGGCAAGGTCGAGCTCGACCTCGTGTGCGAGCCCGTGTTCGACTACGGCCGGGTTCCCGCCGAGTGGACCGTGAGCGCCGACCGGCACCGCGCCGAGGCGACCGGGGGTGGTCAGGAACTGGTGATGCAGACCGACATGCTCCTCGGGATCGAAGCCGGCCGGGCTCGCGCTCGCCGTGTGCTGACCGCCGGCGAGACGGTCTACTGCGCGCTCGCCTGGAGCGACGAGGCAGTCGTCCCGAGCACCGTCGAGGAGGCCTCCGAGCACCTCGAGGCGACGACCATGTTCTGGCGCGACTGGCTCGCGCGCGCGGCGATCCCCGATCACGAGCTCGGGCCACTGATCCAGCGTTCGGCCCTGACCATCAAGGGCCTCACGTACATGCCCACGGGAGCAAGCGTCGCGGCGCTCACGACGTCGTTGCCGGAAACCCCCCGCGGCGAGCGGAACTGGGATTACCGCTACACCTGGATCCGCGACTCGACCTTCCTGCTGCGGGCGCTGCACTACCTGCTGCTCGACTGGGAGGCTGACGAGTTCATGCAGTTCATCGCCGATCTCGATCGCAACGATGACGGCGGCCTGCAGATCATGTATGGCATCGACGGCCGCCGGGATCTGACGGAATCGGTGCGGGAGGACCTGTCGGGCTACGATGGCGCGCGCCCTGTGCGCATCGGCAACGGTGCCTTCGACCAGCGCCAGAACGACGTCTACGGGGCCGCCCTGGACACGATCCTGCTGCACAGCCGCCGCAGCCGGCGGATTCCGCGACGGCTGTGGCCGCTCGTGCAGGCGCAGGCTGACTGCGCCACGGCGGTGTGGCGCGAGCCCGACCAGGGCATCTGGGAGGCCCGCGGCAAGCCGCGGCACTACGTCTCCTCGAAGCTGATGTGCTGGGTTGCGCTCGATCGCGCAGCGGAGCTCGCGGACATACAGGGACGCACCGACCTGGCCGTCGCCTGGGCGCAGACCGCCGCGGAGATCAAGTCCGACATCCTCGAGCACGGCGTCGACAAGCGCGGAGTGCTCCGGCAGCACTATGAGACCGACGCCCTCGACGCGTCCACGCTCCTGGCAGCGATCTTCGGGTTCCTGCCGCCGAACGACGCCACACTGCGTGCGACCGTGCTCGCGGTCGCAGACGAGCTGACCGAGAACGGCTACGTGCTGCGATATCGCACCGAGGAGACCGACGACGGCCTGATCGGGAAGGAGGGCAGCTTCGTGATCTGCTCCTTCTGGCTGGTCTCGGCGTTGGCGGTCGTCGGTGAGATGCAGCGGGCACGGGACCTGATGGAGCGGCTCGTGAAGGCCGCGTCTCCGCTCGGGCTGTTAGCGGAGGAGTTCGACGTCGAGACCGGGAGGCACCTGGGCAACTTCCCGCAGGCCTTCTCCCACCTCGCACTGGTGGAGGCCGCCGCGCGACTCGTCATGGCCGAACGCCTCGCGGAAGTGGCCGGGTGAGCTCGGACACCGGTCACACCGAGGTCGAGCTCTCGATATCGATCCGGACGATTCTGCTGGTCGCCGCGGCTGTCGCCGTGGCGTTGGCGCTCGCATCGGTCGCGGACGTCCTGCTCGTCATCTTCGTCTCCGTCTTCAGCGTCGCCGTGCTCCTGCCGGTGGTGAATGCTATGGAGCGGTCCGGCTGGAGGCGGGGGCTGGCCTCCACGGTGCTCGTGCTGGCCATCGTGATCGTGATCGGCGTGGTCGTCCTCGTGCTCGCGCAGGCGGTCAGCGGCGCGGTGCACGGGCTCAGTCGCGACCTCCCCGAGATCGTGGACAAGGCCAGGGACAGCGATCTCGGCACCTTCATCAACGGCGGCAGCGACTCGCTGGACACGTTGCGCCGGCACGCGGGGGACATCGCCAATGGGGTGGGCAAGGTGTCGGGCGGCGTCGCGGACGTGGGGGTCTCGGCGTTCGGGGCGGTCACGCTTGTCTTCTCGGTGCTCTTCCTGACGCTGTTCGGGCTGATCGACGAACCGCGCCTGCGGAGCTGGATCGGCGGGCTGCTGTATCGAAAGGAGCGCACCCGCTACCTGCAGGTCGCCGACCGGATCGTCCAGACGACCTCGCGCTACATGCTCGGCAATGTGGGCATCTCGCTCATCTGCGCGACGGTCTATGGCGTCACCGCCCTCGTCCTCGGCCTTCCGTACCCGCTCGCCCTGGCACTGATCGCCGGCATCCTCGACCTCATCCCCAGCGTCGGGGCCACGATCGCCGGGATCGTGATCGGGCTCGTCGCGCTGTCGGTCAGCCTCGAAGCGCTGATCGCCTTCGCGATCGTGATGGTGGTCTACCAACAGGTCGAGAACTACGTCCTGCAGCCGACGATCATCGGCAAGGCGGCTCAGGTCTCTGGCTTCACCGTGCTTGCCAGTGTCCTGGCGTTCGGGGCGCTCTTCGGCCTCATCGGGGCGATCATCGCGGTGCCGATCGCGGCCGCGCTCCAGATCGTCGCGGAGGAGCTGACCGCCTCCAGACGAGCGCGCATCGCCGCCGAGGAACCGGCGGCCATCACACAAAGTTCGTGATGACGGCTCATCCGGCGGCACCGCACCATCGTGTCGTGGCGCACCCGGACACCACGACGCAACCCACTCGCCTCGGCGCGACCGTTGACGCGCCGGCGACCGCGGCAACCCGTCCGGAGCCGCCGCGCACCGGACCGCCCGTCCGGCGGTCCACGCTCGCCGCGCTCACCGTGGCGGCCCTCGGCGTGGTGTTCGGGGACATCGGTACGAGTCCCCTGTACGCGATCCAGATCGTCTACTCGCTCAACGGCGGCGTAGTGCGGCCGACGCCAGCGGCCGTCTATGGCGTGGTCTCGCTGATCTTCTGGGCCGTCACGCTGATCGTGTCGGTCAAGTACGTCGCGTTCGTCATGCGCGCCGACAACGACGGCGAGGGCGGCATCCTGGCCCTTACGGCGCTCGTGCAGCGGGCCACGGCTGGCGTCACGGCCCGCGGCACTCTCGTGTCGCTCGGCGTGTTCGGTGCCGCGCTGTTCTACGGCGACAGCGTCATCACGCCGGCCATCTCGGTGCTGTCCGCCGTCGAGGGGCTGAAGGTGGCCGCGCCGGACGTGTCGCATCTCGCCGTGCCGCTCGCGCTCGGCCTCCTGACCGTCCTGTTCGCCGTCCAGCGCTCCGGCACCACCGCCGTCGGGCGCGTGTTCGGGCCCCTCATGGTCCTGTGGTTCGCGGCCATCGGGGCGATCGGCGCCCGTGAAGTCGTCGCGCGGCCCCAGATCGTTCGCGGGCTCGCGCCGACCTATGCGGTTGAGTTCGTCGTCGACCATCCCGGTGTTGCGTTCGTCGCGATCGGCGCCGTGATGCTTGCGATCACGGGCGCGGAGGCGCTGTACGCCGACATGGGTCATTTCGGCCGGCCGCCGATCCGCAGGGCGTGGTTCTGCCTGGCGTTCCCGGCGCTCACGCTGAACTACCTCGGGCAGTCCGGGCTCATCCTGCGCCGGCCCGCCGCCATCGAGAGCCCGTTCTTCCTCCTGCTCCCGCCCTGGGCCCGCATCCCGATGGTACTGCTGGCGACGGCCGCCACCGTGATCGCCGCCCAGGCCGTCATCTCCGGCGCGTTCTCCGTTTCGCGCCAGGCCGTCCAGCTCGGCTTCCTGCCTCGCCTCACCGTCCGCCACACCTCGCCGGACACCGTCGGGCAGATCTACGTTCCGGTGGTCAACTGGACGCTCTTCCTCGCCGTCGTCGCGGTCGTGATCGGCTTCGGGTCCTCAGAGCGACTCGGCAGCGCCTACGGCGTCGCCGTCAGCGGCACATTCCTCATCACCACCGTGCTGTTCCTCGCCGTTGCGCGCTGGCGCTGGCGCTGGCGAGCGTGGATGCTGGTGGCGGGCGCCGCCGTCTTCCTGCCGATTGAGGGCACGTTCCTGGCGGCGAACCTCAGCAAGATCCATCACGGCGGGTGGCTGCCGCTCGTCATCGCCGGCGGCGTCTACCTGCTCATGACGACCTGGCACCGGGGCAGCCAGATCCTCAGCGTCAACCGCAGGCGCCAGGAGGGTCCTCTGCGCGAGTTCGTCGCCGAGCTCCATGCGATGGACCCGCCGCTCCCACGGGTGCCCGGCACGGCCGTCTTCCTCAACCCCTCCAAGGACACGACGCCGCTGGCGCTGCGAGCCAACGTCGAGCACAACCACGTGCTGCACGAGCGCGTCGTGATCCTCTCCGTCCAGTCGCTCGAGATCCCGCGCGTCCATGACCGCGACCGCGTGACGGTCGACGACCTCGGGTTCGACGACGACAACATCGCGCACGTCACGGCGCGATTCGGGTTCCACGAACAACCGAACGTCCCGCTGGCGCTCAGGCTGGCCAGCGAGAAGGGGCTCGAGTGCGACATCGATGCCGACGGCCCGACCTACTTCCTTTCACGCAGCAGCATCCGCATGACCGATGCGCCCGGGATGTCGCGATGGCGCAAGCGGCTGTTCGCCCTCGGCCACGACGTCGCGGACCCGGTCGAGTACTTCGGCCTGCCGCTCGACCGGACGATCATGATTGGGTCGCAGATCCCCTTGTGATCGCCGTTGCGCGGCCCACGTTCCCGCAAATCGGACGATGACGGCTCACCCTTGCCACCGCCATGCTGGAGCTGGTTCGACGATCAGCAATGGAGCAGCTATGACCACCGAGCACGTCACCGAGACCCGTCTTCCGGTCCTGACGCCGCCGATGTCCAACTCGCGCGATCATATTGAAGGCCCGGAGTGGGCCCCGGCGTCACTCGTGGTCTTCGGTTCCTACGGCACGCCGGCCTCTCGGCCGCTCGGCCGGCTGCTGCAGCAGCTTCGCGAAGCGCATCCAGCATCCGTGCGCGTGGCGTGGCGCCATCTTCCCGACACGCGAACGCACGCGCGGGCGGCCGCCCTCGCGCTCGCAGCCGAGGCGGCTGCGACGCAGGGTCGGTTCTGGTCGATGCACCGCGAGCTGCTCGCCATGCGGCACGACGACCCCGAGGACCTGCACGCCGCGGCGCGACGCGCCGGCGTCGACTACTACCGGCTGCTCGACCGCATGCGCGCGCGAGTCGGCGCGGATCGCATCCTCTCCGACCGCGCCAGCGCCGGGGCCAGCGCGGTCGTATCGGCGCCCACCCTGTTTGTCAACGGCGAGCGCTTCAGCGGCGACTTGGACGCCGCGAGCGTCTGGGCGGCGCTTCAGACAGCGGCGCCCGGCTGAGCCCGCCTCGCTTCAGTCCGAGAGCATTCCGGCCATCGCGCGGACGCCGAGATCCATGAAGCGCCATCCCGGTCCCGTCCGGAACGGCTCGCCCGCGGCGAACTGCATCAGCAGGTAGGACGAGAACATGCGCTTGGCCGCTCGCCAGCGTCGCGAGACGCCGACCTTGTACTCGTCCGCTCCATCCGCGCGGGGACGCACGGGATGGTCCGGATCGCCGGTCGTCTCGAGCGTCAGCTGAGCGAATGCCGCCTTGTCCAGCATGTCGATGATCTGCATGCTCGTGGGCTCGAACGGGCGATCGAAGCGCTGGCCGGCGACCACCGCCGCGATGTGATGGGCGACCGCGTCCGCCTGGAGCAGGGCAAGAAGGGTGTCCTTGAGCGGGAAATCGCCGGCGTCGCCGGGGGCGTACAGCTCTGGGTGATCGACCACCTGTCGCGTTGGGGTCTGCACCCGAACGAACCCGTGCTCGTCGACCGGAAGACCGTCCAAGCGGACGCCGGCCCGGTGCGGAGGCGCCGCCACGAGCAGGTCGAACCGCTCGACACTGCCGCCGGCGAAGGACGCGTCGTGCGGACGCACCTCGACCACGCGCTCGGAGGCGCGCGCGTCGATGCGGCGCTCGGCGAACTCGCGCTCGATGACCTCGTGCATGCGCGGCCCGGCCGCCTCGGCGAACGACGCTTCCTGCGTGACGAAGCCGAGCTCGACCTGCTCGCGCACGCCCTCGCGGCGCAGCCAGGTGTCGAACATGAGCGCCACCTCGTAGAGCGGCAGCGAATACCGGTTGTGCCGCGGCACCACGAACAGCACGCGCTGCCGTGCGCCCTCGCGCGCGCGCCCGCGTATATGCAGGAAGCGTTCGCGCAGCGTGAGCATCCGCGCGGGCTCCCAGATGCTGACCGCATGCTCGTCCAGGCCGGGAACCGCGTGAGGCCATGACGCGGCGCCGGTTGCGATCACGAGATGCTCGTACGGCAGCTGGCGCCCGTTGACCAGGTGCACCCGCCCGATGTCCGTGTCGACGCCCTCGACCGTTCCGCGCTCGCGCTGGATCTCCGCGCGGGCGAGCGTCTCATCGAGGAAGAGCCGCGACGCGGTGAGGTCGGCGCCGAACGGCACGTAGACGAGATTCGGTCGCAGCACGAACTCGTCGCTGTCGCTCACCACGTGCACATCGACGCGACCGGCGAGTTGCCTCGCCAGCAGGAGCGCGGCCTCCAGGCCGGCCACGCCGGCACCCAGCACGACAACGCGCGGCGCCGGCGAGCTCATCTCGAGCGATGCTCCGTGTGTCGCGATGTTTCGGCGGCATTCACA
>DATDKF010000166.1:0-3838 GCA_036520135.1 Solirubrobacteraceae bacterium
ACGCCCTGCGCGCCGACCTCGCCGACCTCAAGCTGCCCGCGCCACCACCACCGAAACGGCCGGCGATCGCCATCTCGATCAACTGCAGCGCCGGCCCGATCGGCCGCACACGACGACGCGCTTGACATCTATAGGAACGTCCGGGGGAACTCGATTGCGGCCGCTCGGTCTTTCAAGGCCGTCCACGCGTGCGTGGCGGCGGGAGCAGGTCGGGAGCCGGCCGCGGCGCATCGCTGTGATGAAGGGCTGCGCGCGCATCATCGGGTTCAGGCGGGCGCCAGCGCCTGCTCGCCGAGCTCGCGCAGCGTGTGGTAGCTGCGCTTGAGCAGCTTGCGCGCGATCGCCAAGCAGGCGCGGTTTGCGCCGAGCCGCTCGGCGGCCTGCTGGTAGTAGTCGCGGTCGGGAGACCCGGTCCGCCTGGCGACCTGGGCGGCCTCGAACAGCGCCCAACGCAGCGCGGGCGGTCCCTGCCTGGAGAGGTGCCCGGGGGCGCGGCGCTGATCGGATTGGTGCACGGTGATGTCCAGTCCCGAGTAGCGGACCGCCAGGCGTGAGGACGAAAAGCGCCGGCAGTCGCCCAGCTCGACGAGGATCGTGATCGCGGTCAGCGCGCCGATCCCGTAGTGGCGCATCAGCGCACGGCAGCCGACCTGGCGGCGCGCGTAGGCGCGAGCTGCTTGTCGATCGGCGCCAGCTGCACGTCGAGCGCGTCGATCATCGCCAACGCGACGGTGATCTGCTCGCGCGCGCTGTCGGGCAGCGCGGCCTGCTCGACCCATGCGCGGTTCTCGCGCGTGAGCAGATCGCGCCGCTGCGGCAGCCGTGGTGGTAGAGCACCGCCTGGATGCGTTGCTGCCACTCGCCGCGCTGCTGTGACAGCGTGTGCCGCAGCCGCACCCGCGCACGCAAATCGAGGATGTGATCGGGCGGGATCCACGACTCCGGCAACCGGCTGATCATCAACAACTCACGCAGATGCTTGGCGTCCCCACCCGGAGTCAGCAACGGCGCCACATCCATCAATTTCTTGACAAAGGAGCAGCAGGAGGAGCAGCGCGGCAGGGCAGCCGGTCGAGAATCCTTCGGCGGTTCCATTCCACACGCGCGCTTCACCGCGGCGTATGGGTGCCCATCGCCGGGAGCCCGTTCCGTGGGAACGGGCTCCTCGGTGTGTACCGCGGTCTCGGCCCCCGGGGGCCATCCGTCGCTTGGATGTGGCCTCGCCCGGACGAGGTCGAGCCGTTAGGTACATGCTCGCCCCCGGCTACCCCGACGGCGAGCGCCCGGACTACGGGACCGCGCCTGCGTAGTTCTCCCTGCGGTGCGATGAGCCATAGCGCTGGAGCCCCGGCTAGCGGTCAAGCCGGCTGATGCGCCCCTTTGCGTGCCCCAACCCTCCGCTGGAGGTCTGCTATCTCGCGGTGCCCCCGGGCGGCTCCCTCCGGATCGACGCGCCGGCGCCGGAGGACTGCCCCTTCTGATCGCGGCGACGGTTCAGCGTTTAGGACGCACGGTGATGCCGACGGGCGCGCTCGTCGTGACCGCGCCGGCGTTGTCGGTCGCGCGCACGGTCAGCGTGTGGCTTCCGACCGGGACATTGCGCCACGTGTAGGAGTACGGAGCGGTCGTGTCCTGGCCGAGCACGGTGGTGCCGTCGCGGAACTCGACCCTCGTGACGGAGCCGTCGGGATCGCTCGCCGTCGCGCTGATCGTGATCGTCGGCTTCCACGGGTACGTCGTGCCGTCCGCGGGCGACGTGATAGCCGCGGTGGGCGGCGAGTTCGAGTTCCCGGTCACCGTGATGGTCGCCGGGGCGCTCGTCACCGCCTGGCCGAAGTCATCGCTGGCGCGAGCCGTCAGCGTGTACGTGCCGACACCCACGTCGCTCCAGGTGAACGTGTAGGGGGCCGTGGCGTCCTCGCCCAGCTTCGTCGCGCCGTTGAAGAACTCGACCTTGGTCACCGTGCCATCCACATCGGACGCCGTCGCAGCAAGGCCGACGGTCGCCGGGCCTGCGAAGTTCGCGCCGTTCGCGGGCTGGGTGAGCGTGATGGTCGGCGCCGCGCTTCCGTGGACGCTGACCATCGAGGCGACCGACGGCACGCCGTTGGCGTCGACGATCACGAGCATGTACGGGCCGGGAGGCGCGACGTTGGCGTTCGCCGGCCCGGTCGCGTCCAGGCTCGTCGCGCCGGCCGTGAAGGAGAGCGGCACGTAGCGCTGCTCCATGTTGTCCGAGTGCGTCACCGCCCCGAGGCGGATCAGCGCGACCTTGGTGATCGTTCCGGGGTTCGCCGTCCCGATGCTCAGCGTGCCGCCGTAGCCGATGGTCGACGGCGCGGAGTCGATGACGGGGCGCGGCGCCAGGCTGCCGTCCGCCTGGAAGAGGTACGGCGGCGAGAAGATCTCGGCATTCTTGGCCAGGTAGCCGACCTGATCGCACGTGCCGCAGATGCCGCCGCCCGCCGAGAGCACCCGCCCGTCGGGCAGCAGGAGGGCGGTCGAGTGGTACTGGCGCGTCACCTGCATGGCCGCCAGCGTCTTCCATTGGCCGGTCGCCGGATTCCACAGCTCGGCCGCGTACACCCCGTTGTTGAGGTCGACGAGCCCGGCGCCGGACGAGTTGCCGCCCGTGGCCAGGACCGTGCCGTCGGCCAGCACGGTGAGGTTGTGCTGCCGGCGCCCGAACGCCATCGGCGCGGTCGCGGAGACCTGCGGCGTTGCGCCGTTGAAGTTGATGACCCGAGCGTCTTTCGTCGACGGGCCGCCACCGGCGACGAGCATCTTGCCGACGTCGAACAGCGCGTGGCCGCCGTAGTCGCGGTTGATCGTGTCGCGCTGCGCGAACGCCTGCCAGGTGCCCGTCCCACTCGTATCGAGCTTGCGCATCGTCTGATCCGGCCCGGAGTAGAACGTCCGCCCGTCCGGCGCCACGTCCATCCACGGGTACAGCGGCAGGCTGAGCGATGCCGTGCTGAGCGTCCGCAGCGTTCCGCTGAGCGTGAACACCTCGGGCGTGTCGACCCGCCCGGAGGTGATGAGCATCTCGCCGTTGCGCAGCGGCGTCACGGTCGGGTACCAGCGTCCCGCCGCCATGTTCGGCCCGAGGCGCCAGCTGTTAGTCGCCGGATCGAACAGGTGGGTCTGCACGATCCCGTTGAGCGCCTGATCCTTGTTGCCGCCGGCCAGGAACAGCCGGCCGTCCTGGAGGTGCGCAAGCCCGCTGCAGAAGACGTTGTAGCCCGTGTCCACGTTGACCGGTGTCTGCGTCCCGGTCTTCGGATCCCAGACCGTCGCCCGCGTGTGGTCCTGCACCGGGTAGGTCTCCGTCGCGTTGTCACCGATCGAGTCGTAGGCGAGAACCTTGCCGTTCGAGAGCAGCGCCACGTGTACGCCCACGACGGGCCAACTGGTGACCGGACCCCACTCGCCCACGTCCTGAGGGCCGCCGGCCACGGCCGCGGCGGCGGCCTTGGCGTCCGGCGTGGTGATCGCGCGCGTGCGGGCCGCGAGCTGACGCTCCTGGGCGGCGCTGTGGACGACCCCGTCCTCGGCGCCGTGTCCCTCGGGTGTATCGACGCCGTCATGCGCCCGGGCAGTGGGCGCGGCCGCCGCGGCGACGGCGAGTGACACGGCGAGCACGACCCGGATGCGCGGCATGGCGAACAGCCCTCCTCGTTGGTGAGCCGACACTAGCCGGGGTCGGCGCGCGCGCCTACTGGCCGAAGGGCCAGGGGCGCACCGTGCCGGGGCGCTGGCCGAAGGCGGCCTGCGTGTGGCGGTTGTCGAGCGCGAGTTGGTCGGCGGCGAGTGCTCTTACTGGGCGTGCATCCCGTCC
>DATDKF010000167.1:0-8227 GCA_036520135.1 Solirubrobacteraceae bacterium
CAGATGAAGACGATGCCGACGAGCACCACGGGCAGCTCGACGAACTCGCTCAGGTAGTCACCGCCGAAGGCGCGCGAGAGCGTGCTGGCCGACGTGATGCCCGAGCACATCACGGCGAAGGCGACCATGAAGGTCAGGAACGGCCTCCGGTGCGCGCGGTGCGCGTAGAGCGCCGCGCCCGCGGCCCGCGTACTTGGTCACCAGCTCGGAGTGCGCTGTCGCGGTCAGCGCGGCGAGGACGCCGGCCGCCAGGAACGCCGCCCGGATCGCGTCGTGCGGACGATCGTCTTCGCCGTGCCCCCGGCCGCGCTCGGGGTGGGGGCTGGCTCGCGTGGGGCGGACTCCTGCGATGGCACGACCTGCTCGTGCTGGCGATCACCTACACGCTCATCGGACTCGGAGTTTCCGCCGGCTATCACCGGCTGTCCACGCACCGCAACTTCAAGACCACGCGCCCGGTCCGAGCGCTGTTGTCCGCGCTGGGCTCGATGGCGGTCGAAGGGGCGTTGATTCGAGTGGGCCGCCACCCACCGCAAGCATCACCGCTTCTCTGACCGCCCCGGCGACCCCACAGCCCCCACGTCGACCACGCGCCGGGTTGGCGCGGGGTGCTGCGCGGACTCGGCCACGAGCGGCTTAACCCGCCACGCCGGGCGGCGGCGGGTCGATCCCGTGCGCGCGCATGCCGGCGTCGAGCGCGGCGTTGACCGTCTCCACCACCTTCACGCGCGCCCAGCGCTTGGAGTCGGCCTCCACCGGGTGCCAGGGTGCCCAGCGGGTGTCCGTGCGCTCGAGCATCTCTTCGATCGCCGCCAGGTACTGCTTGCGCTTCTTGCGGTTGCGCCAGTCCTCGTCGGTCAGCTTCCAGCTCTTGAGCGGGTCGCGGTCGCGCGCCTCGAAGCGCTTCAGCTGCTTGGAGTCGGAGATGTGGAAGAAGAACTTGACGAAGATCATGCCCTCGTCGGCGAGCATCCGCTCGTAGTCGTTGATCTCGCCGTAGGCGCGCGACCACTCGTCGCGCGTGGCAAGCTTCTCCACGCGCTCGACCAGGACCCGGCCGTACCAGGAGCGGTCGAGCACTGCCATCCCGCCCCAGCCTGGCAGCGCGGGCCAGAAGCGCCACAGCCAATGGTGGCGCTTCTCGTCGTAGGTCGGCGCCGCGAACTGCACGACGCGCACGTGGCGCGGGTCGAGCCCGGCGACCAGGCGCTTGATCGCGCCGCCCTTGCCGCTCGCGTCCCAGCCCTCGAAGACGACGCAGACAGGCGGGCCGATGCCGCGGTCGCCGACTAGCCCGCCGAGCAGGAGCCGCAACTCGAGCAGGCGCTGCTGCGCCGCCGCCAGGCGCTCGGCCTCCTCGGCTTTGGAGAGCTTACGCGAGAGGTCGAGTTCGACGAGGCGTCCCATGACCGGGGTGTTATCACGAGGGAACGGGTAGGCGTAAATGCACCGGTTTCTTCGAGGGATCGGTGCCGGACGCGCGGCAGGGGCTGGCCGCCCAGCTGCCGGGGGGAGAGGACCAGTGGCATCCGCGACAGGATGCCTCGACGGTCAGGGCGCGAGCGACTCGAGCTGCTGCGCTCGATCGACGGCATCGAGACCCGCACCGCGCAGACCATCATCGGCGAGATCGGCGTCGACATGACCCGCTTCGCATCCGCCGGGCACCTCGCCTCCTGGGCCGGCCGCTGCCCCGGCAACCACGAGTCCGCTGGCAAGCGCCGCTCCGGCCTCACCCGCCACGGCAGCACATGGCTCGACGACGCGCTCAAGGACGCCGCCATGGCCGCCATCCGCACCAACGACCGCTACCTGCAGGCCCAATCCAACGACTCCGCCCGCGCATCGGCCACGGCCCCCGCGCTCGGCGCCGTCAAACACTCGATCCTGTGCGCCTGCTGGCACGTCCTCTCTCACCGGCGAGCTCTACCGCGACCGCTGCGGCGATACTGCAAGCGCCGCGACTCGAACGCCAGACCCGACGCCTCATCGCCCATCTCGAACGCCTCGGACTCACCGTCACCCTGCAGAAAGCCGCCTGAGCGCGACCGGATTTCCTTCAGACGGTTCTTGACTGACGAGCGCGAAACGGTGTCACCCGAGCAGCTCCTCGACCGCCGAGTGCTCGGCGCGATGGTCCACGGCTTCCGCGCCCTCGATTGCCACACGATCGACGGCATCGCTGAGCGCGCTCACCCGGCGGCGCGCTCCGTGCCGGGCTTCGCTCGCGCGCATGCTCGCCGTCGCTCGGAGCAGTGCGAGGAAGCGTGACGAGGCGCTACCCCGTCGGGGTGCAAGCTCCCGACGCCCAGCGCGTCGCGCGCTACTCCGTTCTAGGTCTGGACCTCCGCACACCCACTACGCCAATCGTGTCGTCAGGATGACCGTCCGGGACGCCACCTACGTGCTTGACGGCATCCTCGACAACCAGAGCGACGCTGCCGATCGAGAAGCACACCGCCGACACCGCAGGCCACTCCGCCCTCGTGTTCGCCCTCTTTGACCTGCTCGGAGCGTTTTTCGCGTCCCGCCTCGCCGGGCTGCCGGATCGCCGCCTCTACCGCCCCTGCCGAGCGAGAAGCGCGTTGGAGCTGCTGTCGGGGACGATGGAGCTGACCGTCGCCGGATCGCAGCGGACGCTGGGACCCGGTGACTTCGCCGTGGTGCCGACCGGCGTGCCGCAGGGCTGGCGCAACGCCGGCGAGGGGAGCTCCACTATGTGCTCGAGCTCGATCTGCAGGGGCCGGGCTGTCTCCCGCGGCACAGATCGGTTACAAAGACGGGGTGACCGACGCCGACCAGATCAATGCGCGCACCGCGGCCGATCCCCATGCCTTCCTCGGCCCGCACCCGGACGGGAACGGCGGCGTCGTCGTCCGCGTCTTCCGCCCCGCCGCGCGTGCCGTGCGCGTGCTGACCGCGGACGGCGGCCGCGCCGACCTTGTGTCCATGCACCCCGGCGGCGTGTTCGAGGGCAGGCTGGACGGTGTGCAGCTGCCGTTCGACTACGAGCTGGAGGTCGAGTACGGCGAGGACGAGACCTATACGGTGGGCGACCCGTACCGCTTCCTGCCCACGATCGGCGAGCTCGACCAGCACCTGCTGGGCGAGGGCCGCCATCAGGAGCTGTGGACGCGGCTCGGCGCCCACGTGCGCGAGATGGAAGCGGTGCGCGGTGTCGCCTTCGCCGTCTGGGCGCCGGCGGCCCAGGCGGTCAGCGTGGTGGGGGATTTCAACGACTGGGACGCCCGCATCCACCCGATGCGCGCGCTCGGCGCCTCCGGGGTGTGGGAGCTGTTCCTGCCCGGCGTCGAGCCCGGCGCCGCCTACAAGTACGACATCCTTACGCCCGACGGCGAGGTCCGCCTGAAGGCCGATCCGGTGGCCTTTGCCACCGAGATGCCGCCCAATACCGCCTCGGTGGTCTTCGACTCCAGCCACGAGTGGACCGACGAGGACTGGCTCGAGCGTCGGCGCGTCTCGGAGCCGCTCGGCGAGCCGATGTCGATCTACGAGGTCCACCTGGGCTCCTGGCGGCTGAACGCACTGGAGGACAATCGCTCGCTGACCTACCTCGAGCTGGCCGACGAGCTGGCCGCCTACGCGCTGGACATGGGCTTCACGCACGTCGAGCTGATGCCGGTGATGGCTCACCCCTTCACTGGCTCCTGGGGCTATCAGGTGACCGGGTACTTCGCGCCGACGCCGCGCCATGGCTCGCCCGACGACTTCCGGACCTTCGTCGACCGCCTGCATTCCCACGGGCTCGGCGTGATCCTCGACTGGGTGCCGGCTCACTTCCCGCGCGACGACTTCGCGCTCGCGCGCTTCGACGGCACGGCGCTGTACGAGCACGAGGATCCGCGCCGCGGCGCGCACCCGGACTGGGGCACGCTGGTGTTCAACTACGGCCGCCACGAGGTCCGCAACTTCCTGGTCTCCAACGCCCTGTTCTGGCTGCGTGAGTATCACGCCGACGGGATCCGGGTGGACGGGGTGGCCTCGATGCTTTACCTCGACTATTCGCGTGAGGAAGGCGAGTGGGTCCCTAACCAGTTCGGCGGCAACGAGGACCTCGACGCGGTCGGGTTCCTGAAGGAGTACAACGAGGTCGTTCACGGCCGCGAGCCCGGCGTCATCTCCGCCGCGGAAGAGTCGACAGCGTGGCCGGGCGTGTCGCGGCCGACCTATCTCGGCGGCCTGGGGTTCGGCTTCAAGTGGAGCATGGGCTGGATGCACGACACGCTGGCCTACTTCCAGCGCGAGCCGATCCACCGCCGCTGGCACCACCACGAGCTGACCTTCTTGCTCGTCTATGCGTTCACCGAGAACTTCATCCTGCCGCTCTCTCACGACGAGGTGGTGCACGGCAAGGGCTCGCTGCTGTCCAAGATGCCCGGTGACCGCTGGCAGCAGCTGGCCAACCTGCGGGCGCTGTACGCGTTCATGTGGGCGCACCCCGGAAAGAAGCTGCTCTTCATGGGCGACGAGCTCGCGCAGGAGCAGGAGTGGTCCGAGGAGCGCTCGCTGGACTGGCACCTGCTGGAGAGCCCGGAGCACTCGGGCATCCACTCGCTGGTGCGCGACCTCAACCGCGCATACCGCGACGAGCCGGCGCTGTGGGAGCGCGACTTCGACCCGACGGGCTTCTGGTGGATCGAGCCCAGCGACGCCGAGAGCAGCGTGTTCGCATTTGCCCGCATCGGCAAGGACGCGAGCACGCCGCTCGTGTTCGTGGCCAACCTCTCGCCGGTGCCGCGTCACGGCTACCGGTTGGGGCTGCCGGTGCCGGGCCGCTGGACGGAGCTCGTCAACACCGACTCGTCGCAGTACGGCGGGTCGGACGTCGGCAACCTCGGCGGGGTGGAGACCGAGGACGTGCCGTGGATGAACCAGTACCACTCCGCCGAGATCAGCATCCCGCCGCTGGCGGCGATCTGGCTCGTGCCGGAGGACGGATAGCGCCGCTATCAGGAGGCCGTGGGCTCGCGAGCCACGCGGATCACGGCGCGTTCGTGCTGCCAGGCCGCCTGGTCGCGGAGGCGCTGCAGCTTGACCGGGCCGTGCAGCGCCCGGCCGCCCTTTCGAAACGCCCGCCGGGCGGCTGCTCGCCCGCCCGCTCGACCTCGACGTCATCCGCGGCGGCTGGGACGACCTCATGCGCTGCGCCGCCTCGCTGCGGGATGGCACCGTAACCGCCAGCCTGCTCGACGGACGGCTCCAGGCCGCCGGCGCCAAGCTGCCGCTCACGCGCGCCCTGCAGGAGTGCGGGCGGCTCGCCAACATGCGGTTCATGCTCGGCTACCTCGCCAACGCGAGAACACGATCTACACCCAACTCGGCCTCGACGACCTTCCCCGCCCGGCCGCCGTCGGCGAGATCGCCGGACTCACCCCGACGCCGTTCGAGCACGTCAACCCGCTCGGCACCTCCATCTTCAACACCGACCGGCCCGCCGGACAGCTCGAAGTTGTCCCGGTCGCCGTGGAACGTCGGGGTGGCGGCCCCGGGGGGTGTGAAGTTCAGACGGTGGCGAGCGTCGCCGCGTCGTCAGTCGGCATAGACGGGGTGTGAGCGGCGCGGGCGCGCTGGACGTCGCGCTCGACTGCAACGGCGAGCGTGGCGAGGTTGGGCCGATCACGACCGCGCTGTCGGCCGCGGCGGCGCACCGCATCCCACCGGCGCTCGGCCGCACCGGGCACGCGCACCGGCACTGACTCAGAGCTGCTCGCGCAGTCGCCGTCGAGCTTCCAGACCTGTGTGCGGATGTCCGATGTCGAGCGTCGATGAAAGGCGGCTACGACGTGCGAGGTGTCGCTCGGCGAGCACTGCGAGAAAGATGAGACCTGCCGCGAGCACCGCCTGGCCGATCGAGATTTGGGCAAGGGTGAGCGCGGCCACGTGCAGCGCGAACGCCACCGCCGCTACGCCCCAACCCATGCTGCACCGCTTCGAGCGAAAGAGATCGATCGCGCTGCGCAGCGGATGGCGCATGTCGACGTCGGGAGCAGCGACCGCCCCCCTGTGCTTCATGAGGAAGGCGAGATTTGTTCGAGTGCGGATAGCAGCGCGCAGATAAGCCCCACGCCGACGGCCAGCGAGACGCTGGTCACTGCGGGCCGTCTTCCGAACGTTGATCGGGCGCAAGAGTGCTACCGCCGGTATGGGAATCGTCCTCCGCCGATCACGGTACGCCCGTCTTGCGTTCGAGTAGCCGATCGCCGGTGGCTCGTCGACCGCGCTGGCGCCAGTGCTCCTGCCCGCTAGACGGGAGGTGCGACGGAGAGCCGGTGGGCACTCCCTACCTTCCTCACCCGCGGATAGTGTCTGTGTATCGATATGAGGGACAGACTGATGCAGCTGGGACAGGTGGCACCGATCGGCGCTGCGAGGAGGTGACATGGCCGTCAGCGCCGTCGACGTCGCGCGGGACCGGGCCGGGGGGCTGCCAGAACCCGATCCCCATGTGATCGTGCTTTTTGGAGCAACGGGCGACCTCGCCCGCCGCAAGCTCATCCCAGGGCTCTTCGACCTCGGCCGGGCGGGCCTGCTGCCTGACGAGTACCGCATTCTCGGCACGTCGCTTGACGAACTGGACGACGAGACTTTCCGAGAGCACGCCCGCGGCGCGCTGCACGAGTTCTGCCGCCTCGCGATCGGCGACGAGGACTGGCGAGCGTTCAGCGAGCGGCTGGCCTATGTGCCGTCCCGCGCCGATGCGCTGGCCGCCGGCGTCGCGAGAGCGGAGCAGGCGATCGGGCGGGAGGCCCGTCGACTCCACTACCTGTCCGTGCCGCCGTCCGCCGCGGGTCCCATGGTCCGCACGCTCGGCGACGCCGGCCTGGCCGAGCGCGCTCGCGTGATCATGGAGAAGCCGTTCGGAACCGACCTCGAGTCGGCCCGGGAGCTCAACGCCACGGTCCACGAGGTGTTCCGTGAGGACCAGATCTTCCGGATCGACCACTTCTTGGGCAAGGAAGCGGCGCAGAACATGCTCGCCCTCCGGTTCGCCAACGGCTTCCTCGAGCCGCTGTGGAACCGTCAGCACATCGACCATGTCCAGATCGACGTGCCGGAGACGCTCTCCATCGGCACGCGCGGTGCGTTCTATGAGGGGACCGGGGCCTTCCGGGACATGATCGTCACGCACGTGCTCCAGGTGCTCGGGGTCGTGGCGATGGAGCCGCCAACGTCGCTCGAGCCGCGCGCGCTCGTGGAGGAGAAGCTCAAGGTCTTCCGATCGCTGCTGCCGATCGATCCCGACGACGTGGTGCGGGGGCAATATGAGGGCTACCGCAGGGAGCCCGGGGTGGCGCCCGACTCGACAGTGGAGACGTTCATCGCCGCCCGCGTGAGCGTCGACAACTGGCGCTGGGCTGGTGTGCCGTTCTTCCTCCGCACCGGCAAGCGCATGGCCGAGGGCGCGCGGGTCGTGAGCATCGCCTTTCGCGAGCCGCCCAAGTCGATGTTCCCGGCGGGCGCCGGCGTCGGCGTCGCCGGTCCCGACCACCTGACGTTCGACCTGGGCGACACGCCGCGGCTCTCGCTGTCGTTCTACGGCAAGCGACCGGGGCCGGGGATGCTCCTCGAGAAGGCGAGCATGCAGTTCTCGCTCGGCGAGGGAGGCCGGCAGAAGGACGTGCTCGAGGCCTACGAGCGCCTGATCCACGACGCCATGACGGGCGACCGCACACTGTTCACGACCGCTGAGGGCGTCGAACGGCTGTGGGAGATCTCCGAGCCGCTGCTCGAGCGCCCCTCGCCGGTGCGGCCCTACGCGCCCGGCTCCTGGGGACCCAAGGAGATCGACAGGCTGATCGCGCCGAGGCGCTGGCGCCTGCCGTTCGAGCGCGAGTGGCGAGGGACCGGCTGACCGCCCATCGAGCGGTGCTGCGCTTCGGCGAGGACGCCTGCCCGTCTTCCAGCTCCACACGCGAGCCCGGCACCAGGAACTGCTCCGGAGCATCGCGCATGGATTGCCCGATCGGTTCGGAACCTTCAGGAGCCGTACGGGGGAACTCGCCCGGCGATGAGTCGCGAGGTCGCCGACGACCTGAGTGGCGCTCTGCATTGGCGCGGGAGGGCCAGCCGACGGCGGCACGCGTGCGAGCGCGCGGCCCATCGGGTCGCACGATCACTCGGGCCGCTCGTCAGCGTCCTGAACCCGAACCTGATCGTCTGGACGCCGAGAGATGACCGACGCGCTCCTTTCCTTCCCTTGGCGAAG
>DATDKF010000168.1:0-13946 GCA_036520135.1 Solirubrobacteraceae bacterium
GGCGGCGATTCTACGCACAGCCCATTCCGGCCGCGCTCCAGGGTGGCACGAAGCACGGCAGATTGCGCGAAAACGGCGAACCGGGCGGTGCGCGGCTGTCACGCGATCACGCGAGGGAGCCTCCGGTGCGGAGGGACGTCAGCCTTGCCGGCGGTTGCCCGGCAGGTGGGGCACGATCAACCGCGTGGCGGCCGCGACCACCAGCATCAGCAGCGTGATCAGCATGGCGTCGAACCCCTTGGCGCCCATGGCCCACAGGACGACCCAGACGACGAGCCCGGCGATGAGGGTGAGGAGCACGCCCATGACCGCGCGAAGCCTAGTGGAGCGCCATAGCGAGCGTCGCGACGATCTCGCCGACCGCGGCGGCCGGATCGGCGCCGGCCTCGACCGCCTCGCCCGCGGCGCGGACCAGCCGCGATCCCACGATCACGCCGTCGGCGCCCGCGGCGGCCGCGGCCGCGGCCTGCTCGGGCGACGAGATGCCGAAGCCGACGGCGACGGGGACCGGGCTGTGGGCCTTCGCGCAGGCCAGCACGGAGGCCAGCGAGGCCTCGACGCCGGCACGCTCGCCGGTCGTCCCGGTGACCGACACCGTGTAGACGAAGCCACGCGCGCGGCCGACGATGGCGGCGATCCGGTCCTCCGGCGTCGTCGGCGCGATCAGCGGCACGAGCGCGAGCCCCGCGGCGTCGCACGCCTCGCGCACCGCATCGCCCTCCTCGAGCGGCATGTCGGGCACGATCAGGCCGCTGACGCCGGCCTCCGCCAGCTCGCGCGTGAACCGCTCGAGCCCGCGCGCCAGGATCGGGTTCGCGTAGCACATGAGCACGACCGGGACGCGCTCGGCGATCCGCCCGGCGACGTCGAGGATCCCGTGCAGCGTCGCCCCGGCGACCAGCGCGCGCGTGGCCGCCGCGTGGATCACGGGCCCGTCGGCGAGCGGGTCCGAGAACGGCACGCCGAGCTCGAGCAGGTCGGCGCCGTTGTCGGCGCACGCGAGGCCGATCGCGACCGATGACTCGACGTCGGGGAACCCGCCCATGAAGTAAGGCATCAGCGCCGCCCGGCCGTTTGCGGCAGCGAAGGCGGCGGCGATCCGCGCTTGGCCCGTCTCAGCCTTCAATACCAAGCTTCGGAAGCACCTCCGCGAGGTCCTTGTCCCCGCGGCCGGAGAGGCAGATCAGGTCGAGCGTGTCCGGCCCGGCGTCGGCGCCGAGCACCCAGGCGACCGCGTGCGAGGACTCGAGCGCCGGGATGATGCCCTCGAGCTCGGCCACCCTCCGCAACGTCGCCAGCGCCTCCTCGTCGGTCACCGCGACGTAGCTGGCGCGGCCGCTGTCGCGCAGGTACGCGTGCTCGGGCCCGGTGCCGGGGTAGTCGAGGCCGGCCGAGATCGAGTGCGCTTCGAGGATCTGGCCGTCCTCGTCCTGCATGATCGCCGAGTAGGCGCCGTGGAGCACGCCGCCGCGGCCACCGATCGTCAGCGGCGCGCCGTGGCGCCCGGTCTCGATCCCGTCGCCCGCGGCCTCGACGCCGATCAGCGCGACGTCGGCGTCGCCCACGAACGGGATGAACGTGCCAATCGCGTTCGAGCCGCCGCCCACGCACGCCACGACGCGGTCGGGCAGCCGGCCCGCCGCCGCGAGGATCTGCGCGCGCGCCTCGTCGCCGATCACGCGCTGCAGGTCGCGCACCAGCGCCGGGAACGGCGCCGGGCCGACGCACGAGCCGATCACGTAGTGCGTGCCGCGCACGTTGGCGACCCAGTCGCGGATCGCCGCCGAGACGGCCTCCTTGAGCGTGCGGGCGCCCGCGTCGACCGGCGCGACGGTCGCGCCGAGCAGCTCCATCCGCTGCACGTTCGGCCGCTGGCGGCGCATGTCCTCGGTGCCCATGTAGACGACGCACTCGACGCCGAGCAGCGCGCACGCGGTGGCGGTCGCGACGCCGTGCTGGCCGGCGCCGGTCTCGGCGATGATGCGCGTCTTGCCCATCCGCTTGGCGAGCAGGCACTGGCCGAGCGCGTTGTTGATCTTGTGGGCGCCGGTGTGGAGCAGGTCCTCGCGCTTGAGGTAGACGGTGTGGCCGACGGCCTCCGAGAGCCGCGCCGCGTGGTAGAGCGGCGTCGGGCGGCCGGCGAAGTCGCGCAGCAGCCCCGCGAGCTCGGCGCGGAAGCCCATGTCGTCGCGGGCGTCGATCCACGCCGCCTCGAGCTCGGCGAGCGCCGGCATCAGCGTCTCGGGCACGTACTGGCCGCCGTACGGGCCGAACCGATGCTCGACGGCGGGGGCGCTCACGCCGGCACCTCGGCCGCGTGCACGGCGGCGATGAACGCCTCGACCTTGGCGGGATCCTTGATCCCCGGCTCGGCCTCGACTCCGGAGGCGACGTCGACCCCCCACGGGTGCACGGCGGCGATGCCGTCGGCGACGTTCTCGGGGGTCAGCCCGCCGGAAAGGATCAACGGGACGTGGGAGTGGCGCTGGGCGATCAGCCGCCAGTCGAACGTGCGGCCGGTGCCGCCGTAGGCCAGGCCCGCCGCCGCGTCGAGCAGGTGGAAGTCGGTGTGGAAGCGCTCGGCGTCGCGGATGTCGGCGCCCGAGCCGATCCGCAGCGCCTTGATCACGCGCGCCCCGGTCCGCTCGGCGACCGCCGTGCAGAACGACGGCCCCTCGTCGCCGTGGAGTTGGACGTGAGTGAGGCCGACCCCCTCGGCGAGGCGCACGACCTCGTCGAGCGTCGGGTTCACGAACACGCCGACCGGCTCGACCCGGCGGCGCAGCGCGCGGGCGATGCCGGCGGCGACCGCCGGGTCGCAGCGGCGCTTGGAGCCCGGCCAGAAATTGAAGCCGACCGCCCACGCGCCGAGCGACGCCGCCTGCTCGGCGTCCTCGGGCCGGGTGATGCCGCAGATCTTCACGCGGGGCATACGGCCCCAGAGCGTAGAGCCTCGTCAGCCCGCGCTGACGGTGGCGGGGCGCTCGACGAGCTCGACCGTGACGTCGCCGCGCGCGCCGTCGCGCAGCAGGCTCAGCTCGACCGACTGGCCGGGGGTGTGGTGGTCGATCTCGCCGAACAGGCCCGTGAGCGTGGTGACGGGCCGGCTGTCGATCGACTCGATGACGTCGCCGACGTGGATGCCGGACCGCTCGGCGGGGCCGCCGGGGGCGACATAGTCGACCTCCACGCCGCCGCTCGTGGCGGTACCGCGCAGCCCGACGTACGGGCGGATGACCTTGCCGACGTCCTCGATCTTGTCGACGACGTCGCGCGCAGTGTTGCTGGGGATCGCGAAGCCGGTCTCGCCGTCGTCGCCCGGCAGCCGCGACATGATCCCGACGACGCGGCCGTCGGGACCGACGAGCGGGCCGCCGGACGTCGCGGGCTCGATCGCCGCGTCGGTCTCCAGGACGTCGCGGATCAGGTAGCCGCCGGGGGCCTCGATCGCGCGGCCGGCCGCCGCGATCCGGCCGGTGCCGGCGTTGGCCTGCAGCCCGGTCGCGTTGCCGACGGCCACGACCTGCTCGCCCAGGCGCACGCCCGAGGAGTCGCCGAGCTCGAGCGGTCGCAGCTCGAGCCCCGAGGGGTCGATCGCGAGCACGGCGATGTCGGTCTGCTCGTCCTTTCCCAGCACGTGCGCGGCGACCGTCGGGCCGTCGGGGAACGTCACCTCGAGCGCGGTCGCGCCCGTGACCACGTGGGCGTTGGTGAGCACGCGGCCGCTGTCGTCGATGACGAAGCCGGAGCCCGTCGAGAGGGTGAACTCGCCGCCGGTCGCGCTGTCGAAGGCGGTGCCGCCGGTGTCGCGCTGCACCGACCGCGCCTTGATGTAGACGACGCTGGGGCCGGTGCGGTCGTAGATCTCGCTGGCGGTCATGTTGTTGGCGCCCCCGAGCGTCACCAGGCCCTGCTGGCGCGCCAGCGAGGCGGTGCTTCCGCCGCCTCCGGCGACCATCGCGGCAGCGGTGATCGCGCTGCCGAGAACGGCGGCCACGAGCGGCACAGCGACTTGTCGGGTCGTCACGACCCTCCTAGGTTGGCTGCGCCGCCTGAGTCCTGGCTAAACCGTGTCCCCGCCGCCGGTGAGGCGCCGCGTGGCGTCCTCGACGTCGGGGGCGCGCATGAGCGTCTCGCCGATCAAGACGGCGTCGACGCCGACGCGGTCGAGCTCGTCGAGCTGGTCGCGGCTCGTGAACCCGGACTCCGAGACGACGGTCTTGCCGGCCGGGATGTCGGCGAGCAGGTCGTAGGTGCGCTCGATGTCGACCGAGAAGTCGCCGAGATCGCGGTTGTTGATGCCGAGGACGTCAGCCTCGACCTCCAGCGCGACCTCGAGCTCGCGCTCGTCGTGGATCTCCACGAGCGCGTCGAGGTCGAGCGCCCGCGCCTCGGACAGCAGCTCGTACAGCGCCTCGGGCTCGAGCGCGGCGACGATCAGCAGGATCGCGTCCGCGCCCGCGGCCGCCGACTCGTAGAGCTGGTAGGGGTCGACGACGAAGTCCTTGCGCAGGACCGGCAGCTCGGAGATCGCGCGCGCCGCGCGCAGGTCGTCGAGCGAGCCGCCGAAGTGGAACGGCTCGGTGAGCACCGACAGCGCGACCGCGCCGCCGCGCTCGTACGCCTTGACGATGTCCTCGACGCTCGCCCCCTCGCGGATCAGCCCCGCCGACGGCGAGCGGCGCTTGTGCTCGGCGATCACCGAGATGCCGGGGCGCAGCAGCGCCTCCGAGAACGGGCGGCCCTCGGGCCGCTCGGCGATCGCGGCCTCCAGCCGCGCCAGCGGCACCGACTCGCGGCGGCGGCCGACCTCGTCGCGCGTGTCCTCGACGATCCGCTCCAGCACGCTCACGCGGGGGCCAACTCCTGGGTCATCTCCACCAGCCTGCCCAAGGTCGCGGCGGCGCGACCGTCGTCGAGCGCCGCCTCGGCGGCGCGCGCGCCCTCCTCCAGCGAGTCCGCGCGGCCCGCGACGTAGATCGCCGCGCCCGCGTTGAGCACCGCCAGGTCGCGCTGCGGGCCCGGCTCGCCCTCGAAGATCCGCCGCGTGGTCTCGGCGTTCCGGTCCGGCGTGCCCCCCGCCAGATCCTCCGGGCGGGCACGCGGCAGCCCGACGTCCTCGGGGGACACCTCATACGAGTGAAGCTCGGGCCCGTCGACCTCCACGACCCGCGTTGTCCCCGACGTGCTCATCTCGTCAAGACCGTCTGCGCTGGACACTACCAGCGCCTTCGCCGCGCCAAGGCGCGCCAGCGCGCCCGCGATCGTGTCCAGGAACGCGGCATCGGAGACCCCGATCACCTGGCGGGTCGCCCCCGCCGGGTTGGTCAGCGGCCCGAGGAAGTTGAAGATCGTGCGGACGGCGAGCTCCTTGCGGACGGGGACGACGAAGCGCGTCGCGCCGTGGTGGGCGGGCGCGAACATGAACCCGAAGCCGGCCTGCTCGATGCAGCGCGCGACCGCCTCGGGCCCGAGGTCGATGCGCACGCCGAGCGCCTCCAGCACGTCTGCCGAGCCGGACAGGCCGGTGGCCGAGCGGTTGCCGTGCTTGGCGACCGCGCAGCCCGCCCCTGCGGCGATCAGCGCCGCGGTGGTCGAGACGTTGAACGTCGGGCGGCCGCCGCCGGTGCCGGCGGTGTCGATCAGGTCCTCGCGGGCGGTTGTCACCGGCGTCGCGAGACGCCGCATCGTGGTGGCGAGGCCGACGAGCTCGTCGACGGTCTCCCCCTTCGTGCGCAGCGCGATCAGCACCGCCGCGGTCTGCACCTCGGACGCATTGCCCTCCATGATCTCGGCGAGCACGGCCGCCGCCTGCTCGGCGGACAAATCGCGTCGCGAGGCCAGCGCCTCGATCGCCTCGGTGAGGATGTCAGCCAAGGAAGTTCTCCAGCAGGCGCTTGCCGTCCGGCGTCAGCACCGACTCCGGGTGGAACTGCACGCCCAGCGCGGCCAGCTCGCGGTGGCGGACTGCCATCACGACGCCGCCGCCGCGGGCGGTGACCTGCAGGCAGTCCGGCAGGTCGGGGTCGGCGACCAGCGAGTGGTAGCGCCCGACCGTGAGCGGGCTCGGCAGGCCCGCGAACAGCCCCGCGCCGTCGTGCTCGATCTCGGTCGACTTGCCGTGTACCGGGACGTGGCGGACGACCTTGCCACCGAACGCCTGCACGAGCGACTGGTGGCCGAGGCAGACGCCGAGCGTCGGGACGCCGGCCTCGGGGAAGCGGCGCATGACCTCGACCGACATCCCGGCCTCATTCGGCGTGCACGGCCCGGGCGAGACGACCACGCGGTCGTAGCCCTGCTCGAGCAGGTCGTCGACCGCCGCCGCGTCGTTGCGCACCGGCACCGGCTCGGCCCCCAGCTCGCCCAGGTACTGGACGAGGTTGTAGGTGAACGAGTCGTAGTTGTCGACCATCAAAACTTTCACGCCCGGGCCTCCATCCGGCCGGCCCTCTGATCGAATCTGGCGCCATCCATGGCGCCAGTAACCGGGACCGGCTGGCGCCGGCCCCTCACGGCCACGCCTCCTGGCGTGCCGCGAGCTCGATCGCCCGCACGACGCCGCGGGCCTTCGCGCGCGACTCCTCGTACTCGTACGGCGGCTTGGCGTCGGCGACGGTGCCGCCGCCCGCCTGCACGTGCGCGAGCCCGTCCTTGACCACGACCGTGCGGATGCAGATGCAGGTGTCGAGGTCGCCGTCGTAGGACAGCCAGCCCACCGCGCCGCCGTAGGCGCCGCGCTTGACCGGCTCGAGCTCGTCGATGATCTCCATCGCGCGCACCTTCGGCGCGCCCGACAGCGTGCCGGCCGGCAGCGCCGAGCGCAGCGCGTCGATCGCCCCGACCTCCGCGCGCAGCGTGCCGACGACCGAGGAGACGATGTGGATCACGTGCGAATAGGTCTCCACGCTCATGAACGACTCGACGGCGACGCTGCCGTACTCGCACACCCGGCCGAGGTCGTTGCGCCCGAGGTCGACGAGCATCACATGCTCGGCGCGCTCCTTCTCGTCGGCCAGCAGCTCGGCGGCGATCGCCTGGTCGTCGTCGACGGTGGCGCCGCGCGGGCGCGTACCGGCGATCGGCCGCGTGGAGACGTGCCTTCCGGAGACCGTGATCAGCGGCTCGGGCGACGCGCCGACGATCTGGAAGTCCTCGAAGTCCAGGAAGTACATGTACGGCGACGGGTTGACGGCCCGCAGGCCCCGGTAGATCGAGAACGGCTCGGCGTTCGCCGGCGCCGACCAGCGCTGCGACGGCACGACCTGGAACGCGTCGCCGGCGTGGACGTACTCGATGATCCGGGCGACCATCGCCTCGAACGCCTCGCGCGGCATGTTGGACTCGAACTCGGGCTCGGGGCGCGCCGCGGCGGCCGCTCGCGGCAGCGGGCCGGCGAGCCGCTCGCGGACCTCGCGGATCGCCTCGCGGGCGCGATCGTGCGCCGCCTCGTGCTCGTCGACGTACGCGTTGGCGAGGATCGTGACCGTGTGCTTGAGGTGGTCGAACGCGACGATGACGTCGGACAGCATCAGCGCCATGTCCGGCAGGCCGACCGGGTCGGGGTTCGGCGCGGGGAGGCGCTCGACGGCGCGTACGCAGTCGTAGCCGAAGAAGCCGACCGCGCCGCCGGTGAACGGGATCGGCTCGGGCGAAGGCGCCTGGCTGTAGCGCCCGATCTCGGCCTGCGCGAGCGCGTACGGGTCGCCGCCGTCGGCCAGGCTCCAGCGCAGCACGCTGCGCGGCTTGTAGCCGATGAACGACCATCGGCCGACGCGCTGGCCCTGCTCGGCGGACTCGAGCAGGAACGCCGGGCCGGAGCCGCGCAGCTTCAGGAACGCCGAGACCGGGGTCTCGCAGTCCTCGATGAACGTCTCGCAGACCGGGACGAGGTTGTGGGTGCTCTCAGCGATGCCGGCCAATGAGGACCTCCTCGGCGTCGGCGAGGCTGAGCCCGCGCGAGCACAGCAGCACGGCGAGGTGGTAGAGCACGTCGGCGGCTTCCTCGGCCACGCGCTCGTCGCTCTCCTCGCGGGCTGCGCGGGCGACCTCCTCGGCCTCCTCCCGCACCTTCTCCCCCACCCGCGCGGGGTCCGCGAGCAGCTCGGCGGTGTACGAGCCCTCGGGCCGCTCGGCGGCTCGGGCGGCGATCGTGCGCTCGAGGCCCGGCAGCGCCTCCATCGGCTGCGCCGGCTCGAGGTCGCCGTTGTGGAAGCACGTCCGCTCGCCGGTGTGGCAGGCCGGGCCGGCGGGCTCGACGATCGCCAGCACGGCGTCGAGGTCGCAGTCGAACCGGATCGCCTTCACGGCCTGCGTGTTGCCGGAGGTCGCGCCCTTGTGCCAGAGCTCGTCGCGCGAGCGGCTCCACAGGTGCAGCTCGCCGGTCTCGCGCGTGCGCTGGAGAGCCTCCGCGTTGATGTAGGCGAGCGTCAGGACCTCGCCGGAGGCCCAATCCTGGATCACGCAGGGGGCCAGCCCGTGCTCGTCGAAGGCGATCTCCATCGGGGAGGTGAGAGTCTAGGGAGCGGCTTGCTCCAGGTACCACGTGAACGCCCGCCTGCAGGGCTTTTCGCGGCCGATCAGCGCCAGCGCGGCCGTCAGCACGCGCGGCGGCAGCGCCGGGATCAGACGCTGCAGGCGGAGCGCGCGGCGGAAGAACGGCGCGTGGGCGTCGGAGAAGGCGCCGTACGCGGCGAGCGCCTCTTCGCGGCGCTTGGCGCCCGTGTGCACCGCGCGCAGCTCGCGGCCCGCGGCGATGCCGAAGTGGAAGGCGGTTCGAATCCCCTCGCCCGACAGCGGGATGCAGTGCCCGGCCGAATCGCCGACGAAGAACACCCCGTCCTCGGCCGCCGGGCGCAGCTCGTGCGGGAACCAGTTGCCCTGGTAGCGCACGGCCTCGGTGTCGAGCCGCCGGGCCATCGCGCGGGTCGGCTGCTTGACGTGGTGGCGCGGCTCGTAGGAGCCGACGCCGACGCGCCGCTCGCCCGCCGCGGGCACCGACCACGCGTAGCCGTAGCGGACGACCGAGCGGTCGATCCAGACGTCGAGGTCGCTGCCGCGGGCGTCGTGCGGATGGACCTCGAGGCCGCGCGAGATCCGCGCCTCCGGCGGCTGCACGTTCGCGCCCGGGCCGAGCACGCGGCGCCAGCCCAGCGCGTCGACGATCAGCGGGCTCGCGAGGTCGCCGCGGTCGGTGTGGACCGTCTCCCCGGTGCGGCCGTGCACCGTGGCGATCTCGAACCGCGCGTCGGCCTGCTCCCACAGCGCGGCGCACAGATCGCGATAGTCGAAGCTCGACCAGCTCCACGGCAGCCGGAAGCGCGCCGACCCGTGCGGCGTGTGGAACGCCATGCACGGCAGCTCCTGGCGGATCGAGCGCTCGACGCCCATCGCGTGCAACCACGGCGTCGGCGCGGCACAGGCGGACGTGGCGCGCTCGCCGATCTCGTAGCGGTCGACGACCAGCACGTTGGCGCCGCTGCCCGCCAGCTCGCGGGCGACCGCCAGGCCGGCGAAGCTCGCGCCGCAGATCAGCACGTCGGGCCGCGCGTCGAGCGGCGTGCGCTCGCTCCCGCGCAGCGTCGCCCGGCGGGTCATCGCCGGACCGCCGCGAGGATGCCGGGCAGGTCGACGAGCCGCACGCCGACGCGGCGGCCGAGCACGTCGCCGCCGGCGGCGTCGGCGCGGTCGAGGATCCGGCCGTAGGCGGCACACGCGAGCCGGATGCCGGAGCGCACCGACTCGGGCGCGGCGGCGATCGCCGGCTCGGCGGCGGCGAACAGCGCCCGCGCACGGGCGATCTGCTGGGCGACGACCGCGCGCAGCGCCGGCGTGGCGCGGCCGTTGCCGAGGTCGCCGTCGGCGAGGCCCGGGAGGTAGATGCGGTCCATCGCCCAGTCCTCGCGCACGTCGCGCACGAAGTTGGCGAGCTGGAACGCCTGCCCGAGCGTCCCGAAGTCGGCGTGGTAGCGCTCCGGCACGCCGAGCAGCGGGGCCATGATGCGGCCGACCGACCCGGCCGACCCGTCCATGTACGTCGCCAGCTCCTCCCAGCTGTCGATCCGCACGGGCCCGCAGTCGACGCGCATCGAGCGCATGTAGGTGCCGAGCTCGCCGAGCGGCAGGTCGTGGCGCTCGCCGGCGTCCACGAGCGCGCCCACCATCGGGTTGGGGCACGCGCCGCCCGCGAGCGCGTCGCGCAGCTCCGCCTCCCACGCGTCGAGCGCGGCGCGGCGGGCGGCGGGCGTCGGCGGCCGATCCGGGCCGTCGACGATCTGGTCGGCCGTGCGGACCCACCCGTACAGCGCGTGCGTGGCCGGCTGGACGTCGGCGGGCAGGCGCCGCGTCGCCCAGTAGTACGTCGGATCGTGGCGGCGCTGCAGCCGCCGGCAGGCCTCGTAGGCCGCGCTGATGGGTGGGGTGGGCTTCTCTATGACGTCCATTGTCATCCTTGTGCCCAACGATGGAAGCACTCCTGCGCGACCGGCGGCTGCTGTACGTGACCGGCAAGGGGGGCGTGGGCAAGACGACGGTCGCCGCCGCGCTGGGCGTCGCGGCCGCCGAGGCGGGCCGGCGGACGATCGTCTGCGAGGTCGCCGACCAGGACCGCGTGTCGCGCGCGTTCCGGCGCGAGGGCGTCGTGCCGGAGACCGAGGTGCAGCTCGCCGACAACCTGTGGGCGATCACGATCGACCCGTCGCGCGCGCTCCAGGAGTGGCTCGCCAAGCAGATCGGCGGCACGGGCCTGAAGGTCCTCGCGCGCTCGTCGGCGTTCCAGTACTTCGTCGCCGCCGCGCCGGGCGCGAAGGAGCTGATCACGATCGCCAAGGTCTGGGAGCTCACCCAGCCGTCGCGCTGGGACCGCCGCAACCCCACGTACGACCTCGTGGTGGTCGACGCTCCCGCGTCCGGGCACGGGCTGGCGATGCTCACGACGCCGCGCACGTTCGGCGAGATCGCCCGCGTCGGGCCGATCCGCCGGCAGGCGTTCCGGGTCCGCGACCTGCTCGCCGACCCCGAGCGGACCGGCTACGTCGCGGTCGCCCTGCCGGAGGAGATGCCGGTCAACGAGACGCTCGAGCTCGAGCGCAAGCTGCCGGAGGCGGTCGGCCTGCCGCTCGAGGCGATCGTGGTCAACGGCATGTGGCCGGAGCGCTTCAGCGCGGCGGATGCGGACACGCTGCGGTCGCTCGACGGCCAACCGGCGGTGGCGGCGGCGCTCACCTCGTACCAGCGGGCGCGCGCGCAGCGCAGCCACCTGCGGCGGCTGCGGCGGGCGACCGAGGCGCACGTCGTCACGCTCCCGTACCTGTTCGACGGCGAGATCGGTCTGCCCGAGTACGAGCGTCTGGCGCGCGAGCTCGCGCGCAAGCTGTGATCGCCGAGCCTTCGCGACGGCTGGCGCCGAACGCGCGCTGGGTCTGGCGGCTCGGGGCGGGCATCGTCTGCGGCGTCGCGCTGATCGCCGGCATGATCGCCGCCGGCCCGCTGGACGGCGCGCTTGCCGTGCTCGCGCGGGTCGTGCCCTTGGCGGCGCTGCTCGTCGGCGTGGTGATCGTGCCGGAGCTGCGCTGGCGGCGCTGGCGCTGGGACATCTCGCCCGAGACGATCGACATCCGCCACGGCACGGTGACGGTCCGCCGCACGCTGATCCCGATGGTGCGCGTGCAGCACGTGGACACCACGAGCGACCTGATCGAGCAGTGGATGGGGCTCGCGAGCGTCGAGGTGCACACCGCCGCCGACAGCCACAAGATCCCGCTGCTCACGATGCACGACGCCGAGCAACTGCGCGAGCAGATCGCCGAGCTGGCCCGGACCGCCGATGAGCCCTGAGGCGCGGCGCTTGCACAAGGCGGCGATCGGCGTCTACGTGGCCAAGGCGGTCCGCGAGGGCGCGCTGCCGCTGCTGGTGCTGATCGTCGTCGGCGTCTTCCGCCAAGGGCTCGACGCCGGCGCGCTCGAGACCGGCGCGCTCTACGCCGCGATCGGCGTCGCGATCGCCGGGATCACCGGCTACGTGCGGTGGAGCACGACGCGCTGGTGGGTCGACCGGGCCGGCATCCATCGCCGGAGCGGCTTCCTCAGCACCAAGCAGACCGACATCCCCTACAGCCGCGTGCAGTCGCTCGACCGCGAGCAGGGCGTCGTCCAGCGGCTGTTCGGCGTCCACGCCGTCCACGTCCAGACGGGCGGCGGCGGCGCGCGGGGCGAGATCGTGCTCGAGGCGATCACCGAGGCGGACCTCGAAGCCCTGCGCGGGCTGATCGCGACGCCCGCCGCGCCCGTCGAGGACGTCGCGCAGCGGCGGCTCAGCCGCGCCGACCTCCTGCTCGCCGCGCTCACCGCCGGCCAGCTCGGCGTGATCCTGCCGCTGCTGGCGGGCGCGGGGCAGCTCGCGCAGAACGTGGCCGGCGACGACGCCGAGCGCGACGCGATCCGCCTCATCCCGCACGCCGCGCACGAGTGGGCGCTCGCGCTGGTGGGGCTGCTGGCGCTGGCGTGGCTGCTGTCGGTCGCGGGCGCGGTCGTCGCCTTCGCGGGCTTCACCGCCATCCGCGACGGCGGCCGGCTGCGGATCCGCCGCGGGCTGCTCGAGCACCGCGAGGCGACGGTGCCGGTCGAGCGGATCCGGGCGGTCGTGGTCGTCGAAGGCGTGCTGCGGCGGCCGTTGCGGCTCGCGGCCGTGCGGGTCGAGGTGATCGGGCACGCCAAAGAGCCGTCGGCCGCGCAGACGCTGTTCCCGCTGCTCCGGCGGTCCGCCGTGCGGCCGTTCCTCGACGAGCTGCTGCCCGAGCTCGCCGACGACCTCGACCGCCTCGCGCCGCTGCCGCGGCGGGCGCTGCGCCGCTACGTCCTGCCGCCGGCGCTGGGTGGCGCGGCCGCGGGCGCGGTCGCGTGGGCGCTCGTCGCGGGCCCGTGGGCGCTCCTGCTCGCGCTGCCGGCCGCGGCGTACGGCGCGCTCCGCTACCGCGACGCCGGCTGGCGCGCCGCCGGCGGCCGCCTCGCCGTCCGCTCGCTCCGGATCGCCCGCACCACCGTCCTCGCCCCCGCGCGGCTGCGGGAGTCCCAGACGGTCGCGCAGAACCCGCTCCAGCGCCGCGCCGGCCTCGCCGACCTCGAGATCGCCTTCGGCAAGCGCACGGTCGCACGCGTCCACCACCTCGAAGCCACCACCGCGTTCGACTCCCTGGCGAGTTGACCTGCATAACGAAGGTCAACTCGCCAGACAGTCGCGGATCACGCGGGCGACCCACTCCCGACGGCGCGTCACCCGACGCCACGTGAACCGCACAACCCGCCACCCCGCCAGCGTCAGCAGCGCGTCCCGCTCGCGATCGGACTCGAAGACGGTCGGGACCCGGTGGTACTTGTAGCCGTCGACCTCGACGATCAGCCGCGCATCCCGCCACACGAAATCGACCTCGACTCCTTCAATGCGGGTGTTCGTCTCGGGCCGCGGCAGCCCATGGTCGTCGCAGAGCCGCAGGAAGCGCTCCTCGAGCTCGCTACGGGTCAGCGTGCTCCCAGCGGTGTAGTGGGACAACTTCGCTTGTAGGGAGGGCACTCCCGGGCGTGCCGGGTGAGCGGTGAGCGTCCGCTGCAGCTCGGCGAAGTCGATCAAGGCTTCGGCGCGGTCGAGGAGCTGCTCGAGCCGGCGGCCCTTCACGGTTGGCGCGACGTCGAGCAGCGTGCGCAGCGCTGTCGTGACCGGGATGCCGCGACAGGTCGTCGTGTCCGCCGATGCAAGCGTCGCGCTTCGGTGCACGCGGATGCCCGCGCGCCGGGCGCGGCCAGGATCGCCCGGCACGGTCACATGGGTCGCCCCGCCGCCGACCGGCATGAGGTCCCACACCGCCGCGGCGGTCGCGTGGCTGAGCACCGCGTTCGACCCGCACGCCAGAACGGCCGCCATCCATCGGCCCTCGACCGTCAGCACGCGGTGA
>DATDKF010000169.1:0-2121 GCA_036520135.1 Solirubrobacteraceae bacterium
AGAGATCCACAGACAGCCAGACGTCCGCCGGCGGTGGCGGCAAGGCGGCAACGAGCGCGAGGTAGTCCTCGAGCACCTGGTCGGCGACTGCCGGATCGCTCACGCCTTCCCCGAACAAGTCGACGCTGACGCCGTGACCCCCTTCGAGCAGCATCTCGACCGTGGTCAGCGCGCCACTGCGCGACCTGCTCGCGACGTAGCGCGAAGCCGACCGCCACGCCGCAAGCTCGCCGCCGGGCACGCGCTTGACCGCGCGCTCCAGCCGCTTGCTGGTCGCCACGCGAAACAGGACGTTCCGGCCGAGCCCCATCCGCGCATCCTGGCAGCGCACCCGGCCACCCTGCTGCGGCACGACGGCCTCGAGATCCGCGCGTACGTGCACGACCTGTACCGCCACCTCGGGGCCTGCGACCTGGCCATCGCCCAGGGCGGCCTCACGACCTCCATGGAGCTGACCGCCAACCGGCGGCCGTTCCTCTACTTCCCCCTGCGCCAGCACTTCGAGTAGAACTTCCACGTACGGCACCGGCTCGAGCGCGACGGCGCAGGCCGCCGCAGGGACTTCGAGACGGACGGGCCGTCGCGGATCGCCGGGGCAATCGCGAGCGAGATCGGCCGCAGCGTCGACTACCCGCCGGTCGCGACCGACGGCGCGGACCGAGCCGCCAAGCTCATCGCGGAGCTGCTGTAGCCGACGGCCGGTCGTCGTCAGGACCGTGACCGCAGGGCGCGCGCCAGATTCTGGTTGAAGGCGGTCGCGGCCGCTCTCGGCCATGGGGCAGGAATCTCACCCTTGACCGGCCGAGGGCGCCGGTGATCCGGTTGGCCGACCGGTGACGCTCGCCGATCTCGAGGGCCGTGCAGGAGGAATGTGGTGTTCGCGGTTCCGACCCGTCTCCATGTCCTCGGAGGTGCGTTTGTCGCTCTCGCGCTGTGCGCTGTGGCGCCGAGCGCAGCATCCGCGCAATCGCTGGCCTGTGGCCAGGTCATCGTCGAGGACACAACGCTCCAGAATGACCTCTCGGACTGCTCGGCGACGGGATCGTCATCGGGGCGGACGGGATCACCCTCGACCTCAACGGCCACACGGTGGCGGGGTTGCCGTGCGAAACGGACTGCGCCGCAAACGACGGCGTCGACAACATGGCGGGCCATGACCGGGTGCGGATCCTGAACGGCACGATCCGCGGCTTCGAGCACGCGGTCGCGCTGGCGGGCGCGGACGAGAACACCTTGGCCCGGCTCGCGCTCGGAGGGTTTCCCGTCGCTCGCTCATTCATCGGCGCCTTCCTGTCCCAGTCCAACGACAACGAGCTCGACCAGATCACGGCGCTCGGCGGGAGTCCAGCGGTTCTCCTGTCCGCCTCTGATCGCAACACGATCTCGCGGAGCTCGATCGACGGCGGAGTGAGCATCCGCGTGGGCCGCTCGATCGCCCTCGTGGACGGCTCCGACGAAAACGAGGTCGAGCAGAGCCGGCTCGCCGGCGAGGAGGGCGCGGCGATCTTCGACTCGACCGGTAACCGCGTCGTTCGCAACACCGTCGACGGCGGTTCCGAGGCACTCGCTCTCGCCGGCGCACGAGGCACGCTCATCGCCCGCAACACGCTGACGTCATCCGGGAACGGGGCGATCACGATCGTCATGCACTCGGACTCCGACGAGAACGTGATCCAGGACAACGCGATGCCCTCGAACGGCATGTTGATTCGCGGTGATCGCAACCGCATCGAGCGCAACGACGTCCAAGGGCGCTTCGCGTTCCTGGACCAGTCCGTGATCGAGATCCTCAGCGGCGACGCGAACGTCGTCGTGTCCAACCGTGCCCGCGTTGGAAGCGGCGGATCGCGCGGTTGAACTTGATCTGCCCGAACACGCGCGCGATCGTCGTTTGGCGCTGCCGGTACAAGGCGCGACCCTCCGAGGTGGTGAGCACGCGCCGCATGGAGTCGTAGAGGCCGCCGGTCCAGCCCGGGCGGGCGCGTCTGCGCAGGCTGGAGTCGGGAGCGACGAGCACTTCGATGCCGTCGCTGGCGACCGCTTCGATCCGGCGCTGATGCCAGTAGCCGGCGTCGGCGAGCACAACGTCCGGGTCGCCGAGCTCGACTGGTGCGCAACTCG
>DATDKF010000170.1:0-5828 GCA_036520135.1 Solirubrobacteraceae bacterium
TCACCCTAAGGTTGAGGGGTCGCCGACGGGGTCACCTGAGGCACCGGCCCGATGCCTCCGGCGGCCACCCGGCCGGGCACGCGGAGGTCCAGATACGTCGCTCCGGCCGCGCTCGGCTCGGCCAGCACGCGGGCAGCTCCCGCCCACTTGAGCGCCGGGTCGTCACCGGTGCCGAAGTACAGCGGCGGGCCGTCGCGGAGGTCGACGGTGAGGCCGCGCGGACTCCACCAGACGCGCTCGCTGCGGTCGAGCAGCTGCTGCGGTGCAGCGGCGGCGACGGCGAGCGCGGCGCGGGTGCGCTGGTCGGTCACGCGCCCGTCGGGCGGGGTGGTGCCCCGGCGGATCGAGGGCAGGCCGGCGTCGGCGTGCACGCCGGTGAGGACGATCCCGCCGCCCGAGACCGGGACGCGGCGGCCGTCGACGTCGAGCGCGGCGACCGGGCGGTGCTCGAGCACCTCGATCGAGAGCTGGTGGGGGAAGTCCTTCTGCACGCGGAGGCCGGCGACCGAGGTGTACTGCTGGACCGCCTGGTCGAGGACGTCGCGGCGGATGTGCAGCGTCGTCATCTCGCGCGCCGCGCTGTCGAGCGCAGCGCGGATCGCGCTCTGCTCGCTCGTCGTTGCGCCGGTGACGCGGACGACCGTGACCCTGGCGAGCCCCGAGTCGCGCAGCCACAGCCACCCGCCGCCGAGCACGACGGCGAGCAGCATCACGGCGAGGAAGCCGCCCCCGAACGCTCGTCGGCGGGTCACGTGGGGGCGCTTCGACACGTTGGGTCTGACCCCTGCAACGTGGCCGGGGCTCCAGCCACGACTCAGGGGTCAGACCCTCGCAGGGAATTGCGCGCGCGGGTCGGCGTCCGGATCTCCATGGAGCTCATCACCGCGATCCTGCTCGCCGGGCCGCTCGGCTATCTCGCGCCGAACCGCCGGCTCGGCCTGATCCTCTACCTGCTCGCCTGGGCGGTCGTGCTGCCGATCCAGACGATCGTGGTGCACAACGAGAACCCGGACGACATCAACTGGTCTTATCCGCTGGTCAACGTCGCGATCCTGGCGGGCGGCGTCGCGCTCAACCGGCTAGGAGCCGCCGCCCGAGCGCGTCGACGTTCCCGGCTCCAAGCGTGAGCAGCAGGTCGCCCTCGCGCAGCTCGGCGCGCAGGAAGCGCTCGGCGGAATCGAAGTCGGGCAGCCAGGCGACGGGCCGCCCGCCGGCGGCGTCGGCCGCCGCCTCCGCGACGAGGCGCCCGGTGACGCCCGGGTAGTCCTCGGCGCGCTCGCGCGCCGGATAGACGTCGAGCACGACGACGAGGTCGGCGAGCGCGAGCGCGGCGCCGAACTCGCGATGCTGGCGGGCGGTGCGTGAGAACAGGTGCGGCTGGAAGACGGCGACGACGCGCGCGGGCTCGAGCGTGCGGGCGGCGGCGATCGTCGCGCGGACCTCGGTCGGGTGGTGGGCGTAGTCGTCGACGACGAGCGCGCCCACGGGCGTGGGTCCGACGCGCTCGAAGCGCCGGCCGGCGCCGGTGAAGTCGGCCATCGCGGCGGCGGCCGCGGCCGGTGGCGCTCCGGCGAGCGCGGCGGCGGCGAGGGCGGCGGCCGCGTTGCGGGCGTTGTGCTCGCCGGGGATCGCCAGCGTGACCGGCACGCCGTCGACGCTGAAGCGCGATCCGCCGGGCTCGAGCTCGACGTGCTCGGGCCGCGCGACGCTTCCGCGGAAGCGGGTGATGTCCGGCTCGTCGCCCAGGACGACCTGGGCGGCCATGGCCAGGAAGGCGCGGAACGTCTCGTCGACGTCGCGCTGGGACGAGTAGGTCGCGTGGTGGTCGAGCTCGGCGTTGGTCAGCACGCCGATCCGCGGCGCGAGCTTGAGCAGCGAGCGGTCCGACTCGTCGGCCTCGACGATCAGCCACTCCCCCGCTCCCCAGCCGGCGTTGGTTCCGGTGGAGCGCACCTCGCCGCCGACCAGATACGCCGGATCGAGCCCGCAGCCGCGCATGACGTGCACGATCATGCTCGAAGTCGTGGTCTTGCCGTGCGTGCCGGTCACCGCGATCGTCGGTTTCAGCCGCGTCATCTCGCCGAGCAGGTCGGCCCGGTGCAGCTCGCGCTGGCCGCGTTGGCGGGCGATCGCGCGCTCGGGGTTGTCCGACGGGATCGCGCTGGAGACGACGACCACGGCGTCTTCGGGGACGTTGGCGGCGTCGTGGGCGGCGACGGGCAGACCGGCGCTGCGCAGGTACGGCGAGTCGGGCGCGCGGTCCGAGCCGGTCACCTCCGCGCCGAGCTGGCGTGCGACGAGCGCGAGGCCGCTCATCCCCGCCCCGCCGATGCCGACGAAGTGCAGGCGGCGTCCGGACCATGGCGCGTCGCTCGATCTCACGGCGCCGCAGGCTAGCGGCGACCGTAATCAAGGCGCTCCCGCGAGCTTGCGAGTAGGAGTAAGCACCGCAATCAAGGCGCTCCCGCCGAGCTTGCGAGTGGGAGTAAGCACCGTAATCAAGGCGCTCCCGCGAGCTTGCGAGTGGGAGTAAGCCGCATACTTTCCTCTCCGTTCGGGGAACCGCCGTCCGTGAGCGACCGCATCGACCGGGTGGCGCGCGAGGCGTTCGGCTTCGAGACGCTGCGGCCGGGTCAGCGCGAGGCGATCGAGTCGGTGCTCGCGGGGCGCGACACGCTCGTCGTGATGTCGACCGGCTCGGGGAAGTCGGCGATCTACCAGATCGCCGGGCTGCTCACGGACGGGGCGACGGTCGTCGTCTCGCCGCTGATCGCGCTCCAGCGCGACCAGGTCGACGACCTCGCCGACCGCGCCGCGGGCGGGGCCGCGCAGCTGAACTCGGCGCTGCCCGCCGCCGTCCGCGAGCGGGCGCTGGCCGAGCTGGCCGAGGACGCGCTCGAGTTCCTGCTGCTGGCGCCCGAGCAACTCGCCAACGAGGAGGTGCTCGGTGAGCTGGCCGCGGCCAGGCCGTCGCTGCTGGTAGTCGACGAGGCGCACTGCATCTCCGAGTGGGGCCACGACTTCCGGCCCGACTATCTGCGGCTCGGCGCGGCGGCCGAGGCGCTGGGGCGGCCGACGATCGTCGCGCTCACCGCGACGGCCGCGCCGCCGGTGCGCGACGAGATCGTCGAGCGCCTCCACCTGCGCGACGCGAACGTGCTCGTCCGCGGGTTCGACCGCCCGAACGTCGACCTCGCGGTCGAGCGGTTCCACGGCGACCAGGGCGCCGAGCGCAAGCTCCGCGCGCTGCAGGACGCGATCGACGAGGCGCCCAAGCCGGGCATCGTCTACGTCGCCACGCGCCGGCAGGCCGAAGAGCTCGCCGACGCGCTGTGCGACCGTGCCGTGAGCGTCGCTTCCTACCACGCCGGCATGCGCGGCGCCGAGCGCGATGCCGTCCAGGAGCGCTTCATGGACCGCGAGCTCGACGCCGTCGTCGCCACGACCGCGTTCGGGATGGGGATCGACAAGGCGGACGTGCGCTGGGTGTTCCACAGCGAGGTCTCCGAGTCGCTCGACGCGTACTACCAGGAGATCGGGCGGGCCGGGCGCGACGGCGAGCCGGCGCGGGCAGTGCTCTTCTACCGCAGCGAGGACCTCGGGCTGCGGCGGTTCTTCGCCGGCACGGGGCACGTCGACGTCGATGAGATCGCCCACGTGCTCGACGCGGTGCGCAGCGCGGGCGGCGCGCTGGCACCGGCGGCGCTGCAGCAGGAGCTCGAGCTCTCGGAGACCAAGCTCGCGACCGCGCTGTCGCGGCTCGAGGAGGCCGGGGCTGTGAAGGTGCTGCCGTCCGGCGACGTCGAGCCCGTGACGGCGGGCGCGGCCGCCGTCCGCGCCGCGGCCGAGAGCGAGGAGAAGCGGCGGGCGTTCGAGCGCTCCCGCGTGGACATGATGCGCGGCTACGCGGAGACCGCCGACTGCCGGCGCGCGTTCATCCTGTCCTACTTCGGCGAGCCGTTCACGCCGCCGTGCGGGAGCTGCGACAACTGCCGGTCGGGCCGCAGCGAGGCGCCGCCGGAGGACGTGCCGTTCGCGGTCGGCAGCCGCGTCGCGCACGGGAGCTGGGGTCAGGGCGCGGTGCAGCGCTACGACGAGGACGCGGTCGTCGTCCTGTTCGACGAGGTCGGCTACAAGACGCTGGCGCTCGACGTCGTCCGCGAGCGCGGACTGCTCGAGCCCGCCTGAGCGACCTCTACCAGCCGCCGCTGTCCGGGCAGCCGCCGTCGCCCGCGCTCGCGCACGAGCGCGTCGTGCCGGTCAAGGTGCGCTCGATCGTGAACGGGCCCCCGCCGGCGTCGCCGGACGCCGACTCGACCGACAGCGTGTAGCCCTCGTCGGTGCCATCGACCGCGAGCCCGCGGGCCTGCGCGAGCGTCGGCTCGATCTCGGCCAGCGCCTGGGCGTCGGCGCCGGCGAACGTGTTGTGGTCCTGGTGGTAGACCTCGAACGCCCCGGCGGCCACCGCCGCCGCGGTCTTGGCCTCGGCGTCCTCGGCCTTCGCGCGCTGGTTGACGAACAGCGGGATGGCGATCGCCGAGAGCACGACGATGATGAGAAGGACGACAAGGATCTCGATCAGCGTGAATCCGCGCTCGCCGTTCCGTGGCATGGGGGGAATAACGGTCGATCGAGCGCGATGCTTGAGCGTTCGACGCGTGTCCGACGTCAGGCCTCGGCGGCGGCCAGCACTTCGCGCGCGATCACCGCGGCGGCGTCCGGCCGTGCCAGCGCGGCCGCGGCGGCGGCCATCGCGGCGCGGCGCGGCTCGTCCTCGACGAGCGCGTCGACCTCGGCGCGCAGGCGGTCGGGCGTGAGGTCGGCGTCGGCGAGCACGGTCGCCGCGCCCGCGCGCTCCATCCAGCGGGCGTTGGCCTCCTGGTGGTTGCCGGATGCGTGCGGATACGGGATCAGCAGCGACGGCAGGCCGTACTGGGCGAGCTCGAAGACCGAGCCGCCGGCGCGGGCGACGGCGAGGTCGGAGGCGGCGAGCGCGAGGCCGAACGGGACGACGTATTCGCGTAGGACGTAGTTCGCGTCGGGCGCCTGCAGGGCGGCGAAGTCGCGCCGGCCGGCGACGTGCAGGACCCGGTAGGGCGCGCCGGCGAACGCTCGCACGGCGGCATCGTTGATCGAGCGGGCCCCGAGCGAGCCTCCGAAGACGAGCACGGTCAGCTCGCCGGGCTGCAGGCCGAACTCGGCGCGGGCGGCGTCGCGGTCGGTGATCGTCGGCGGCACCGGGCGGCCGGTGAGCAGGTAGTGGTCGCCGTCGCGGCCGTCGATCGGGAACGCCAGGCAGACCCGGCGGGCGCGCGCGGCGAGCAGGCGGTTGGTCAGCCCCAGGTGCGAGTCGGCCTCGGTGAGCACGAGCGGTGTGCCGCGCAGCACCGCCGCCATCCCGACCGGGCCGGCGACGTACCCGCCGCCGCCGAGCACGGCGTCGGCGCGGTGGCGGCGCAGCAGGCGGGCGGCCGAGCCGAGCGCGGCGACGGCCTTGAAGGCGGCGCGCGCGGCCTTGAGCGGGTTGGTGCGCGAGATCCCCTCGACCTTGAGCGTGTCGATCTCGTAGCCGGCGGCCGGGACCAGCTCGGCCTCGGCGCGCTCGCCGCCGGCGAAGCGGACGTCGGCGCCTTCAGCCCGTAGCGCGTCGGCGACCGCGATCGCCGGAACCACGTGGCCGGCCGTTCCGCCCGCTGCGATCACGATGCGCGGCTCGCTCACGCGCTCCCTCGACGGCGCGCAGGTGGGCCGAGCCGCCGCCTGCGACGTTGAGCAGCAGCCCCATCGCGCACAGCAGCACGATCAGGGATGTGGACCCCGACGAGATG
>DATDKF010000171.1:0-9430 GCA_036520135.1 Solirubrobacteraceae bacterium
TCATCGGGGCAGGTTACCCACGTGTTACTCACCCGTTCGCGGCTTTGCCCCAGGGCAAGCCCTGGTTCGTCGCTCCACTTGCATGTGTTAAGCACGCCGCCAGCGTTCGTCCTGAGCCAGGATCAAACTCTCCGTGAAGAACTACTCACACAGAGTTGTCGCGCATCTCACGAGGGCCGAGGCCGTACACGAGGCCTTAGGCCGGATGCGATCGACGAGGTTTGTTTCAGGTGCCGTCCGGCGCACGAGGCGCCGTCGGCGATTCTTGACGAACCTGGACGCACAGATCAATGGTCCTGACACGAGGCCAGGGCCGATCGGTGCGCATGCTGTTGAGTTTTCAAAGACCGCCGCGCCTCAGATTCGGAGGGGATTCCTCCGTCCGGCGCACTCGGAACCCTTCCCGAGCGGGCAATGGAGTGTAGCGCGCGCCGCGAGCCGTGTTCAAGCTCGCAGCCGGGTTCTCCACAGGGGCGCGGGACTGTAGCAGGACCTACGAGAGGACCTGGACGTGGACCTCGCGGCGCCGCGGCCGGTCGTCGAAGTCGAACAGGACGAGTTGCTGCCAGGTGCCGAGCACCAGGCGGCCCGCGACCAGCGGGACGCTCTCGGACGGGCCGAGCAGCGACGCGCGCAGGTGCGCGTGCGCGTTGTCGTCGTTGTTGCGCACGTTGTGCTCGTAGCGCCCCTCCCGCGGCACCAGGCGCTCCAGCGCGGCGCGCAGGTCGGCGACGCCGCCGGGCTCGTACTCCATGGTGGTCACCGCCGCCGTCGAGCCGGTCACGAACACGCAGACGACGCCTGACGACACACCGCTCTGGCGCACGACGGCCTCGACGCCCTCGGTGAGGTCGACGATCTGGCCCTCGCCCTCGGTCTCGAGCCGCAACAGGCCCGTGTGGACGGTCACGCGACGCGCAGCCGCCGGAAGCGGCGCTTGCCGACCTGGAGCACGCGCCCGTCCAGCTCGGCCGCCGGCATATCGAGCACCGCGACCGGCTCTCCGTCCAGGCGCACGCCGCCGCCGGCGATCGCCCGCCGGGCCTCCGACCGCGAGCCGCCGAACACCGACGCGATCAGCTCCGGCAGGTGGACCGCCCCGTTGGACACCGGCACGACGGCCTCCTCGATCTCCGACGGCAGGTCGCCCTTGACGAACACCCGCTCGAACCCCTCGGCCGCCTGCGCGGCGGCCTCCTCGCCGTGGAACCGCGCCACCAGCGCCCGCGCCAGCGCGTGCTTGGCGTCGCGCGGCGACAGGTCGGCCGGCGGCTCCACGCCCAGCAGCAGCTCGTAGTACTGGCCCAGGGCCGCGTCCGGGATCGACAGCGTCTTGCCGTACATCTGGTCGGGCGGATCGGTGATCCCGATCTGGTTGCCGACCGACTTGGACATCTTCTGCACGCCGTCCACTCCCGGCAGCAGCGGCATCGTGAGCACGAGCTGCGGCGCCTGCCCGTAGGCGCTCTGGATCGACCGGCCCATCAGCAGGTTGAACGTCTGGTCGGTGCCGCCGAGCTCGACGTCGGCCTTTACCGCCACGGAGTCGTAGCCCTGCAGCACCGGGTACAGCAGCTCGAGCAGCGACACCGGCTCGCTCGCCGCCATCCGCCGCGCGAAGTCCTCCCGCTCGAGCAGCTGGGCCACTGTGGGCACGCGCACGAGCCGGAACAGGGCCTCCATCCCCATGTCCAGCCACTCGCTGTTGTGGCGGATCTCGAGCCGGTCGTCCATCCGCAGCACATGGCTCGCCTGGTCGAAGTACGTGCGCGCGTGCGCGTCGATCTCCTCGCCGGAGAGCAGCGGCCGCAGCACCGAGCGCCCGCTCGGGTCGCCCACGCGGGCGGTGAAGTCGCCGACGATGAGCACGACCGTGTGGCCCGCGTCCTGGAACTCGCGCAGCTTCTGCAGGACCACGGTGTGGCCCAGGTGCAGGTCGCTCGCCGTCGGGTCGAGCCCGAGCTTGACGCGCAGCGGCCGGCCGGCCGCCAGGCGCTCTTCCAGCCCGCCCGCGGGCAGGCATTCGACGGCGTTGCGGGTGAGGTACGCCGCCGTCTTGGCGGCCTCGGAGGCCGATCCTTCCATCCGGGCCAATGCTAGCCTCCCAACGGGCCTGGATAGCCCCCTGGCCGGCAGCCTCCCCCAGGTGCGCCGGAGGCCTTCGGGCGTGAAGCTCGAGGCGGGTCCCCACCCACTCAATGAGCGATCACGAACGCACCACCAAGCCCCATGCCGGCACGCCCAACGGCGGTGCCGGGAACGGGGCGACCGTCGTCGCGCTGCGGCCGCGCGCCGACAGGAAGGGCCCCAAGGCGCCGCGCCGCCAGGTCCGCATCCGCAAGCTGCGGCTGTTCCTGCTGCTGCTCGGCCTCGCATTGCTCGCGGGCGTCTCCACGGTCTTCGGGATGATGATGGCCGTCGCATCGGACCTGCCCAAGCTCGACATGAGGGCAGCGCGCAACTCGGTCGTCGAGGACATGAACGGCGATCCGCTCGGCTATCTCACCGGCAACCAGAAGCGCATCTTCCTCAGGGAGAACCAGATCGCCCCGGTGATGAAGCACGCGATCATCGCGATCGAGGACCGCCGCTTCTACACCAACGAGGGCGTCGACCTGCGCGGCATCGGCCGCGCGTTCTTCCAGGATGTCGTCCAGCAGAAGGTCGTCCAGGGCGGCTCGACGATCACCCAGCAGCTCGTCAAGAACGCGCTCGCCGCGCAAGACGACCGGACCGTGTTCCAGAAGCTCCGCGAGGCCGCCCTCGCCTACCACCTCACGCACGAGTGGTCGAAGGAGCGGATCCTCAACAACTATCTGAACACGATCTACTTCGGGAACGGGGCGTACGGCATCGAGGCGGCCGCGCGCACGTACTTCCAGGCCAAGCACCCGGGCTGCGACGTCACGGGTGACAAGGCGTGCGCGTCCGACCTGGCACCCGAGGACGCCGCGCTGCTGGCGGGCATGGTCTCCTCCCCCACCGCCTACGACCCGATCGCCCACCCGGAGGCGGCCCGCGCGCGCCGGGACCTCGTGCTCGGCCGCATGCTCGACCAGAGCTTCCTCACACGCTCGCAGTACGACGCCGCCAGGGCGAAGCCGATCCCCGACCAGGGCGACCTCCAGCCGCCGGCCGAGGACACCAAGTACCCGTACTTCACGTCGTGGATCAAGCAGCAGGTGGTCGACCGCCTGGGCGGCGGCCAGCAGGGCGCCCGCAAGGCGTTCGAGGGCGGCCTGAAGATCCGTACGACGATCGACGGCGAGCTGCAGGACGCGGCGCAGGCGGCGATCCGCAACTGGCTGCCCAACCAGGACGGGCCGCACGCTTCGCTCGTGGCGATCGAGAACAGCAGCGGCAAGGTGCGCGCGATGGTGGGCGGCGACGATGCGACGTACAACCAGAGCCCGTTCAACCTCGCCACGCAGGGCCAGCGCCAGCCCGGCTCGGCGATCAAGCCGTTCATCCTCGCCGAAGCGCTCAAGCAGGGGATCTCCCCACTTTCGGTCTGGGCGTCGCACAAGCTTCAGATCGACGTGCCGCACTCCAAAGAGGTCTTCACCGTCAACAACTACGAGGGCGCTTACAGCGGTCAGGCCACGCTCGCCCACGCGATCACGTTTTCCGACAACTCAGTGTTCGCGCAGGTCGGCATCAAGGTCGGCACCCGGCCGATCGCCGACCTCGCGGAGCGGATGGGCATCCGCACGAAGGTCTCCCACAACTACGCGATGACGCTCGGCGGCCTCAAGCGCGGCGTGACGCCGCTGGACATGGCGCACGCGTACCAAACGTTCGCCTCCGGCGGCGACCTGATCTACGGGACGCTCAGCCCCGGCGCCGACAACCCGCGCGACGAGACCGCCCCCGGGCCGGTCGGGATCGAGCGCATCGAGCGCGGCGGCGAGGCGATCAAGCTCCCGAGCGGCGACGAGGCGGTCAACCACAAGGAGCGCCGCAACGTGCTCGAGCACTCGGTGGCCACCGAGGTCGGCTCGCTGCTGCAGAGCGTCGTCCGCGTCGGCACCGGGACGCGCGCCCAGGTCCCGGGCCTCTTGATCGCGGGCAAGACCGGCACGACCGAGGGCTATGGCGACGCCTGGTTCGTGGGCTGGAGCCCGCAGTACACGGTCGCGGTCTGGGTCGGCTACCCGAACGAGTTCAAGTCGATGGAGACCGAGTTCAACGGCGAGCCCGTGGCCGGCGGCACGTTCCCGGCGGCCATCTTCCGGACGTTCATGCAGTCGGCGCTCAGCATCCACCCGCCCAAGGAGCCCGAGGCGGACGCCACCGCCACGCCGGCCGCGCCGGTGACCGGCACGACGCCCGCCCCCACCGCCCCGCCGACGACCGCACCCGACACCGGCGGCGCCGCGCCGCCCGCGACCACGCCGGCGCCCGCGCAGACACCGGCGCCGACCGCCCCGCCGGCGACCACCCCGGCCCCCGGCGGCGACGAGGCCCCGACCGGCGGCGCCCAGCCCTAACGCGGCCAGGGCCGCGACACGCTGCGCGAGCCCGCGACGCAGAACCGCCACGGCAGCTCGGCCGCCTTGGTGATCCCGATCCGCGTGCCGACCGCCACCGGCACGCGCTCCCAGCCGGGCGGCGGCGCCTCGATCGCCACCGGACCGGCCGCGAGGTCGGTGCCGTTGAGCTCGAGCGTCACGCCGAGCGCCTCCGTGAGCTTGCCCGGGCCCGAGCAGAGGTCCTCGAGCCGCTCCAAACCGCGCCGCGCGCGCATGTGCTCGATCCCCTCGAGCGGCTCGAGCGCCCGGATCAGCACGGCCGCGCCGACGCCCTCGGGCTCCGACACCGCGTTCAGCAGCGCGTGGATCCCGTACGAGCGATACACGTATGCGCGGCCGGGCGGCCCGAACAGCGTGCTGGTGCGCGCGGTCAGGCCGACGTAGGCGTGGCAGGCCGGCTCGGACTCGTGGTAGGCCTCGGTCTCGACGATCACGCCGGCGCAGTCGCCGTGCCGGACGACGCAGCCCAGCAGCGCGCGGGCGACCTCGACCACCGGGCGGTCATAGAACGCGTGCGCGAGGGTCAAGGGCCCGTCCGAGACGATCCGGCCCGGCCGGTGTGGTCGTGGGCCGAGCCGGGCGCCGTCCGAATCCGAAGGGAATACGGACGTATTTCCGAGGTTCGGACGGCGATCCGGCGAAGTGTCCACGGCCGCGCCGGACGTGGCGGGGTTCTCGGATGGGCCCTCAAGCCGACTGGTCTTCGAGCTCCGCGCGCGCGTGCGCGAGCTGCTCGCGCACGCGGTCCAGCGCGGTCCCGCCCTCGGAGATCTTGGACTCCAGCCACGAGTGCTGGGCCAGCACGTCGTAGTACTCGTCGTCGAGCGCCTCCGAGTGGCGGGCGAGGTCCTCGCGGGAGAGCTGCGACAGCGTGCGCCCTGAGTCGACCGCCTCCCGCACGAGCCCGGCGACGATGCCGTGCGACTGGCGGAACGGCACGCCACGGCGGACGAGCATGTCGGCGACGTCGACGGCTGCGATCATCTCGTCAGCCGCCGCGCCGGCGAGTCGCTCGCGGTCGAACGAGATCCCGGCGAGCATCCCGGCCGCCGCCTGCAGGCACAGGTCGAGCGTGTCCGCCGCGTCGAACAGGTGCTCCTTGTCCTCCTGCAGGTCCTTGTTGTAGGTCAGGGGCAGGCCGTGCAGCACGCCGTGCATCGCCACCAGGTGCGCGGCCACGCGCGGCGCCTTCGCGCGCAGCAGCTCAGCGGCGTCCGGGTTCTTCTTCTGCGGCATGATCGAGGAGCCGGACGCCCATGCATCGGACACCTCGCAGAAGCCGAACTCGTCGCTCGACCACAGGACGATCTCCGCGCCGAGGCGGGAGAGGTGCGTCGCGCAGGTGGCCGCGGCGGCGAGGTAGTCGAGCACGAAGTCGCGGTTCGAGACGGCGTCGATCGAGTTCGGCGCCACCCCGGAGAACCCCAGCTCGCGCGCCACGAGCGCGCGGTCGGTCGGGAAGTTCACGCCGGCCAGCGCGCCGGCGCCGAGCGGCAGGTCGCTGGTGGCGCCGAGCACGTGCTCGAAGCGCCGCGCGTCGCGCCGGAACATCCAGAAGTAGGCGAGCAGGTGGTGGGCGAGGTAGACCGGCTGGGCGCGCTGGAGGTGTGTGTAGCCGGGCATCGCCCAGTCGAGGTGGCGGTCGGCGAGCTGGACCAGCGCGCTCTGCAGGCTCTGCAGCCGCTCGACGGTCCCGAGCGCGTGCGCGCGCGTGAACATGGCCATGTCGGTGGCGACTTGGTCGTTGCGCGAGCGGGCCGTGTGCAGCTTGCCGCCGACCGGCCCGACGATCTCGGTGAGCCGCCGCTCGATCGCCGTGTGGATGTCCTCGTCGTCCGGCCGGAACTCGAACGCACCGGTGTCCAGCTCCTCCTCGACGCGGTCGAGCCCGTTGAGCAGCGCGTCGCGGTCCTGGTCGGAGACGATCCCGGCCTCGGCGAGCATCCGCGCGTGCGCCCGCGACTGCTCGATGTCGTACGGGCCGAGCCGCCAGTCGAAGCCGATCGACGCGTTGAGCTGCTGGAAGACGGGGTCCTGCGGGATGCTGAAGCGGGACATCGAGCGGGCATGATGACTCAGATGCCCCTCGTGGTCCGGCCCGCCACGCCCGCCGATCCGGCGGACGCCCTGCTGTACCTGTCGGCCAAGCCCTACTACGACGCGTACGCCGGCTCGGAGGACCGCGCGCGCTCGCTGCTGGCCGCCGTGTACCAGCGGCGCGGCCACGCGGCGAGCTTCGAGGTGTGCTCAGTCGCCGAGCTCGACGGCACGCTGGCCGGCGTGATCGCGTGGTTCCCGGTCGGCGAGGGCGACGTCCGCGCGCGCCGCTTCGTGTCACTCACCGCGCCGCGCGTGCCGCCGTGGCGCTGGCCGGCGCTGCTGCGCCACCTGCGCGCGGCCGGCACCGTCTCGCCGCACCCCCCGCCGGGCATGCTCTACGTCGACGCGCTGGCCGTCGACCCGGCGTACCGGCGCCGCGGCGTCGCCAGCGCGCTGCTCGAGCGCGCCGAGCGAGCGGCGCTGGCGCGCGCGCTCAGCGGCGTGGCGCTCGACACCGGCCTGCAGAACGAGCCCGCCCGCGCGCTCTACGCGGCCAGCGGGTACAGCGAGCGGGACATCCGCCGCGCGCGCGACCCGGCCGCGGCGGCGGCGATCGGCGGCCCCGGGTTCGTGAGCTACCTCAAGCGCCTATGACGGCGACGAGGGCCTCGGCGACCTCCGCCACCTGGCCCTCGGTCATCGCCGGGAAGAACGGCAGCGCGACCGAGCGCGCGGCGACGTCCTCGCACACTGGGAACTCGCCCTCCCGGTGCCCGAACGCCTCGCGGTAGTAGGACATCAGGTGGATCGCGGGCAGGTACGGCTTGGACGCCACGCCGCGCTTGCCCAGGCCCTCGATGACGCCGTCGCGGTCGACGCGGCGGGGGAGCTGGACGACGAACACGAACCAGCCGCGGCGCTCGGCGCCCGTGTCGGCGCACGGCAGCTCGACGTCGGTGCCGCCGAGCGCCTCCCGGTACCAGCCCGCCACGCGGGCGCGGGCGGCGAGCATGTCGTCGAGCCGCTCGAGCTGGGCGAGCCCGATCGCGCAGGCGATGTCGGTGAGCCGGTAGTTGAAGCCGAGCCGGTCGTGGTCGAGCCAGTCCATGTTCGGCGCGCGGCCCTGGTTGCGCTCGGAGTCGGCCCGCTCCTTGTGCTCGGCCGAGCCCGTCGTGAGCATCCCGCCCTCGCCGGTCGTGAGCTGCTTGTTGGCGTAGAACGCGAACGTCGCCGGATGGCCGCGCCCGCCGACGGGCGTGCCGTCGGCATAGCGCGCTCCGAGCGCCTCGCACGCGTCCTCGACGATCGGCAGGCCGTGCGCCTCGAGCGCCGTCAGGTCGGCCGGATAGCCGAAGATGTGCACCGGCAGCAGCGCGCTGGTGCGGCCGGTGATCGCGGCGGCCGCGGCGTCGGGGTCGATGTTCAGCGTGACCGGGTCGATGTCGGCGAACACCGGGGTCGCGCGCTCGTAGACGATCGCGTTGGCGCTCGCCACGAACGAGAGCGGCGACGTGACGACCTGGTCGCCCTCCGACACGCCGACGGCGCGCAGCGCGAGGTGCAGCGCCGCCGTGCCCGAGGAGACGGCGCTGGCGTGGCGCGCGCCGACGCGCTCGGCGAACGCGCGCTCGAACTCGGGCACGCGCGGGCCGAGCGACAGCGCGCCCGACCGCAGCACCTCGATGACCGCCTGCTCCTCCGCTTCCCCGAGGACGGGGCGCGCCATGGGGATGGGGGTCTGACCCCTTTCTCCTGAGTTCGTGACCACGCCCAAGAGAGGGTCAGACCCCCTCGGCGGCCCGCGTCCGGACCATGCCGGCCTCCAGCGAGTCCACCAGCGCGTCCCAGCTCGCCTCGATCACGTTCTCGTGGACGCCGATCGCGCCCCAGGTGTCGGTGCCGTCGGTGGCGTCGAGCAGCACGCGCGTGGTCGCGCCGGTCGCCTTCCACTCGTCGAGGATGCGGACCTTGTAGTTGACGAGCTTGATGTCGCGCAGGTGCGGGTAGCGCTCGCCGATCGCCATCCGGAGCGCATTGTCGAGCGCGTGTACCGGACCATTGCCCTCGGCCGTGGACACGTAGCGCTGCCCGTCGAGGGTGGGTGGGACCCAAATCTTGATCGTGGCCTCCGTCTGCACGCGGCCGTCCTCGCGCTTCTCGGAGATCACGCGCCAGGACTCGAGGCGGAACAGCGGCTCGTAGTCGCCGGTCTCGCGGCGGATCAGCAGGTCGAAGGAGCCGTCGGCGGCCTCGAACTGGAAGCCGCGGTGCTCGAGCTCCTTCACCCGCTCGACCACCCGCGCGGCCGCCGCGTCGTCGAGCGCGCCGCCGGCGTGGGCGATCACCGTGCCCTTGCCGGAGAGCTCGGAGACCAGCACCTCGCGGCTGTTGCCGACGGCGGCGGGGTCGATGTGCTCGAACGTCGCGGGGTCGGCGTTGACGCCGGCGACGTGCATGCCGCCCTTGTGCGCGAATGCGTTCTTGCCGACGTACGGCTGGTTCGGGTCCGCCGTGAGGTTGAGCAGCTCGTCGAGGTAGTGGGCGGCCTCGGTCCAGCCCTCGAGCGTCGGCAGGCAGTCGTGGCCGAGCTTGAGCTGCAGGCTCGGGACGATGCTCGTGAGGTTGGCGTTGCCGCAGCGCTCGCCGTAGCCGTTCATCGTGCCCTGCACGAGCGTCGCGCCCTCGGCGACCGCGGCGAGCGAGTTCGCGGCGCCGCACTCGGCGTCGTTGTGGCAGTGGATGCCGATCGGGGTGTCGAGCGCCGCCACGACGTCGCGCACCGCCGCGGCCACGTCGGCGGGCAGCGAGGCGCCGTTGGTGTCGCACAGCGTGAGGTTCTCGGCGCCCCCGCCGGCGGC
>DATDKF010000172.1:0-2020 GCA_036520135.1 Solirubrobacteraceae bacterium
ATCACCCTGCACCTCGAGAAGCAGTGCACGAAGGTCGAGGACTCAGGCTCGGCGCTGACCGTCCACTTCGGCGACGGTGAGACCACCGAGGCCGACCTGATGCTGGTCTCCGTCGGCCGCGGCCCGCTGGTCGAGAACCTCGGCCTCGAGGAGATCGGGGTCGAATTCGACAAGCGCACGGGTATCGCCGCCGACGAGCATCGCCGGACGACGGTCGACCACATCTACGCTGTGGGCGACTGCGCGGGCTACTGGCAACTCGCGCACACGGCCTTCCGCGAGGGCGAAGTCGCGGCCGAAAATGCGATGGGCCACGAGGCTGTCGTCGACAACCGCGGAGTCCCCCGCCCGATCTACACGGATCCCGAGATCGCTAGCGTCGGCCTGACCGAGGCCGAGGCGCGCGAGCAGTATGGGGACGACGTCGAGGTCGGGATCTTCCCGTGGGTCGCGAACGCGCGCGCCGTGATGCAGAACGAGACCGTCGGCTGGGTCAAGTCGATCCACGAGAGCCGCTACGGCGAGCTCCTCGGGATCGTGATGGTCGGACCGCATGTGACCGACCTGATCGAGGCCGGCGTCGTCGCGCTCGATGCGGAAGCCACGGTGGAGACGGTGGCCGACGGGATGGCCGCGCACCCGACCCTGTCCGAGGCGGTCAAGGAAGCTGGCCTGGTCGCGCTCGGCCGGGCGATCCACCTGCCGAACAGAAAGAGAGCGACGGCGACCGCCTAAGCGGCTCGTTTGACGCGAAGGATGCCCGGGAACAAGCGCAACATCAGCGCGCTATTCACTCCTGCGGCGACGAGAGACCGTGCGTTCGAGCGCCTCTACCGAGGCCACGTGCACGAGGTCTATCGCTACGTCCTGGCCGTCATGCGGAACCAGGCCGACGCCGAGGACGCGACCCAGGCGACCTTCCTGAGCGCCTACCGGGCGTTCATCGGCGGCGAGAAGCCGCAGAAGCCCCGCAACTGGCTGCTCAAGATCGCCCACAACGAGTGCCGGCAGCGCTTCCGCACCGCCGCCCGCCGCCCGAAGCTTGTCGAGCTGGACGACCGGGCTGCCGCGCCGCCGCTCGACGAGACGATTCCAACTGCGGACGAGATCAGGACTGCCCTCGGCGCACTCAGCTTCAACCAGCGCTCGGCCGTCGTCATGCGCGAGCTCGAGGGCCGCACCTACGCCGAGATCGGCCAGATCCTCGACGTGTCCGACTCCGCCGTCGAGACGCTCCTCTTCCGCGCGCGCCGGGCGCTCCGCGAGCAGCTCGAGGGAGCGCTGACCTGCGGCGAAGCCGAGGCGTCGCTCATCAGGCGCATCGACGGACGGCTCTCCGGCCCGGAGCAGCGTGCTCTGCGCGCCCACCTGCGTGAATGCGCCGAGTGCTCGGCGCTGGAGCGCAAGCAGCGCGCGCGCCGCGCCGCGATCAAGCGCCTCGGCACCGTCCAGCTGCCTCCGTCGCTCACCGGCTTCCTCGGTGGAGGCGGCTCCGTTACCGGCGGCGCCGCCCTAGGGTCAGGCGTGGCCGCGAAGGCCGCGGCGATCGTTGCAGCGGGCGTGGTCGCCGGTGGTGTCGGCCACGAGGTGGTCGGAGGCTCTGCGGCGAGTCAGCCTGTACGGACACCGCAGGCGAAGGTCCAGCAGCGCTCTGCGCAGGCTTCAGCCGGGGCGAAGCCGACTCGCCGTGCTCAGGCGAGGAAAGCGGCCAGGACGACCGAGACGCAGAGGGCCGTCGCGCCGCGCGCATCGACGAAGGGGAAACGCGACGGGGGCCAGGCTGCGCCGACCGTCACCCCGGCGCCGGCGAAGAGCGAGGCCGATTCGCCGACCAGCGGCGCTGCGCCTCCAGCTCCCGGGCCCGCCGTGCAGCCGGCCGCTGCACCGCAGCCGGCTCCGACGGTGGCCGACACTGCCCAACAGGTGGTCAACCAGCTACCGATCCCGAGCCCGCCTGCGGTGACGATCCCGCCTCCTCCGCCGCTGCCGGTGGAACTGCCGCCGGTGCCGCCGCCTCCGG
>DATDKF010000173.1:0-10224 GCA_036520135.1 Solirubrobacteraceae bacterium
CGGGCGAACTTGTCGACCTCGTCGCCGGTCTCGCCGCCGAACAGCTCGGCCAGCGCGGCGGCGTGCTCGGGCACCAGGTGCACGCCGAGCGCACCCGCGTCGCGCCCGCGCCGGTACGTGCGGTTGTTGTGCGACAGGCAGACCGCGAACCGCCGCGGGTCGATGCTCGTCTGGGTCGCGAAGCCGACCAGGCAGCCGAGCGGCTCGTCGCCGGCGCGGGCCGTGACGATGTACATCGGATACTCGAGGTCGCCGACCAGCGCGTCGAACGTCGCGGCGACATCGGCGGGCATGCTCGACTCCTACCCGTCGATGGCGAGCACCGCACCGTTCGGCCCGTCGTCGTGTTCAGTTCCGGTGGAAATCCGTCCACTGGAGGGGCAGAAGGATGCGAAGCATCGGAATCGTGGTGGCGGTCCTCGGCGGGCTCTTGCTGCCGGCAAGCGCGCTCGCCGCACCGCCGACCGTGACCACCGGCGGCGTCGCCAACGTGGCGCCGACGACTGCACTGCTCAAAGGCTCGATCGATCCCAACGGCACCGCGACGTCGTACATGTTCCAGATCGGGACGACGAGGCTGTACGGCGGCCAGACGCCGACGACCGCCGCCGGCGCCGGTAACAAGCCCGTGGCGGTCGCCGCCGCTGTGTCCGGCCTCGCTCCGGCGACGACCTACCACTACCGGCTCGTCGGCCTGCGCGGCAGCAGGACGTTCTTCGGTAGGCACCGGACGTTCAAGACCAAGCGCCAGCCACTCGGGGTGTCGCTCGCCGCGACGCCGAACCCGATCCGCATCGGTCACTCGACCACGCTCGCGGGCGTCCTCAGCGGCACCGGCAACGCCAACCGCCAGGTCGTGCTGCAGGCCAACGCGTGGCCGTACACCGGCGGGTTCGTCGCCGCGACCAACGCCCAGGTGACCAACGCGTCCGGTGGGTTCTCGTTCCCGCTCCTCTCGGTCTCGGTCAACACGCAGTACCGCGTCGTGCTGGTCCCGCGGCCCGAGGTCGTGAGCCCGGTCGTCGTGCTCGGGACGACGAACAAGGTCACCCGGCACGCCAAGGTCAGGCGCGGCCACCGCCGCGGCCGCATCCACCTGTGGGGCACGATCCGGCCCGCGCTCGACGGCTCGCCCGTCGTCGTGCAGAAGCTGCGCCGCGGGACCTGGGTCAACATCGGCCAGACGCACGCCCGCCACACGAGCAAAGGCTTCTCGCGCTACACCAAGCGGATCCGCCAGAAGCACGGCGGGACGTACCGCGTCGTCGTCATAGACGCGAGCGGCGCCCACTCGCCGGGAGTGAGCCGGACGGTGGAGCGACACCACATGCGTTTCTAGTCCCCGCGGACGCAGATGAAGGCGAGCGGCTCGTCGCCGATCGCCTCGAAGCTGTGGAGCTCGCCCGGCGCGACGTACACCACGTCGCCCGGGCCGAGCTCGTGCGTCTCCGCGCCGAGCGTGACCCGCGCGCGGCCGCGCTGCAGCACGACGCCGTGGTCGTGCGCGTGGCGCTCGAGCGTCGTCGTCTCCCCCGCGGGGATCTCGAAGTAGCGGACGCTGTAGCGGTGCGCGCCGTCCCCGGGCCCGATCAGCTCGTGGCGGCGGCCGCCGGATCCGTAGGACCGGGGCGGCACGCCGTCCCATGAGCCGTCGGTCCGCCGGCGGTGCACCGCGCCCATGCCGCTAGAGGGCCTCGACGGCCTCCTCGACGGGCACGTCGCCGCCGACCAGCTCGAGCGTCTGGCCGACGGTGGCGGGCGCGTGCAGGACCGCGGCCAGCACCTGCGCGACGTCGTCGCGGCTCAACGCGCCGCGCGGGACGCTCGCGGCCAGGTTCACACGCCCGGTGCCGAGGTCGTCGGTCAGCCGCCCGGGCCGCACGACCGTCCAGTCGAGCCCGCTCGCCCGCACGGCGTCGTCCGCGCGGCCCTTCGCCCGCAGGTAGACCTGGAACGTGTCGTCGCCGCCCGCGTTCGCGTCGGCGCCCATGCTGCTGACGATTACATAGCGGCGGACGCCCTTCGCCTTCGCAGCCTCGAGCAGCTTCACGGCGCCGCCGTAGTCCATCGTCTCCTTGCGCGCCGGCCCGCTCCCGGGCCCGGCGCCGGCGGCGAAGACGACCGCGTCGGCGCCCTCGATCGCCGCCGCCACCTCGTCGTCGCTCGCATGCTCGAGGTCGACCACGACCGGCTCGGCGCCGGCCTGCTCGACGTCGGCGGCATGGTCGGGATTGCGGGTCAGCCCCACCGGCTCGTCGCCGCGGTCCTTGAGGACGCGGGCGAGCCGCAGGGCGATCTGGCCGTGGCCTCCGGCGATCGCTACGCGCATAGCGTGAAATGTACGCGCCTTGTTGTGCGGGCGAACGTCAACTACGGCATTGAGGGAGGCTCGCGAGGGGGTGGTTCACGAACGTTGCCCTATAGGCCACAAACGTGAACCACCCCCTCCGAGCCGCCCTTCAATGCGGCCGTTGACGTTCGCCGGAGCCCTATCCGCGCCTCAGCGCCGCAGCGTGGCGCTGATCGCCGAGGCGGTCCGGAAGCGGTACGCCGTGCCGCGCCGCAGGTGACGGACGATCGTCCAGTAGCCGCGTGCGTCGGTCCGCACGGTCGCCAGCGTACGCCAGCCGCCGGATTTGTGCGGGCGGTGCTGGACCGTCACGGTGGTCTGCCCGCCGGGGCGGACCTGGCCCCACAGGCGGTTGCGCGCGGCGTCGAGCTCGAACGGCGTGTCGAAGTGCTTGAACGACGGCTTGGCGCGGCCATTGGCGAAGCGCAGGCCGGACTGCCAGCCGCCGTAGGACCCGTTCGAGCTGCGCGGCTCGTCGCGCCACAGGTACTGCGTGAACAGCCGGATGCGCGAGTTGCGCCAGGCGATGTAGGCGGCGCGCTGCAGCCAGCGGTCCTGCCTGAAGAGCGCGACGCCGCCGACCCGGTCCGGCGGCTTGGTCTGGTACGCGTACTCGTCGGCGAACACGCCGAAGCGCCGCGTCGTGGGGTCGAGCGCCCCGACGCCCTGCAGGCGGTCGAGCGTCCTCGTCAGCCGGCTGATCGACGCGAGCGCGACGTCGTCCGGGTTCGGGTGCGAGCGCTGTGGCGGGAGGCGGCCGCTGTAGGGATGGACCGCGAAGCCGTCGCCGGTGACCTTCTTGAAGCGCTTGCAAGCACCGCTGCGGATACGCAGGAAACGGTCGTTGCGGCAGCCGAGCCGGCGCAGGAACAGCAGTGGCCGCATCACGGTGCCGGCCGTGCGCAGCCGCTGCCCGCGCGGCGAGAGCGCGCCGATCAGCACCTGCGAGCCCGGATCGGCGGCCTTGACCGCGGGATACGCGGATCGCACGAGCCCCCGGTACAGGTGCGGCGACGTCGGGCTGCAGCGGTGGCGCCGGCACGTCGCCTGCGGATAGAGCCAGGTGGAGATGTTCGGCTCGTTCCAGAGGATGTAGCGGTCCACGCGGCTGCCGTAGCGCTTGGCCACTGCCGTCGCGAACGCCCGGTAGGCGCCGGGCCGTGGCCGGTAGGCCGGCCTATGGCGCTTGGGCTGCGAGCTCGTCCACAGCGGGCCCGGGCCGGTGATCGTCAGCGTCACGCTCATGCCGGCGTTGCGCACGCGGTCGACCGCGCCGTCGACGAACGCCCACACATAGCCGGGCGACGCCGGGTTGGCGCCGTCGAACCCCGGCGGCCTGGTCCGCGGGGCGATCTGCTTCCACGAAGCGAAGATGCGGACGTTGTCCACACCCAGCTTCTTCCACTGCGCGACGGCGGCGTCGGCCTTCGGGCCGCCGGGCAGCAGGACGCGGTCGTCGGTGATGCCGATCTCGGTCGACTTGGCGCTCGCGGCGTGGGCCGGGACGAGCGCGAACAGGGTCATGAGGAGGGGGAGCAGGCGCTTCATGGTTTGGGCTTGAACGCCATGGCCCCCTCCGAAGTTGCGGAGACCAGCCCGGCCCAGTTGTGGCCTAGCCGTGTCCGTTGTCGTCGCCCGGCCACGTCCAGCGGGGGACCTCGCGCAGCGGGTGCAGCTGCTCGTCGCTGTCGGCGTGGGAGTTCTGCATCGCCACCCTGGAGCCGAACTCGACGTGCTCGCGCACGGCCTCGCGAAACGCCGGATCGGACGGCATCGCGGCCGCGTCGAGCGCCGCCATGTAGAGCTCGACGAACCGCCGGCGCTGCTCCTCGCTGATCTTCAGCCCGCGGTGCACCGAGATGAGGTGGGCGAAGCCCAGCTCGCGCGAGAAGCGATCCGGACCACCAAACGACTCGGCCGTGAACGCGGTCAGGTGGTCGACATGATCGGGCTGTCCCGCGCCGAACAGCGGCTGCAGCAGCGGGTCGGTGAGGACGCTGTCATAAAAGAGCTGCTCGAGACGGTGCAGCGCCTCCTCACCGCCGGCGTGCTCGAACAACGTCGGCATCGATCGAGTCTAACCAGCACCGCCGAATGGCATTCTGCGGCTCCTCGTGCCCGCCAGAGCACATCCACGGCAGCTCGCGCTGATCGCGGGCGCGATCGTGTTCACCGCACTGAACCTGCGCACCGCGGTGGCCAGCGTGCCGCCGCTGCTCGACGAGCTGCGCGACGACGTCCCGCTGTCGGCCGCCGGAGCCGGCGTGCTCACCACGCTGCCGGTGGTCTGTATGTCGGTCGGCTCGCCGGTCGCCCCGCGCCTGGCGAGCCGGATCGGCACCGAGGCGGCGGTGGTGGCCCTGGGGCTGACGATGGTCGCCGGCATCGCACTGCGACTGGTCCCGGGGGTCGGGCCGCTGTTCGCCGGGACGATCGTCGCAGGCCTCGGGATCGCGCTCGGCAACGTGCTCGTCCCGTCGCTGATCAAGCGCGACTTCCCGGCCCAGGTGGGGCTGATGACCGGCGGCTACACGATGGCGATCAGCGCCAGCGGCGCGCTCGCCGCCGGCCTGACCGTGCCCGTCGAGGACGCGATCGGCCACGGCTGGCGCCCGGCCCTCGCGGTCTGGGCGATCCCCGCGCTCGTGGCCGCGACGATCTGGGTCCCGTGGATCGCCCGCTCGCGGGCCGCCGCGACGGGCACGCCGCTGCCGTCGCTGTGGCGGGACCGGCTCGCGTGGCAGGTCACCGCGTTCATGGGCCTGCAGTCGCTGCTCTTCTACACCTGCCTGTCGTGGCTGCCGGCGCTGCTGCGCGCCGAGGGCATCGAGCGCGGAGCCGCCGGCGCGTTGCTGTCGGTGATGCTGCTGACCGCGATCCCGACCTGCCTGCTCGTGCCGGTGCTCGCCAGCCGCGCGCGCGACCAGCGCGCCACCATCGCCGTCACGATCGCCGTCTACGCGGCCGGGCTCACCGGCCTGCTGGTGGCCCCGGACACCGCGCCGGCGCTGTGGGCGACGCTCCTCGGCTTCGCCCAGGGCTCGATGCTGGCGCTGATCTTCCTGCTCTTCGGGCTACGTGCGCCCGACCAGGAGCACGCCGCGCAGCTGTCGGCGATGGCGCAGACCGTGGGGTACGCGCTGGCGGCCGCCGGGCCGCTGCTGATCGGCGTGCTGCGCGACGCGACCGGCGACTGGACGGCGCCGATCGCCGTGCTGCTCGCCGTCCTCGTGCCGCTGCTCGTTGTGGGCATGGCCGCCGGCCGAGCACGGCAGGTAGGGTGACGGCCGTGCAGGAGAGGGTCGCCGAGCTGCTCGAGCTCGTGCTCGAGCGCAACCCGTTCCAGCGCGCTCGGCTCGGCGGCGAGCGCCCAGCGTCACTGGCCGGCGTGCCGCCGCTGGAGAAGCGCGAGCTGGTCGACGACCAGCGCCGCCACCCGCCGTTCGGGACCAACCTCACGTTCGCCCTGGACGCGTACACGCACGTGCACCAGACCAGCGGCACGACCGGGCCGCCGCTGCGCGTGCTGGACACGACCGAGGACTGGGCGTGGTGGGCGCACTGCATGGCGACGACCTATCGCGCCGCCGGGATCGGCCCCGGCGATCGCGTGGCCCTGGCGTTCTCGTTCGGCCCGCACGTGCAGTTCTGGGACGCCCGCGACGGCCTCGAGCGCGTCGGTGCGATGGCGGTCACGCTCGGCGGCATGACCTCGGTCCAGCGCCTGCAGACGCTCGCGCAGATCGGCGCCAGCGCGCTCGTGTGCACGCCGAGCTACGCGCTGCGGCTGTACGAGGTCGCGGTCGAGGAGAACCTCGAGAGCGCGCTCGCGTCGCTGGAGAAGGTCGTCTGCGCCGGTGAGCCGGGCGCGTCGCTGCCGGCCGTGCACGCGCGGATCGAGGAGCGCCTCGGCGCGCGCGTGTTCGACCATGCCGGCCTGAGCGAGACCGGCCCGTTCGGCTACCCGTGCGCCGAGGGCGGCGGCGTGCACCTTAACGAGGCCGAGTTCGTCTGCGAGATCCTCTCCGACGACCTCACGCCGGCGCCCGCCGGCGAGCGCGGCGAGCTCGTGCTGACGCCGCTCGGCCGCCGCGGCTGGCCGGTCCTGCGCTACCGCACCGGCGACGTCGTGATCAGCCCGTCTGAAACCTGCCCGGCCGGCCACCCCCACCCGTGGCTGCCCGGCGGGATCGTCGGCCGCACCGACGACATGGTCGTGATCCGCGGCATGAACGTGTACCCGTCGGCGATCGAGCAGGCGGTCCGCAACGCGAGCGACTCGGGCGAGTTCCGGCTCACCTTCTACACCGAGCCCGGCGGCATGGACGAGGTCAAGCTCGAGGTCGAGCTGGGGCGCGGAGCGACCGCGCGGACGCTGCAGGACGTGATGCGCCAGCAGCTCGGGCTGCGCGTGCGCGTGGTCCCGGTCGGCCTCGGGGTGCTGCCGCGCACCGAGGGCAAGGCGAGGCGGGTGACCGACCTGCGCGGGAGCGCCGCGCGGTGAGCGCGTCGCCGCGCAGGGCGCGAATCCGCGGCGCGAGCGAGCAGGTCGCGTCGCAGATCCAGCACTACATCCAGCGCGAAGGCCTCGAGCCCGGCGACTTCCTCGGGCGCGAGGAGGACCTCGCCGCCGAGTTCGGCGTCAGCCGCCCGACGCTGCGCGAGGCGCTCAAGCTGCTCGCCAGCGGCAACCTGATCCGCGCCAACAAGGGCCCGGGCGGCGGGATCTTCGTCGCGCTGACCGCCGACCAGGGCATGGGCCGCAGCCTCTCGGACGCGATCGCGATGATGCTCGAGACCCGCGCCGTCTCGCTACAGGAGCTGCTCGAGGCGCGGCTGTTGCTCGAGGTCCCGCTCGCCGGCCAGGCCGCCCACCGCGCCGACGCGGACACCGTACGGCGGCTGCGCGCTGCCCTCGCCGCCGAGGACGAGGCGGCACTGCACCGGATCGTCGCCGCCACGGCGGGCAACCGGATGGTGCAGGCGTTCACCGACTGGGTGTTCGAGGTCCTGCAGCCGTCGCTGATGGCGGTCATCGGCGCCGCGGTCGTGCACTCGGCCGTCGTCGAGCAGCACGAGGCGCTCGTGGCGGCGATCGAGAAGGGCGACGCGCCGCGCGCCGAGCGGGCGATGAAGGAGCACCTGCTGTACCTCAGTGACGTGCTACGCATGGTGGAGCCATGACCCGAACCTCACCCCCATACCGCGCCGACCACGTTGGCAGCCTGCTGCGGCCGCCCGAGCTGCTGCGCGCCCGCGACGATCACGCCGCGGGTCGGATCGACGACGAGGCGCTGCGCGCGATCGAGGACGAGGCGATCCGCGACGTCGTCCGCATGCAGCAGGACGCTGGGCTCAAGACCGCGACCGACGGCGAGTTCCGCCGCGCGTCCTGGCACATGGACTTCATCTACTCGCTCGACGGCGTGACTAAGGCGCCGGGCCACCTCACGGTCAAGTTCCACAACCTCGAGGGCGACATCGAGTTCACGCCCGCCGCGCTGCATATCGACGGCAAGCTCGCCGTCAGCGAGACGATCTTCGGGCGCGACTTCGAGTTCCTGCAGGGGATCGCCGGCGACTCGACGCCCAAGCTCACGATCCCCTCCCCCAGCATGGTCCACTACCGCGGCGGCCGCGCTGCGATCGACGAGTCGGTCTATCCCGACATGGACGAGTTCTGGGCCGACCTCACGTCCGCCTACGCCGAGCAGGTGCGGCGGGTCGGCGAGCTGGGCTGCACGTACCTGCAGTTCGACGACACGAGCCTGGCCTACCTCAACGACCCGAAGCAGCGCGAGATGGTCGCCGCCCAGGGGTCCGACGCCGAGCACCTGCACGAGGCGTACATCCGCCACATCAACGAGGCGCTCGCGGGCCGGCCCGAGGGCATGGCGGTCACCACGCACATGTGCCGCGGCAACTTCCGCTCCTCGTGGGTGGCGGAGGGCGGCTACGACTTCGTGGCCGAGGCGCTGTTCAACGACCTCGGCGTCGACGGCTTCTTCATGGAGTGGGACGACGCGCGCTCGGGCGGCTTCGAGCCGCTGCGCTTCGTGCCCAAGGGCAAGGTCGTCGTGCTCGGCCTCGTCACGACCAAGCGCGGCGAGCTGGAGAGCAAGGACGAGCTCAAGCGCCGGATCGAGGAGGCGTCGCAGTACGTCGAGGTCGACCAGCTATGCCTGTCACCGCAGTGCGGGTTCTCGTCGACCGTCGAGGGCAACGTCCTCTCGCGCGAGCAGCAGGCCGACAAGCTGCGGCTGATCGTCGAGGTCGCCGACGAGGTCTGGGGCGCCTAAAGGGGACAGTCCCTTTTATGTCAGTTCCTTTGACATACTCGCCGGATGGCTGAAGTCACCAGCCTCACGGACGGGATCGCGTCGCTCGTGCGCGACGGCGACAGCGTGGCGCTCGAGGGGTTCACGCACCTGATCCCGTTCGCGGCGGGCCACGAGGTGATCCGCCAGGGGCGGCGCGACCTCGAGCTGATCCGGATGACGCCGGACCTGATTTACGACCAGATGATCGGGATGGGCTGCGCCCGCAGGCTGGTGTTCTCGTACGCCGGCAACCCCGGCGTCGGCTCGCTGCACCGGGTGCGCGACGCGATCGAGCACGGCTGGCCGGCGCCGCTCGAGATCGAGGAGCACACCCACGCCGGGATGGCCAACCGCTACGCGGCGGGCGCGGCGCGGCTGCCGTTCGCCGTGCTCAAGGGCTACACCGGCACCGACCTCGTGCCGCGCACGCGGGTCGAGCCGATCGCCTGCCCGTTCACTGGCGAGGTGGTCAACGCGGTCCCAGCGCTGCGGCCAGACGTGTCGATCGTGAGCGCCCAGCAGGCGGACCGCCGGGGCAACGTCCAGCTGTGGGGCATCCTCGGGATCCAGAAGGAGGCGCTGCTGGCCGCCGACCGGTCGCTCGTGACCGTGGAGGAGATCGTCGACGAGCTCGAGCCGCGGCCGGGCTCGGTCCTCATCCCCACATGGGCGATCACCGCCGTCGCCGAGGCGCCGCGCGGCGCGTACCCGTCGTACGCGCACTCCTACTACGACCGCGACAACGACTTCTACAAGGCCTGGGACCCGATCGCGCGCGACCGCGACGAGTTCAAGGCGTGGATGGAGGAGCACGTCCTGTGGAGCACAGCGCCGACGAGATGATGACCGTGGCCGCGGCCCGCGAGCTGCGCGACGGCGAGGTGTGCTTCGTCGGCATCGGGCTGCCCAGCACCGCGGCGAACCTCGCGCGCGGCCGCCACGCGCCCGGCGTCGTGCTGATCTACGAGTCCGGCACGATCGGCTCCAAGCCGACGCGGCTGCCGCTGTCGATCGGCGACGGCGACCTGGCCGAGACCGCCGACTCGGTCGTGTCCGTGCCGGAGATCTTCAACTACTGGCTGCAGGGCGGCCGGATCGACGTCGGCTTCCTCGGCGCCGCGCAGATCGACCGCTACGGCAACCTCAACTCGACGGTCATCGGCGGCTACGACGAGCCGAAGGTGCGGCTGCCGGGGGCCGGCGGCGCGCCCGAGATCGCGGCGCTCACCAAGCGGGTGATCACGATCATCCGCCAGTCGGAGCGCACGTTCGTCGGCGAGCTGGACTTCAAGACCTCGCTCGGCGCCGCCGACCAGGTCGTGATCACCGACCTCGGCGTGCTGCGCCGCAAGGGCGGAGAGCTGACCTTGTGTGCGCTGCACCCGGGCGTGACGCTCGAGCAGGCGCGCGCGGCGACGGCGTGGGAGCTCAAGGTGGCCGACGAGCTGGAGACGACCGACGCACCGACCGCGGACGAGCTGGCGTTGCTGCGGGAGCTCAAGAGCGCATGAGCGACGTGTTCATCGTCGACGCCGTCCGCACGCCGGTCGGCAA
>DATDKF010000174.1:0-6059 GCA_036520135.1 Solirubrobacteraceae bacterium
CGAGCTATGACCGGGGTGGGTGCCCCCTCTACCCCGAGGACGGCGGTGCTCATCCCAGCCAAGTCGTCTCCTTGGCCGGCGCCTGCCGCTTCTCGGCGGCCAGTCCCTGCACCCCGCTCCAACAACCCATCCACGGAGCACTGCTTCACGAGGCATCAACGAGGGTTCGAGCAATTCACCCGTCCGGTCTGCCCCTCGCCTGTAGCCCCCGGATGGAACGGGCGCCCTTGGGCTTTCCCCCGAGCTTCGAACCCCGCCGGCAGAACCGACGACGCACGTCGAGGTGGGGCCAGGCCATCGAGCACGGACCTGGAACAACGCTCACGACATCAGCCGAACCTCCAATCAACGCGTTCACTCACATGCGTGCGACCTCGCGTCGCAAGACGAGCAGCAGGCGTCTCGCGTGACGCCGCCCTCGCTTCCGCTTCTCGTCTCCGCTGGAGTTTCTCACCGTGCCGAGCGCCGGTACGGGGTCTGTGCAACAGCCACCACGGATTGGAGAGGCGAGCGTCTGGGTTCCACACGAGCGGGTGGCGATCCCGGTCCTCCGGCGGGCGCTGTGACGGTGGGCGCGAAGGCTCTTGCCGTGCCCCAGCGGGCGCGAGCGTGACGGCGGCCGCGCGCTGCCCAGAGCGCGAACCACCGCGCCCGAGCATGACGCCGAGCGGGACCAGCGAGACCATGAAGCTCGCGTCGTTGATCCGCCGTAGCGCGATGCGCAGGGCGCTCGTCCGCGGCTCGCGCTGCGCGGCGGCCGCGGCGCCGACGCTCGCGAGCTTGACTGCGAGGCCGGTGAGGCCCCCGCCGAAAGCGCTGGGCGCGAGCCAGCCGGCGGGTTCCTCGGCGGCGCGCAGCACGCTCCACAGGCTCCCGAGGAAGGAGCAGCAGGCACACGCGCCCGACGAGTTCGGCGCCGCGGCCGAGCGCATTGCGCACGGGCACGCGATCCGAGACACCGCCCTGGCGACTCTGGAGCCGCTATTGCCCCATCGGCTCGCTTGGTGGAAGGACTTCGGCGCTTAGAGCGGCGCGGGCTCGGTCGATGACGACTTCGACCGTTTCGCCGGGTCGCCAGGTGGCAAGGCCGACGCGAAACGGTGGGCCGATGGCGAACTCCGTGTGCAGTTCGGCGATCAATTCGGGCTGTGCCGGGCCGCTACCGGCCGTGACGAGGATGCCGAAGCGCCGCCCGCTGTCGCGGTAGACCGTGGTGCCGCCGAAGCGCTGCGCGGCACGCTGCGCGCTGCGCGCGGCGGTGAGGATCGCCTGGTCGCCAGCGAGGTAGCCCTCCTGGCGGTTAACCTCCTCGAGGCCTTCGATCTGCACGATCGCGACGGTGAAGCCGGCGTTCTCGTCAGCGGCCATCCGCGCCGCGGCCTGGGCGGCTTCATGGAAGGCGCGGTGGCCGGCCAGCAGGGTGAGCGGGTCGCTCGTCGGTGCGTTCTCGCGACTCGCCGGCAGCCCGCCGGTGTCGAGTGCGGACGCGACCGCGTCAGCTAGCGCAGGGTCGGGGGCGGTGGCAACGCGGCGAACCTCCTCGACGAAGAGTGCCGTGATCTCGGGGTCGAACTGGGTGCCCGCGCCCGCGGTCAGCTCCTCGAGCGCGTGCTCGGACGCGCGGGCGGCGCGGTGCGGGCGGTCGTGGATTATCGCGCTGTAGGCGTCGATGACGGCCAGTACACGCGCGGAAAGCGGTATCGCGTCGTCCGCGAGGCCGACCGGGTAGCCGGAGCCGTCGAAGCGCTCGTGGTGATAGAGGACGGCTGATGCGACGTCGCCCAGTGCCGGCAGCTGGCCGATCAGCTTGAAGCCGATGCGCGGGTGCAACTCGACGATCGAGCGCTCCTCGGGCGTGAACGGCCCCGGCTTGTTCAGCACCGATTCAGGAATCCCGAGATGGCCGATGTCGCACACCAGCATGGCGGTGGCGATGACCTCATGGGCGCGTTCCTCGAGCTCAAGCCGGCGGCACAGCATCCGAGCAAGCAGGGCCGCCTCTCCGGCCTGGCGCCGCAGCAAGGGATCGCGCGCCTCGAGCGCATCCGCGAGCATCCGCACCGCGGCCCGGTGCGCCTGGCTGAGCTCGTGCTGCAGTCGCTCGGTGTGCAACGCGGCGCCGGCGTGATCGCCGAGCGCGAGCAGCAGCTCATCGTCGAACTCCTCGAAGCCACCCTCGCGATTCGCGCACACCACGACGCCCTCGAAGCGGTCCATCAGATACAGCGGGATCGCGACCAGGTTCTCTATCTCCTCGTCCGCGGAAGTGCCGGCGCCAGCGCCGCCCCCCGCCGGCCGGTCCTCGCGCACCGTCCGGTCGCGCTCCAGGACCTCGTGCGCGAAGCGCTGGGCCACCGAACTGTCCTTGGGATCATGCTCGAAGCCGTGGGCGCAGACGAAATCGAGATCGCCGTCGCGATCGACGTCCTGGCGCGAGAGCAGTAGGCCCTTCTCGGCGCCCACAAGCTCGATCGCGGTGCGCAGCACGAGGGAACGCACATCCTCCGCCTCGGCGAGCGCGCCCCGTGCCTCGTAGGCGCGACGGAGCTGGGAGCGCAGTTCCTGGCTCCACTCGCGCTCGGCCCGGCGTGAGCGCTGCAGGCGCTCAATGACCTGCCGGCGACGAACGAGCTCGGCATCCCGGCGCCCTAGCTCCTGCCGCAGGCGATCACGTTCCTTCTGCGTCCACTGGATCTGTCTCGCAGCCGCCTCACGCCCGTCCTGCGCGCGATCTGCCCGGGCGCGCTCGCGCCGCACCAGCACGCCGCCCGCCAGACCCGCCACTGCGGCCGCGCCCAGCCCGATCAGTGCGCCCGATGCCATGACCGCGCCACCCTTCCTGGCTCGAGAAGCACTCCTTCGGAGGTCTAAGTTCTCCGTCCGAGCGCCCGTCCCAGTCAATCTCGTGTTGCTGTTCTGACATAGCATAAGCGGGCACCGGTTGCGCAGCGGGCGCGGCCGCGCGCCGCGGTGCCGGCACGCCGGCTCCGCGGGGGCGTCGCTGGCGCCCGGCTCGTGAGTCACGGCGCGTGCGCCGGTTGTCGCGTTGGGGACGCATCGTTGGGGGCGGGGAGGGGAGCGCGGTCGATCCTGGCCGTGCCTCGGGCACCGAGAGCGCGTTCGGGAGCCGAGCGGCGAACAGCGCGCTGAGCGCGAGCGCGCCGGCGGCGAGCGCTGCCAGCAGCATGATTCGCCCGCCGGTCACAACGGTGTGAAGGTCTCCAGCACGGCGGCGAGCGCCAGGACGGCGAGGCAGGCGGCGGCGGTGGTGAGGATGTGCCGGGCGCCAAGCGGGCCGCGACGCGCCCGCAGGTGCAGGGCGAGCGCGAGCGCGAAGGCGATGAGCTCCAGCGGCCCGTGCGGCAGGACGGCGGCGATCATCCGGCTGCCGTAGGCGCCGACGGCCGCGCCGACCAGGATCGAGTTGACGGCGACCCAGAGGACCAGGACGGTGTCGACCGCGGCCAGCAGCGCCGCGCCGGTGGGGCCGCGGCGGGCGTCGCGCCCGGCCAGCCAGGGCGACTGGGCGACGAGGACGGGGCGAACACGGCGGCGAGCAGCCGGGCGTTGTTGGCGAAGATCGCCGCCGCGGCGTCCAGGTTCGCGGCTGCGCTCGAGGAGGACGTCGAGGGCGCACTGGCCGCCACGAGCGCCGAGGCACGCGCGCGCTGGACCGCGATCGATCGCCGGCTCACCGACCTGGCACCCGTGATCCCGCTGGCAAACCGGCGCTCCGTCGACTTCGTGTCCGACCGGGTCGGCAACGTGCAGCACCCCCTGCAGTGGTCCACGCTGCTCGATCAGATGTGGGTCCGGTAACCGCGCCGGCAACCGAAGCGATCGAGGCGAGCCGAAGGCGTCGCGGCCGACTTCCGTGTCGCGACGTAGCGCGAATGATCGACCCTGAGGCGACGACGGCACGCCCAGCCACGGCCAGTGTCGCAATGCGCGATTCGCAGCACTCGTTGTGCCGCGCTGGTTGCGTGCCGATCCCGCCGAGCGCCGGGCGCCGGCGTGGGCGGCGTTGCCGTACACGGTGGCATCTGGCTGGTCTTGAAGCGGTTGTCGGTGCCGGAGTCGCGGGTGGTGCTTCGCGTTGGGCGTCGGGGATAGGCTGCGCTTCCCAGTCGCGAGTTGGAGGGTGGGAGTGAGCGAGCTGCTCGACCGTATCCAAAGGGAGATTCGTGAGCGCTTGGAGGCAAGCCGCGCTGCCGTGCGTGAGCACGAGCGCCTGGAGGCGGCGCTGCACGCGCTAGGCGATGCCGGCTCGCGGGCGACGCGGGCCGTGACAGGCCGCGGCGACAGTGCGCGCGCGTCGTCTCGCTCGGCGCGTCCGTCGAGCTCCTCGCGCAAGCCCGCGGGCGCTGCGGCAGGCTCGAGCAAGCGGGCGGCGCCGGGCGGGGCCAAGCGCGCCGCGACCGCTGACGGCGAGAGCGGCGCGACGGAGCCGGCGCGGCCGCGCTCGGGTGCCGCGGCGGGCGGCCGCGGTCAGCGCACGTCTCGCGGTGGCTCCGCCCCAGCTGCGGGCGCCAAGGAGAGCGGCACGGCGCGTGCGACCGGTGGCGCTGCGCCGGCGCGCAAGCGCGCCGCTCCGGGAGCTAACCGTGAAGCAGTGCTGCGTGTGATCGGCGAGCGGCCGGGCGTCACCGCGCGCGAGCTGGCGGCGGCGTCGCAGGTCACGGGCGGCACGCTTTACACGCTCTTGCGCAGACTTGTGCTGGAGGCGACGCTCGAGAAACGCGAGCTGCCCGGTGGACAGGCCGGCTACGCGATCGCGGCGAGCGCTGCCTCGGCAGCCCAAGCGGCCACAACGGCACGGCCAGACACGACGACCGAACGGGCGTAGTCGCGCAGCCGGGAGCTGTCTCGGAAGTCCGGCAGGGAGGCTCCTCGAGGCAGGGCAGGCGACGGGCACGCCGAACGACGGCTCCTGAACGCTGCCGTCGGCCGCGAACGTCTCAGGGTCGTGTCCGAGCTCGCGGCGTCGCGAGCCGGCGATCAGCGGAACACGTAGCGGAAGCGCGTGCCATTGCAGAATGGCTCAAGCTGCGCGCCGAGCGACGCGCTGTGCGAGCGATTCTCAGACGACGGCACGTAGCGCACGTCGGCCTTCCATCCGCGTGGATTGCGACCGCGTTCCAGCCCCGGTCCACGGCCGCGCCCGACGGCCGGCGGATATTCATCGCGGTCAAAGCCGTCACGCGTGGAAATGTCGCGCAGCAGCCGGTCGCGTCGCTCGTCGGCCCCCGGCCGATTCAAGACGAGCCGGCGGGGCCAGCCGCGACGGACCGCGCGCCGAAAGTGCCGGCGAATGTTCGCGTACCTGACCGCACTGAACACCAGACGTTGGACGTCCGCCGGCCGCACGCATTGAGTCGTCGCGCGGTCGAGAGCCGAGCCGGCCGTCGCGGCCGGAGCGACAACGACCGCCAGCGACGCCAACGCGATGACGATCCACGAGCGCACCCACGCGAGGCTAGCCGCCGCTGCGCTCGTCCTCACTCGCGGTCAGCCTAGCTAGCTAGGGGTCGATCGGTGCCACGTCAGCAATGGCCTCCACGGAGGACGAGCAGCACGGGTCGCATAGTCCAGCGCGACGAAAAGGCCCACGGACCTCGCCGTGGGCCGTTTCGTACGGCAAACGACCGCAAAGTGCGGGAAAACGCGGACGCCGCCAGACACCCCGAGAGCGATGAAACCCCTGCAAATCGGCCCGACTCAGAAGCAACTCCACACGACTGAAAAATCGTGGTGTCCCCGGTTCGAGTCCGGGTCTCGCCACTCGGAAACCCGCATAGTTGCGGGATTTACTGCTTCTCGGACCGCGTCGGCGAGGCGATCAACGGGTACTCGATTGGGCTTCTGGGCCCCGGTGTACCTCGAGTTAGAGACCGAAAGCCCAGTGCTGATCGGCGTTCGGTGGCGTCCCGTTGTCCGGGTGAAAGCGCGGGCGCAGCTTCCGCTTGTGGTGGATGTTAGGCGGCGATCACCTCCTCGGTGGGGCCGGGGTGCTGGCGGCGGCGGAGGCGTTCGATCTCGGCGACGCTGCGCGGGGTCAT
>DATDKF010000175.1:0-4847 GCA_036520135.1 Solirubrobacteraceae bacterium
CGATGGTGGCCGCTGCGGCGCCGGAGAGCAGGATCGTGAGTGCGCTGGCGAGGGCCCGCGAGCGGATGCCCGCGAAGGCGAGCTTGATCAGCGTCGCGGTCATGTGCGCTCGTTGTGCTCGAAGGGCAGCGCGACAGGCCGTGCGGCCTGCAGCTCGGTCTCGTCGGAGACGAGTCCGTCGCGGAGGTTGACCACCCGATCGGCCGCCGCGGCGACGCGCGCGTCATGCGTCGCGAGCAGCAGCGTCTGACCGCGGTCGCGGGCGCCACGAAGGAGCCCGAGCACCTCGCGGGTCGATGCCGAGTCGAGGTTGCCGGTCGGCTCGTCGCCGAGCACGATGTCGGGGGTGTTCGCGAGCGCGCGTGCCAGCGCGACGCGCTGCTGCTGCCCGCCCGAGAGCTGGACCGGAGCGGCAGCGTGCTTGTCGCCGATGCCAAGCTCGCCCAACAGCTCGTTCGCGGATCGCCTCGCGTCCTTCCGCCGCCGGCCGACGAGCAGCAGCGGCAGCTCGACGTTCTCGACCGCAGACAGGGTGGGCATGAGATTGAAGAACTGGAACACGAACCCGATCTTGCGGCGGCGCAGCCGTGCGAGCTCGGTCTCGTTGAGTTCGTCGATCCGTTCGCCGTCGAGCCGGACCTCGCCCGCGGTCGGACGATCGAGGCCGGCGAGCAGGTTGAGCAGGGTCGACTTGCCGCACCCGCTCGGGCCCATGATCGCGACGAACTCGCCGCGTTCGATCGCGAGGTCGACGCCGCGAAGGGCCAGGACCTTCGCGCCGCCGGTGTCGTAGGTCTTCGCGAGGCTGCGCGCCTCGAGCACGTGCGTCATCAGGATTCCTCCTGCACGGTCAGTCGTTGCTCGATCAGGTCGAGCCATTCGAGGTCCGCCTTCGCGTGCAGGACCGCGCCCTCCACGAGCAGCTCGGCGGCGGCGCCCTTGCCGTTGGCGGCCAGCAGCGCGTCGAGGTCGCGCAGCGACTGCAGATACTCGCGTCGCTGTCCCTCGATCACGGTCTTCGGCTCGGCCAGCCGGGCGGACACGACGACGACGAGCTTCATGAAGAACTCGTCCTTGAGCCGCGTTCCCGACACCGGCGTCTGTACCCAGCGTGCCAGCGCGGCCCGGCCGGCCTCGGTGAGCTCGTAGACCCGCTTGCGGCGATTGTCGCCTGCGACGCCCTGGCCGACGACCAGACCGTCGCGCTCGAGCCGCGCGAGCGTCGAGTAGATCTGCCCCGCGTTCATGGCCGGCAACAGCTCTCCGAATTCCTGCTGCAACGCTTGCCCCAGCTCGTAGCCATAGGCGCTCTCGCCGGCGAGGAGGGCAAGGAAGAGCTCTCGCATAGATACCGCGAATATATACCCGCTATCTATTGCAGTCAAGAACCGTGATCGACGGTCAGCCCTCTGCTCGGGGGCGAACTCGGCCGTTTCCGTCCTACAAGGGGCGTGAGCCGCTCGCCGTGCATCACCACGCGGCCCGCCGCGCGGGTATCGCTCATGCCGGACCCGACCGATTCGCAGCGGCGGCCGGTCGTCGAGGAGTGCGCCACGTGATGGCGCACCTCGCATGGGTGCTCGTCGTCAGCGCGTGGGCGTGGCGTCGGGATGCGGCCGCGGCGCGGGCGCGGCACGAGGTCCGCGGCCCGCTGGCCGTCGCCCGGCTGGCCTTGGCGGGTCTCGAGCGGTCGGCGCGCGTCGAGGCGATCGACCTGGAGCTGCGGCGGGCGGCCTTGGCGCTGGACGACCTGGGCGGCTTGCGGCGGGGCGGCGCGGTGGCCGCGGTCGACATCGGGCGGCTGCTCTCGGACGCCGCGCCCGCGTGGTCCGCCTTCGCCGAGTCGCGCGGTGCGGCGCTGGTTGTCGAGCCGTCGTGCGTGCGCATCGCGGGCGAGCCGCTGCGGCTGGCGCAGGCGTGCGCGAACCTCGTGACCAACGCGGTCGAGCACGGCGGCGGGCACGTGCTGGTGCGCGCGTCGTCGGTCAACGGCCATGCCCGCGTCGAGGTCCGCGACGACGGCCCGGGCCTCCCGGCGTCGATCTCTGCCTTGGTCGCGGCCGCCCGTGGCCGCCGGTCGCACCGCGGCCACGGCCTCGCGATCGCTGCCGCGATCGCCCGTAGCCACGGAGGCCGCCTGATCTCGCTCCCGTGCACCCAGGGCGCTCACCTGGCTCTCGAGCTCCCGCTCGCACCGCCACGCCCGCGCCCACGACCCTCGTGGCCGCCCCCGATCCGCCGCTCGGCGGCGTCGTTCCCGCCGCTTGGGTCGGCCTCGTCGGCGCCGCGGCCGCCCGGGTCGGCCTCGTCCGCGGCGCCCGAGCCGCCCGACGAGGGATCGTGAGCCGGCGGCGGCGGGCCGCGCTCCTGCTCGGGCTGGCGCTCGTGCTCGGTGCGCTGGCGGCGTCGGACGTCGGGCGGCGCGAGGCGGCGCTGCGGGCGCAGGTCGGGCCCGCGGTGGACGTGCTCGTCGCGCGCCGGCCGCTCGAGGCCGGTCGTCGTGTGCAGTCCGCCGACCTCGCCGTGCGGCGCGTGCCGCAGCGCTTCGCCCCGGCGGGAGCGGCGGCGGTGCCGGAGCTCGTGCTCGGCCAGAAGCTCGCGGTCCCGGTCCCGCCGGGCGCGGCCGTGGGGGAGAACCTGCTCGTCGCGGCGCCGTCAGGCGCGGGCATCCGGCGCGGCGAGCGCGCGGTCGAGGTCGTTGCCGCCGGGTCGCCGGCGCTCGTCATACCGGGCGCCCGCGTCGACGTCCTCGTCACCCGCGAGCGCGGCGCCGGCGGCGTCGGCACGACCGAGCTGGCGCTCGAGGACGTCGAGGTGCTCGCGGAGCGCACGGCGCGCGGCGAGACCGGCCCGCAGGTCGCCGCCACGCTCCGGGTCACGGTCCGCCAGGCCGTCTACCTCGCCGCGGCGGGAGCCTTCGCTCGCGAGATCCGCCTGCTCCCGCGCGCCGCCGGTGACCACCGCACGACGGGGCCGCAGACCGTCGACGATCGCCTCGCGCTCGTCCCGCCGTAGGGGGCGAAGTCTCGCGTCGCCGCCCTCTCATCGTCGATGCAGGATCTCGACGAGCTCGCCGCCGACCTCCGCGACCGCCTCCTCGCCGGAGCCGGCGACCCGGAAGCTGGGGATCTGAGCGGCCGTATCCAGGCGCTCGTCGACCGCGAGGCGGCGGTGCTCGACGCCGACGCCCGCGCCGAGCTCGCCGGCCGTATCGCCGAGCGGGCGTTCGGGCTCGGCCCGCTCGAGCCGCTCCTGCGCGACCCGGCCGTCGAGGAGGTCATGGTGTGCGGGACCGAGCCCGTGTGGGTCGAACGGCGCGGCCGGCTCGAGCGCACCACGGTGCAGTTCGCGCACGAGCGCGACCTGCGCGACGCGATCGAGCGGATCCTCGCGCCGCTCGGCCGGCGGGTCGACGAGGCCGAGCCGCTATGCGACGCCCGCCTGCCCGACGGTTCGCGTGTGAATGTCGTCATCCCACCACTCGCGCTCGACGGGCCGGTGCTGACGATCCGTCGCTTCCGTCGGCGCGGCTTCACTGCCGACGAGCTCGTCGCGAACCGCACGCTCACCCGGCCGCTGCTCGACTTCCTCGCGCGGGCGGTGCGCGCTCGCGCGAGCATCCTGATCTGCGGCGGGACCGGGTCCGGCAAGACGACCACGCTCAACGCCCTCTCGAGCTTCATCGGTGCGGACGAGCGCGTGGTCACGATCGAGGATGCGGCGGAGCTGCGGCTGCGCCAGCCGCACGTGATCCGGCTCGAGGCGCGCCCGCCGAACCTCGAAGGCCGCGGCGAGGTGACGATCCGGCGGCTCGTCCGCAACGCGCTGCGGATGCGCCCGGACCGGATCGTCGTCGGCGAGGTGAGAGGCCCAGAAGCGCTCGACATGCTCACCGCGCTGTCGACCGGCCACGACGGCTCCCTGTGCACGATCCACGCCGGCTCTCCTTCCGAGGCGCTCCGCCGCGTCGAGACCCTCGCGCTCATGGCCGGCCTCGGCCTCCCGCACGCCGCCCTGCGCGAGCAGGTGGCCGACGCCTTCGACCTCGTCGTCTGCCAGGCCCGCGCTGCCGACGGCGCCCGCCGTGTGGTCGCGGTCGCCGAGGTGGTCCGCGTCGCCGGCGGCCCGGCCGCCCGCGAGATCTACGCCTGGCGCGGCGGCCGCGGCCGCTGGCGCGCCGCCCTCACCGAGAGCCTCGCCGCCCGGATCGCCGCAGCCGGCCCCGCCGACCGACGAGGCGCCGCATGACCGCCGCGGCCGACTCGGCGCCACGCGCCGATCGAGCCGTAGGGCCGCCGGGCCGGGACCGGGCGCCGAGCTCCGATCGAGCCGTAGGACCGAGGGGCGCGGACCGGGCGTCGCGGGCCGGTCGAGGCGCCGCGTGAGCCGGGCGGTGCTGCTTGCCTTCGCGGCCGGCGCCGCCGGGCTGCTCGGAGCGTGGGAGGCGCTCGCGGCCGTCGAGCGGTCGCAGGTGGCCGCCGGGCTCGGGCGCGCGCTCGAGCCGCTCGTGCGGGCCGGTCGCGAGGGCCGGGCGCCGACCCGCCCGGAGCGGCGCCGGCTCGCGCTGCTGGCCACCGGTGCGCTCGCGGCGGCCGGCTGGCTGCTCGGCGGGCCGGCGCTCGGGGCGCTCGCGGCGATCGCAGGACCGGCCCTCGCCATCGCGGCGGTCAAGGCGCGCCGGCGCCGCTACGCGGCCGAGCTGCGCTCCGGCGCGGCGGGGGCGGCGCGCGCCCTGGCCGACGCCATCGCGGCCGGCCACTCGGTGCGCGGCGCGATCGCGGCCGCCGCCGAGGGGATGACCGGCGCGGCCGGAAACGAATTGCGGGCGGCGGCGCGCGCCGCCGCGC
>DATDKF010000176.1:0-4489 GCA_036520135.1 Solirubrobacteraceae bacterium
TCGAGCGCCTCGCGCCCGTCGGCCGCCAGCTCGACGTCGTAGGACTCGAGCCGCAGCGCCCGCTCGAGCGCCACGCGCACGGCCGGCTCGTCGTCGACCACCAGCACTCGGGTCATGGACTGATGATGACGCTGCCAGGGCGGCGTAAGAGTTGGCGAAGACCTTTATCCAGACCTGAAAGGGCGTCGCCCACAATGGGCCGCACATGAGCCGGTTGCTGTCCTTCATCGCCGGTGCGGTGTCGGTCGGCGCCGTCGTGGGAGTGCTCGCCATCGCGGGCGCGTTCGACGGCGGCGAGACCGTCGTCCGCTCCGAGCCCGCCCCACCAGCGGCGACGACCCCCGCCAAGGCGACGAACGTCGCCGACGTCTACGCGCGCGTCTCGGCCGGCGTCGTCTTCGTCCAGGCCAACTCGGGCCGCGGCCAGCTGCCGTTCCCGGGCGGCGGCCGCGCCGCCTCCGGCTCGGGCTTCGTGATCGACGGTGATGGCCACATCATCACCAACGACCACGTCGTGCAGGACGCGACCCAGTACCGCGTGCGCTTCGGCGCCCACGGCAAGCCGATCGTCGCGAAGCTGCTCGGCACCGACCCCTCCGCGGACCTCGCGCTGCTGAAGATCGACCCGAAGGACGCCGGCGACGACCTGCAGCCGCTGCCGCTCGGCGCCTCCAGCATCCTGCATCCGGGCGACACGGCGATCGCCATCGGCAGCCCGTTCGGGCTCGAGGGGACCGTGACCAGCGGCATCGTGTCGGCGCTCGGCCGCACGATCACCGCGCCGAACGGCTTCGCGATCTCCAACGCGGTCCAGACCGACGCGGCGATCAACCCCGGGAACTCCGGCGGCCCGCTGCTCGACGGGCAGGGCCGCGTGATCGGCGTGAACTCCCAGATCCAGACCAACGGCGGCTCGGACCAGAACTCGGGCGTCGGCTTCGCCGTCCCGGTCGACGCGATCAAGCGCGCGCTGCCCGCCCTGGAGAAGGGTGAGCAGGTCGAGCACGCCTACCTGGGCGTGTCCACGCAGGCGGCGGCGAACGGCGGCGCGACCATCAACGACGCCGTCGCCGACGGCCCCGCACAGAAGGCGGGCCTGCGCGACGGCGACCGGATCGTCTCGATCGCGGGCGCTGCCGTGAACGAGCCGGACGACGTCGCCGCCGCCGTCAACGCCCGCAAGCCGGGTGACAAGGTCGAGATCGTCGTGGTACGCGGCGGAGATCGGCGTACCCTCAACGTGACGCTCGGGGCCCAGCCCCGCAGGGTCAGCACCCCCTAGGAGACTGGAGACGATGGCTGTGTCAGCCGACGAGCGCCGCCTGCGAGCGCTGGAGCGCGAGGACGAGGAGCCCAACGCGGCTCGGGTCGCCCACGCCGCCTTGGAGTCCGCGCTGTTCGAGATCAAGCGCGTGATCGTCGGCCAGGAGGCGATGCTGGAGCGTGTCCTCGTGGCGCTGCTCGCGGGCGGCCACGTGCTGCTCGAAGGTGTTCCCGGCCTGGCCAAGACGCTCACCGTCAAGACCGTCGCGGACGTGCTGGGCGGCTCGTTCAAGCGCCTGCAGTTCACGCCCGACCTCGTGCCCGCCGACCTCGTCGGCACGCGCATCTACCGGCCGGACACCGGCGGCTTCGACACCGAGCTCGGCCCGGTTTTCTGCAACTTCCTGCTCGCCGACGAGATCAACCGCGCGCCCGCCAAGGTGCAGTCCGCGCTGCTCGAGGTCATGCAGGAGCACCAGGTGACGATCGGGCACGACACGCATCCGGTCCCGCAGCCGTTCCTCGTGCTCGCCACGCAGAACCCGATCGAGTCCGAGGGCACCTACCCGCTGCCCGAGGCGCAGGTCGACCGCTTCATGTTCAAGCTCGTGGTCGACTACCCGCACCCGCGCGACGAGGTGGCGGTTGTCGAGCGCTCGCTCGATGGCGGCGCCCGCGCCCGCGAGGTGTTGAGCCCGGAGTCGCTGGCCGACCACCAGCGCGCGGCCTCCAGCGTGTACGTCGACCGGCGCGTGATGGAGTACGCCGTCGCGCTGACCACCGCGACGCGCGAGAGCAGCGAGGAGGACTGGGTCGAGTTCGGCGCCAGCCCGCGCGGCTCGATCAACCTCATCCACGCCGGCCGGGCGCTGGCGCTGCTGCGTGGCCGCGACTACCTGCTGCCGATCGACGTGCGCGACCTCGCGCGCGACGTGCTGCGCCACCGCATCGTGCTCACCTACGAGGCGCTGGCCGCCGGGGTGGACGCCGACCGCGTGCTCGACGACGTGCTGGAGAAGGTCCACATGCCCCGAATCGAGCTCGCGGAGGACCACGCGCGGTAATGACGTTCGGGGCCCCGCTCCTGCTGCTGGGGCTGGCGCTCGTCCCGCTCGCGCTGGCCGCCTATGTCGTCGCGCAGCGGCGGCGACGGCGCTATGCCGTGCGGTACACGAACGTCGACGTCCTGGCGAGCGTGGCCAGGCGCGCCGGCTGGGCGCGCCACATCCCGGCCGCGCTGGCGCTGCTCGCGCTCGCGGCGCTGCTCGTCGCGCTCGGGCGGCCGGAGCGCACCGTGGCCGCCGAGCAGCGCGCCGCGACCGTCGTGATGGTCACGGACATGTCCGGCTCGATGAAGGCGAAGGACGTCGCGCCCGACCGCATCACCGCCGCCAAGGAGGCGGCGCGGGCGCTGGCGAACAAGCTGCCGCGCGACTTCCGCCTCGGCCTCGTCAGCTTCGGCACCACGCCTTCACAGCTCGTCGAGCCGACGACCGACAAGGCCCGCGTGAAGGCGGGGATCGACGCGCTGCAGTACAGCGGCAAGACCGCGATGGGCGACGGCCTGGCGCTCGGGCTCGACGCCGCGCGCGCCCCGGTCACCGATCCGGCCACCGGGCTGCCGCAGCGGCTGCCGGCCGCGATCGTGCTGCTGTCCGACGGCGCCAACACGGTCGGCCAGGACCCGATCACTGTCGCCGAGCGCGCCGCCAAGCTGAAGATCCCCGTCTTCGCGGTCGCGCTCGGGACGCAGAACGGCTACCTCGAGCACACGCAGCCGGACGGGAGCGTCAAGCGCACGCCGGTGCCGCCGGACACCGCGACGCTGCAGGCGATCGCGCGTGAGACGCACGGCCGCTTCTACCAGGCCGCCGACGCGCAGCGGCTGACCGACATCTACCGCGGCCTCGGCACGCGCTTCTCAACCAAGAAGGAGAAGCAGGAGGTCACCTCGGCGTTCGCCGGCGGCGGGCTCGTGCTGCTGCTCGCCGGCATGGTCGCGGCGATGATGCGCGGAGGGCGGCTGCCGTGAGGCGCGGACTGCCCACCGTCGAGCGCTCGGCGGACAAGCCCGGGCCCGGCCCCGTTCCGCCCGCGGTCCTGCGCTCGCTCGACCTCGCCGTGCTGCGGCGCGTCGAGAGCCTCGTGCCCGGCGAACACCTGACGCCGCAGGTCGGCGCCGGCACCGAGCTGGCGATGATCCGCCCCTACTTCCCCGGCGACGACGTCCGCCACATCGACTGGAACGTCACCGCCCGCATGCGCGAGCCGCACGTGCGCGTGCACGTCGGCGAGCGCGCGCTGACGACCTGGCTGGTGCTCGACACGTCGGCGTCGATGACGTTCGGCACCGCCGAACGCCGCAAGTTCGACGTCGCCGAGGGCGTGGCGCTGGCCATCGGCCACGTCGCGTCGCGGCGCGGGAACCGGCTCGGCGTGGTCGCGTTCGGCGGCGGCGCGCCGAAGGTCCTGCGCCCGCGCCAGGGCCGGCTCGGGCTCCTGCAGCTGCTGGCCGAGCTGCGCGCCGAGCCCGAGGACGACGGCGCCGGCGCGACGTCGCTCGGCGCCGCGGTGGCCGGCGTGGCGGCCGTCGCGCGCGCCCGCGGCCTGATCGTCGTCGTGTCCGACTTCCGCGGCCCGCGCGACTGGGAGGGCCCGCTGCGCAGCCTGCGCGCTCGCCACGGCATCCTCGCGGTCGAGATCCGCGACCAGCGCGAGCTGGAGCTGACGCCGATGGGCGACCTCTGGCTCGTCGACCCCGAGACCGGCCGCCAGCTCCAGGTCAACACGAGCCGCCGCAGCGTCCGCAAGCGCTTCGCCGAGGCGGCCGCCGGCGAGCGCGCCGAGGTCGCCGCGGCGCTGCGCCACGCGAACGCCGATCACCTGATCCTGTCGACCAGCGGCGACTGGCTGCGCGACCTCGCCGGCCACCTGCGTCGCTTCCACGCCGGGCCGCCGGTGGTGCGGGTGCGATGACGTTCCGCGACCCCGCCATGCTCGCCGGGCTGATCCTGCTGCCGCTCGCCGCGCTCGCTTACCTCTCGCTCCAGCGCCGCCGGCGGCAGGAGGCGAAGACGTTCGCCAACCCGGCGCTGCTGCCCAACCTCGTCACCGGCCGCCCCGGCTGGCGCCGCCACCTGCCGCCGCTGCTGCTGCTCGGCGCGCTGGCCGCGCTGGTGATCGCGCTCGCGCGCCCGCAGCGGACCGTCGCCGCGCCGCAGCGCGC
>DATDKF010000177.1:0-9872 GCA_036520135.1 Solirubrobacteraceae bacterium
ACAACGGGCATTCTGTGCTCGCCCACATGGCGGGCCGCATGCGCCGTGCCCGCATCCGCGTGAACCCGGGCGACCGCGTCCGCGTCGAGGTCTCGCCGTACGATCTCACGCGCGCGCGCCTCATCTACCGCTTGAAGTAAGCGCCCTGCGGACCAGCGCGTCGAACGCGCGGGTCCGGCAGCAGCCGCGCCAGCACCGCCAGCACCTTTGCGTCCCGCCCGATCACGTAGCGGGTGCGAGGGCGCCGGGCGGCCACCGCCTCGGCCACCTCCTCCGGCGGCAGCCCCTCGCGGCCCATCCGCTCCGCCGCCGACCCGCACCGAGGCGATCATGCTCGCGTAGCGTCGCGGCACGCCGGACGGCCTCGAGCCCGGGCGGCGCGTCGGCCTCGTCGCGGACGCCGGCCAGCACGTGGAATCCCAGGCCCGCGAGATGGATCGCGCAGGGGCGGCCGATGCCGCTGGACGCGCGGTGACGAGTGCGAGGGCGCTCACGCGCGCGACGATACGCTCTCGCGGTGGATCAGCCGGTTCAGCGCGTTTGCCCGCAGTGCGCCCGGATCTCGTTCGAGGGCGGCGCCCGCTGCCCGTACTGCGGCGGCTCGTTCCGGCGCGGTAACGGGCTGCTGGGCATGGCGTTCCTGCTGTTCCTGTTCGCCGTCGTCGTGCTCGGCGGGATGTTCCTGATGCTCGTCGCGGCCGGCAACGAGGCCGACCGCAAGCTCGACCGCGAGGTCAACCGGGTCGAGCGCAACCTCGACGGTCAGTTCGACCAGATCCAGCAGGACGTCCGCGAAGAGCTCGACCGGCGGCTGCCCGAGGAGACCGCTACCCCCTGAGGCGGACGTGCAGGTGGTCGTCGTGGTGCGTCAGCTCCTGCACGACGCCCGGCGGCCCGTGCAGCCCGAGCGACGGGCCGACGAAGACGTACTCGGCACCCGCGCGCACGAACATGTCCACCAGCTCCTGGGCGGCGGCGCGGTCGACCTCCGCCGGGCGCGCCGCGCGGCGCAGCCGGCCGTCGCGGCGCGGGTAGTAGACGTCGGCGTCGAGCCCGTTCTGGTGCGACGCGTGCCCGAGGCCGCCGAAGCGTTTGCCGAAGTCGCCGCCGTGCGGCCGCGAGAGATCGCCGACGAGGACCGGCGTCGCGCCCGGATGGGCGTGGGCGTAGCCGGCGAGGACGCCGCGCACGGTGGTCAGCAGCCGTTCGGTGCCCCAGCGGCGCCAGCCGCGGTTGCCGACGCGCTTGCGGATCGGGTCCCAGGTCTCGTAGCCCGCGCCGAGCGCGGGGAGCTGGCGGCCGTGCGCCAGGTGCCCCGCCCACGGCTGCCCGACCGCGCGCGACGGCGGCGCGGGCGCGAGGGCGATCGAGAGCATCGCGAGGATGGCGGCGAAAGGCACCTTTCACATACGGTGCCCGGCCGTGCCGCGGTCCTCACGGGCTGACGTTGGCGACGTCCTCCTTGCGGAGGAGCGCGGCGAGCATCACGACGCCGCGGCGGCCGACGAGATCGGCGGCGCGGCCGCCCAGCAGCAAGAAGCCGCCGAACGCCAGCGTGTAGCTGTTGATGACCCACTGCAGCTCGGTGGCGGAGAACCCGAGGTCGTCCTGGATCGAGGGCAGCGCGACGTTCACGATCGTGGCGTCGAGGATCACCATGAACTGCCCGAGGCAGACGAGGACGAGCACGAGCCACGGGTTGACCCCGTGCGCGCGGTCCGGCTCGGGCGCAACGGGCGCCCGGCCTGCTCGGCGACAGACATGCGGGCGAGTCTAGGAACGAGCCGGGGTGGCTCCAGTACCGGCAGCCACCCCTTGCGCCGGTTCAGCCCGCCAGGGCCTGGGCCACATGGCCCGGCCGGGCGGACACGAACTCGACGCGCGGGTACTTGGCTTCGACGGGCGCCACGGCGTGGCGGTCGTCGAGCCCGACGCCGACCACGAGCGTGTAGCCCTTGGCGGCGAAGTAGTGGGTCACCGAGAGTTGCTCGGTCGCGGTGCGCGGTACACGCAGCTGCGCCTCGGACCCGGCCCGCGCGACAGCCGCGCGAGCCTCGTCGAGGACGGCCGGGTCGCGGCCTGCAGCCGCGTCGACCACGACCACGACCCGCCGCTCCGGTGATGCTGCCGGAGCGGTCTGCACACCCGCGAAGATCGCGAGCGCCAGGAGTCCGGCGATGGGGAGAATACGGATGGTCATACGAATGAGCGTAATACGTATGATCGAGTTTGGCAAGGGCGGCTAACCGAACCCTGCGGGCGTCGGCTGTGGCGCCGACGAACGTCAACCCCGGCTGGGTAGGGAGGCGGGTGCGCCTGCGTGGGTTTCGTCGCAATCGTGCGCCGTCACGCGATTGTTGCTGCGAAACCCACGCCACAGGTGGGTTTCGCAGCAACGATCACCGTCGGCGTCGCCATTGCTGCGAAACCCACACGCGCGGCCGGCCTCCCCGCTCCCTTACCCAGCCGGGGTTGACGTTCGCTCAGCCCGGCGCAGCCGTCGAGCCTCGCACCACAAGCTCGACCGGCAGCACCCGGCTCTCCGGCGTCCGCCCCTCCATGAGCTCGAACAGGACCTCGAACGCCCCGGCGCCCAGGGCCTCGGGGTCGATCCGGATCGTGGTGAGCGGGGGGTCGAAGACGCGCGCGAACGGGAGATCGTCGAAGCCCACGAGCGACACGTCGTCCGGGATCCGCAGGCCGCGCTCGCGGGCGGCGAGGTAGACGCCGCCGGCGAGGATGTCGTCGTCGCAGAACACCGCCGTGGCGCCCTGGTCGAGCAGCCGCGCGGCCGCCCGGCTCGCCTCGTCGTAGTCGAACGGTGCGGTCTCGTACGGCACCCTTTCGCCGAGCATCGCCGCAATGGCGGCGCGGCGGCGGCGGAACGTCTCGGCGTCGAGCCACGATCCCAGGTGGCCGATCCGCGTGTGCCCGAGGTCGAGCAGGTGGCGGATCGCGATCTCGGTCCCGCGGTCGGTGTCGACCCGGACGAACGCCATGCCCGGCGGCTCGACCTCGATCGCCACCACGTGCTCCCCGCTGCCCTCCGGCGGGTCGACCGTGAAGAACATGAAGCCGTCGGCCGGGCCGGCGCGCAGCGCCTCGAACGAGGCGCGCTCGCGGTCGGGGTCGTTGGCGACGTCGACGAGCGCGACCGCGTAGCCCGCCCGCCACGCCGCCGCCTGCGCGCCGCGCAGCACCGGCCCGAAGAACGGGTGCGTGACGTCGGTGACCACCAGGCCGACCGTACGGGCCGTACCCGTGCGCAGCGTCCGCGCCGCCACGTTCGGCCGGTAGCCGAGCTCCTCGGCGGCCGCGCGCACGGCCGCCTCGGTCTTGGCCGAGATCCGGCCCGCGCCCTTGCCGGACAGCACCAGCGACACGGTCGACTGCGACACGCCGGCTCGGCGCGCCACGTCGACGCTCGTGACTCTCGAATCCGATCGAGGGATGGGGTGGATACAACCATGTGCATGGATGACGTCGTCGAGGAGGTCGTGGCGCTGGACGGCCGTGACCTCAGGCTGCTGCGCCCGCGCGACGCCGAGGCGCTGCTCGACGAGGACGCGTTCGAGCACGAGGAGTACCTGCCGTACTGGGCCGAGCTGTGGCCGAGCTCGCTCGCCCTCGCCCGCGCCGTCGCCGGCCGCGCGCTGCGCGGCGCCCGCACGCTCGAGCTCGGCTGCGGGCTCGGGCTGCCGAGCATCGCCGCTGCACTGGCCGGCGGCCGCGTGCTCGCCACCGACTGGGCGCCCGACGCGGTCGCGATGACCCGCGCGAACGCCGAGCGCAACGGCGTGCAGATCGAGACGCTCGTCTGCTCGTGGACGGACCCCGCGCCGCTGGTCGAGCGCGCGCCCTGGGACCTCGTGCTCGCGTCGGACGTGCTCTATGAGGCCCGCAACGCCGACGCGCTGCTGCCGCTGCTCCCGCGCCTGGGCCGCGAGGTCTGGCTGGCCGACCCCGGCCGCCCGCCCGCCGCGCGCTTCCTCGAGCTCGCCGCGGGCGAGTGGACGATCACGTCGCGGCCGATCCCGGATCTCGCCGCCGGCGCGGTGTACCGCCTGCGTCAGCCGGTGGCGACGTAGAGCGCGCGCGTTCCGGTGCCGCCGCTCCGGCGCAGCCGGTGGCGCAGCGTGCCGTCGAAGAACAGCGAGTCGCCCTGGCGCAGCGCGTGGATCGTCCCGTCGACGTCGACCTCGATCGCGCCGCGGACCACGTAGACCATCACCTCGCCGGTCGTCGTGTCGCCCGCGTCCGACCACGAGCGCGACCCGCCGCGCCACTCGCGCACGCGCACCGAGGCGCGCTCGGGCGACAGCTCGCGGATGCCGCCGGGGGCGTCGGGGTCGCGGTGCGAGGTCAGGCTGCCGTCGGCGGCGCGCACGATCCGCACGGTCTCCTCGCGCGGGCCGATCCACAGCATGCTCACCGGCACGTCGAGCGCCCGCGCGATCCGCTCCACCGAGGTCATGCTCGGCCGCGCGAGCCCGCGCTCGAGCTGGCTCAGGAACGGGTGCGACAGGCCGGCGTCACGACCGAGCGCCTTCAGGGTGAGGCCCCGATCGCGCCGCAGCTCGCGGACGCGGGCGCCGAGCCAAGCGGCTGGATCGGACGGGGAGTTTTGGTTGTCGCGTAGCACCGTCTTCCAGAGTAACGGAGCGGTTGGCGCCGCCGGATGGCGGCGCTCGCGGTGCGCGCGAGCGAGGATGTGTGGGCGAAGCTGGCGTCCCTACGCCGGTCGCGTCGTGCGCCGGAATGCGTAGTGGTCGCCGTCGCCGGCGCGTCCTGCGCCGGTGCACCGTGGTACGGGCTCGGGGCTGAGCGAGCCCAGGTGGGACCCGCCCCTGGCGGGCGGGGCGGGTCCCACCTCGGCCCGCTCGAGTTCTGAGGATGCAGCGTGCGTCGTTCGTCGACCGGACCTTCCTTGTGGCACGACCAGACGGGGAGGAGCGTAAGACCGATGTGGGCTTCCGCCTACTCCCCGAAGGGACAGTTGTCACGTCGCTCGCCCCGGAGACGACCGAGCGCGTACCGTGCCCGTTCCGATGGACGCCCTCGACGCCTTGGATCCCGATGCACTCGCCCGCGACGCGGCGGCGATCGTGCGCGTCCCGAGCGTCACCGGCGATGAGCGGCCGGCGCTCGCGGCGCTCGCCGATCTGGCGCGGGAGGCGGGCCTCGGCGCCGACCTGCACGCGCACGACCTCGCCGCCCTGCGTGCGCACCCGGACCATCCGGGCGAGGAGCGCCCGCGCGACGAGCTGTGGGGCCTGACCGTCACGCTGCCGGGGAGCGCGCCCGGGCGGATCGCGCTGAACGGGCACGTCGACGTGGTCGGGCCCGGCACCGTGCCGTGGCGGCACGGGCCGTGGTCGGGCGCGGTCGAGGACGGGCGCCTGTATGGGCGCGGGTCGGTCGACATGAAGGGCGCGGTCGTGGCGATGCTGCACGCGCTGGCGGCGCTGCGCGCGGCCGGTGCGACGACGCCCGAGGTCGTCCTGCAGTGCGTGAGCTCGGAGGAGGACGGCGGCCTCGGCACGTTCGCGGAGCTCGAGCTCGACGCGGCGTTCGACGCCGCGCTGATCGGCGAGCCGACCGGCTTCGACGTCATCTGCGCGCACGCGGGCGCGCTCACCTTCCGGTGCGTGATCCCGGGGCGTACCGCGCACGCCGCGCACCGCCTGGAGGGCTGCTCGGCGATCGACCGCTACGTGCGCGTGCACGCGGCGCTGGCCGACCTCGAGCGGCGCATCAACGACGGCGTCGAGCATCCGCTGATGCGCGAACTCGAGCTGCCGTACCCGCTGTTGGTGGGCCGCGTGAGCGGCGGCGACTGGCCGAGCCAGGTGCCCGACCGCGTCGAGCTCGACGGCCGGCTCGGCGTGCCGGTCGGGATCGACGCGGCCGCCGCGCGCGCGGAGGTCGAGGCGGCGGTGGCGGCGGCGCTCGACGACGGCGAGGCGCCGGCCGAGATCTCCTGGACCGGCGGCGCGTACCTGCCTGCCGAGACGCCGGTGGACCACCCGTGGGCGCGGCGGGTGGGGGAGGCGGTGAGCGCCGAGCGCGGCGGCCCCGCGCGGGTCGCCGGCGTCCCGTGGGGCGCCGACATGCGCCTGTTCGGCGCGCGCGGGATCCCGTGCGTGATGGCCGGCCCGAGCGGGATCGAGCGCGCGCACGCGGTCGACGAATGGGTGGCGGTCGACGAGCTCGTGGCGCTAGCGCGGATCGTCGTCCGGGTTCTGCTCAGCGCGGCCGCAGAGCGCTGACTGCGGCCAGCGCGGCGCCGGCGACGGCCGCCGCGGCGGCGAACGCGAACGCGGCGGTCGCGCCGCCGGCCACGACCCAGGAGCTCGCCCGCCGCCTCGGCGCCAGCCCGGCCGGCGTCTCCGAGCACCTCGGCATCCTGCGCCGCGCCGGCCTGATCGAGGGCCGCCGCGAGGGCCGCGCCGTGCGCTACGGCCGCGCGCGCATGGGCGACGAATTGGCCGCACCGGGGGTCTGACCCCTACGCGGCGTTCGTCCCGTCGGCGGCGGTCGTGTCGGGTCTGACCCCCTACACCCGGCCCGACTCGAGCGCCGCAGCCTCGGCCGCGTCGAGCTGACGCTCCACGATGTCGAGCCCGCGATCCCAGAAGCCGGGATCGGCGAGGTCGACGCCGACGATTGCGCCGAGGTCCTCGGGGCTGCGCGAGCCTCCGGCCGCGAGCAGCTCGAGGTAGGCGGGCACGAAGCTCTCGCCCTGCTCCTCGTAGCGACCGTAGACGGCGAGCGCGAGCAGCTGCCCGTACGCGTACGCGTAGACATAGCCCGGCGAGCCGATGAAGTGGGGCACGTACGACCACCAGGAGCGGTAGCCGTCGGTTACCTCGACGGCGTCGCCGAGCAGCTCGGTCTGGGACACCGCCCACAGCTCGCCGATCCGCTCGACGGCCAGCTCGCCGCGCTCGCGGCGCTCGGTGTGGACCAGGTGCTCGAAGCGGTTCATGGCGACCTGGCGGAACACGGTCGCGATCGAGCCCTCGATGCTCTCGGCGAGCAGCGCCAGCCGCGACTCGGCCGTCGACGCCTGCTCGAGCAGCCGCCCGAACACCAGCGTCTCGCCGAACACGCTCGCGGTCTCGGCCATCGTCAGCGGCGTCGCCATGTGGAAGACGCCCTGGCGGGCGCCGAGCGCCGCGTGCACGCCGTGGCCGAGCTCGTGCGCGAGCGTGAGCACGTCGCGCCGCGTGTGGGTGTAGTTGAGGAGGACGTACGGGTGGGCGGACGGCACCGTGTACGCGCAGAACGCGCCGCCGCGCTTGTTCGGCCGCACCGGCGCGTCGATCCACGACTCGTCGAAGAAGCGCCGGACGAGCGCGCCCAGCTCGTCCGAGAATGCGCTGTAGGACTCGAGCACCGTGTCGCGGGCCTGCGGCCACTCGACGTGCTCCTCGGCGTCGGTGACGGCCGCCATCCGGTCGTAGTCGGCGAGCCGGTCGATGCCGAGCAGCCGCGCCTTCAGCCGGTACCAGCGGCGCGGCAGCTCGTAGCGGTCGCGGACCGCCTTGATCAGCGCCTCGACCGACTCGTCGGACGCCTCATTGGCGAGGTTGCGGCTGGCGAGCCAGTGCGGGTAGTGGCGCAGCCGGTCGTCGACCATCTTGTCCGCGAGCAGCGTGTTGAGCACGTACGCGCGCGTGCGCAGGCCCGGCTCGAGCGCGTCGGTCACGCGCTCGGCGGCGTGACGGCGGACGTCCCGGTCGGGCGCGAACAGGCGCGAGAGCGCAACCTCGAGAGACACCGGCTCGGCGCCGTCCTCGAGCGCGACCGTGATCGCCGACGCCTGCTCCTCGAACAGCCGCGACCACGCGGTGCGCCCGGTCAGCGCCTTCTCGGCGAGGATCTTCTCCTCCGGCTCGGTGAGCAGGTGCGGACGGTAGCGGCGCGCGGTGCGCAGGTGGTGGCGCGCGAATTCGAGCCCGTCGGCGGCCAGCAGCTCCTCGGCGCGCTCGTCGTCGAGTCCGGCCCACTCGAGCTCGAAGAACAGCAGCCGGGTCTCGATCGCGGTCGCGCCCTCCTGCACCTTCTGCAGCAGCGCGCCGCGCGGCGGGTCGGCGGTGTTGCCGGCGAAGTTGAGCATCGCGTAGGAGCCGGCGCGCCCGAGCAGCTCCTGGAGCGCCTCGAGCTCGTGCATCGCGGCCACGAGGCCAAGCCCGTCGAGGTCGGCGACCTTGCCCGCGTGCGCGTCCGCGAACGCGTCGGCGCGGCGCTGCGCCGCTTCGAGCATCGACGCGACGGCGGCCTCGGGATTCCCGGCGCCGCCGTTCAGCAGCGGATCGAGGTCCCAGGCAACGGCTTCAAGATCGGCGGGCGCGGTCATGGCGCCACACGATAGTCAGCGCAATTCTTCGCTGGCGGCCTCTGCGCGCAGACCGTCGAGCACGATCGCGAGGTGGCGGCGCCACGCGTCTGGTCGCGGGTGGGGCACGGCGACCGCGCTCCCGACCCCACACATCAGTAGCGGGATGTCGTCGATCACGGCGTCCGGCCGCATCTTCCCGGCCGCGATCGAACGCTGCATCAGCTCGCTCGTCGTGGCGATCAGATTCTCCTTGCCGGGACAGCTGCGCGGCATCGCGCCCTGCGACGCGCCGAGAATCTCGGCGAACGCCCGGTCGCCGGCGGTCTTCTCGCCGCTGAACCACATCGCCTGCCGGAACGCCTCCCAGGGGTCGTCGAGCTCGAGCAGCTCGCGCGCGTGCGCGGCGATCACCTCGAACAGCTCGTCGGTCAGCGCGGTGACGAGCGCCTCCTTGGTTGGGAAGTGGCGGTAGACCGTGCCGACGCCGACGTCCGCGCGGCGCGCGACGTCGTCCATCTGCGCGTCCACGCCCTGCTCGGCGAACACCGCGCGAGCCGCGGCCAGGACCTTCTCGCGATTGCGCCGCGCGTCTGCGCGTAGCGGCTTCTCGGCGAGCTCGGTCATGCCAGGACTGTAGCGGAACCTCGATTCCGGATAAAGGTGTGGCTGCCCGCACTTGAAACCGGAATAGGCGCTCCGTATTGTGCCAGTGCAGAACCGGAACGCAGGTTCCACATCCTCCCCAGGAGTTCCCCGCATGCCCCACAGCAGCACCAACAAATGGCTGGCGCTGGCGCTGCTTGCCGCCGCCCAGTTCGTCGTAATCCTCGACGCCTCGATCGTGAACGTCGCGCTCCCGTCGATCGGGCGCGATCTGCACTTCTCGCAGGACAACCTCTCGTGGGTGGTCAACGCCTACGTGCTCGTGTTCGGCGGCTTCCTGCTGCTCGGCGGCCGCATGGCCGACCTGCTCGGTCGTCGTCGTCTCTTCATCGCAGGCCTGATCCTCTTCGCAGTGGCTTCGCTCGCCGGCGGTCTCGCCCAGAGCGAGGGCTGGCTGATCGCCGCTCGCGCCGTGCAGGGCCTCGGCGCCGCGCTGCTCTCCCCGGCCGCGCTGTCGCTCGTGACCGTGCTGTTCGCCGAAGGCGCCGATCGCAACAAGGCAATGGGCGTGTGGGGCGCGGTGGCCGGCTCCGGCGGCGCGGTCGGCGTGCTGCTCGGCGGCATGCTCACCGAGTGGGCCGGCTGGGAGTGGGTCCTCTTCGTCAACGTGCCGATCGGTCTGCTCGCCGCCTTCGCCGCGCCGCGGCTGCTGCCGGAGAGCCGCGACGACCGGCCGCGCGTCTTCGACGCGGCGGGCGCCTTCAGGGTGACCGCCGGGCTGGCGATCTTCGTCTACGCGCTCGTGGACACGAGCGATGCCGGGTGGGCCTCCACGCAGACCATCGGGCTGCTCGCGCTGGCGCTCGTGCTGCTCGCGGCGTTCGTGGCGATCGAGTCGCGCACGAGCCATCCGCTCATGCCCTTC
>DATDKF010000178.1:0-8678 GCA_036520135.1 Solirubrobacteraceae bacterium
GTGCGCTTCGTGCCACCTCCGCAACGAAACTGTCACAAGCCTGCGCAAACCCGGTCTTGCCCTCCGGACCCGCCGGTATGGTCGCCCGTCCATGTCGCTGGCCATCGAGAACGTCGCGCTTCCCGGGCTGGGCCCGCCGCCGGCCGAGCCGGTCGCGCGCTCGCGCGATCCCGAGGGAGCGCTGCACGAGCTGTTCGGGTTCGAGGCGTTCCGGCGCGGCCAGCGGGAGGCGGTCGAGGCCGCGGTGCGCGGGCGTGACGTGTTGGTGGTCATGCCCACCGGCTCGGGCAAGTCGCTCTGCTACCAGCTGCCGGCCCTGATGCGGGCCGACCTCACGCTCGTCGTCTCGCCGCTGGTGTCGCTGATGCAGGACCAAGTGCAGGCGATCGAGCGGGTGGCACCCGGCTACGTCGGGCTCGTCAACGCCCAGCAGGACACGGCGACCAACCGGCGCACGCTCGAGCGCGCCGCGCGGGGTGACCTGCGGCTGCTGTACGTCGCGCCGGAGCGGTTCTCCTCGCCCGGGTTCCTCGAGCGGATCCGGCATGCGCGGATCGGCCTGTTCGTCGTCGATGAGGCGCATTGCGTGTCCCAGTGGGGGCACGACTTCCGGCCCGACTACTTCCGGCTCGCCGACGCGGCGCGGTGGCTCGGCGCGGAGGCCATCGTCGCCTCGACCGCGACGGCCACGCCGCAGGTGGCGGCCGACATCGTGACGCGGCTCGGGCTGCGCGATCCCGTCCGGGTCGCCACCGGGTTCGACCGCCCGAATCTTTCGTTCGCGGTCGTGCGGTGCGCGAACAAGCCGGCCGTCCACCGCGGGATCGGCGCCGCGCTCGCCGAGCCGGGTGCGCTGCCCGGGATCGTCTACGCGGGCACGCGGGCGGACAGCGAGCGGCTCGCCGCGCGGCTGGCCTCGCAGCTCGGCATCGAGGCGATCGCCTACCACGCCGGCCTCCCGCGCGAGGCCCGCGCCGAGGCGCAGCGGCGCTTCATGGCCGGGGACGCGCCGGTCGTGGTGGCGACGAACGCGTTCGGCATGGGCATCGACAAGGCGGACGTGCGGACGGTCTGCCACGAGAGCGTCCCGAGCTCGCTCGAGGCCTACTACCAGGAGGCCGGCCGCGCGGGGCGCGACGGCAAGCCCGCCCGGGCCCTCGTGTTCGCCACAGGCAAGGACAAGGGGCTGCACGTCTTCTTCATCGAGCGCTCGACGGTCGAGGACGGCGCGCTGCAGGCCGCCGCCCGCCGGATCGTGGCCGCCGCGGAGGCCGCCGGCGGCCGCTACGACATCCCGATCGAGTTGCTCGACGGCGAGGAGGAGGTCGTCCGCGCGATCGTCGGCCACCTGGCCCAGGCGGGCGTGATCCAGCCCGCCCCGTCGCCGCCCGACCGGATCATGGGCCGCCTCGCCGGCGCGTGGGACGGCCGCACGCTCGCCCTGTGCCGCTCGTCGGCGCGGGAAGGCACGCGCGTGCGCTGGCGCCAGTACCGCTCGGTCTGGGCCTGGGTGGAGGGCGACCGCTGCCGGCGCGAGGGGATCCTGCGCCACTTCGGCGACGGCGCGGCGCCCACTCCCGCCGGCCCGTGCTGCGACGTCTGCGACCCGTCGCTCGCGCCGGCCCCGCCGGCGCCGCCCGAGCGCCGGCCGGTCGAACGGCCGGCGCAGCTCGCCCACCGCCCGGCCGCGTCGGGCGAGGTCGGCGAGCTCGACGAGGCGATCCTCGATGTCGTGGCGTCCGCGCAGCCGGAGGTCGGGCGTACCCGAGTGGTGGAGATCCTGCGCGGCGGCCAGTCGAAGGTCGTCAAGAAGTACTCCTACGACGGCCTGCCGCACTACGGCGCGTGGTCGCACCTCGCGGCGCCGGCGGTGCTCGAGCGGGTCGACGCGCTGCTCGCGGCGGGCACCCTGCGCTCCACCGGCGGCCGGTTCCCGAAGCTGGAGGTGGCATGAACGTCGGCGTGCTCGCTTCGGGCGCCGGCACCAACCTCCAGGCCATACTCGACCGCGTGCACGGCCGCGAGGGCATCCGCGTCGTCGCCGTGGGCAGCGACCAGCCGGGTGCCGTGGCGCTGGAGCGGGCCAAGCGCGCCGGCGTCCCGACCGCCGTGTTCCCGCTCGGCGACGACCGCGCCGCGCGCGATGCCGCGATGGCCGGCTTCCTCGCCGGCCACGGCGTCGAGCTCGTCGTGCTCGCCGGATACATGGCGCTGCTCACGCCCGGCTTCCTCGCCCGCTTCCCGGGCCGGGTGATCAACGTCCATCCCGCGTTGCTGCCCGCCTTCCCCGGCCTGCGCGCGGTCGAGCAGGCGCTCAGCTACGGCGTCAAGGTCTTCGGCGTCACGGTGCATTTCGTCGACGAGGGCGTCGACACCGGGCCGATCATCGTCCAGCGCGCGATCGAGCTGCCGGACCCCCGCAACGCCGCGCAGGTCCGCGAGGCCCTGCGCCCGATCGAGCACGACCTGCTGTGCGACGCCGTCACCCAGATCGCGCGCGGCACCGTCCGCGCCGACCCTGCCCACCCACGACGAGTGACGGTCCAGCGATGAGCCCACAACCACAGGTATCGTCCCCGCCGGATGGGAGGACGGAGATGACCCAACCGGGCCAGGTCCGCATCCGGCGCGCGCTGCTCTCCGTGTCTGACAAGACCGGCGTCGCCGAGTTCGCCCGCGGCCTCGCCGAGCTCGACATCGAGCTGGTCTCCACCGGCGGGACCGCCACCGCGCTGCGCGAAGCCGGTCTCACGGTGCGCGACATCGAGGACTTCACGGGCTTCCCGGAGATCATGGGCGGCCGCGTCAAGACGCTTCACCCGAAGCTCTATGCCGGCGTACTCGCGCTGCGCGACGACCCCGCGCACATGGCCGCGGCGGACGAGCACGAGGTCGAGTTCGTCGACCTCGTGTGCGTGAACCTGTATCCGTTCGAGGCGTGGGCGAGCCGTCGCGGCGTGACCGAGCACGAGGTGCTCGAGCACATCGACATCGGCGGGCCGACGATGATCCGCGCCGCCGCCAAGAACTTCGCCTTCACCGCCCCGGTGGTCAAGCCGGAGAGCTACGACGCCGTGCTGCAGGAGCTGCGCGAGGGCGAGAACCTGCTCTCGCTCACCACGCGCGAGAGCCTCGCGGCCGAGGCGTTCGCCTACACCGCGCGCTACGACACCGCGATCTCGCGGTGGTTCGCCGAGAAGCAGGGCGACTTCCCCGAGGTGATCATGTCCGCCTACGAGAAGGTCACCGACCTCTCGTACGGCGAGAACCCGCACCAGCGCGCGGCCTACTACTCGCAGATCGGCGCGCGCATGCACGTGCTCTCGCAGGTGCGCCAGCTCAACGGCAAGGAGCTGTCGTTCAACAATGTGCTCGACATCAACTCGGGCCGGCTGCTGGTCGGCGAGTTCGAGGTCCCCGCGTGCGCGATTATCAAGCACAACAACCCGTGCGGGGCGGCCGTCGGCGGCTCGGCGCTGGAGGCCTACCGGCGCGCGTTCGCCTGCGATCCGCTGTCGGCGTTCGGCGGCGTCATCTGTCTCAACCGGCCGGTCGACCGCGAGCTCGCGGCCGCGCTGCTCGAGCAGTTCGCCGAGGTCGTGCTGGCGCCCAGCTTCACCGAGGACGCCGTGCAGGCGCTGGCCACCAAGCAGAACCTGCGCGTGCTGGAGGACAACGAGCGGCGCCGCATGAACATCTCGGAGTGGGACGTCAAGCGCGTCATGGGCGGCCTGCTGGTCCAGGACCGCGACCTCGATCTCGAGGACCGCTCGGAGATGGAGGTCGTGACCGACCGCAAGCCGTCCGAGGGCGAGTGGGGCGAGATGCTGTTCGCCTGGAAGGTCTGCAAGCACGTGCGCTCGAATGCGATCGTGCTCGCGCACGACCTCGCGTCGGTGGGCATCGGCGCCGGGCAGATGAGCCGGGTCGACTCGGTGCGCCTGGCGATCGACAAGGCCCGCGCCAACGACGCCGAACTCGCGGGCGGAGCGATGGCGTCCGACGCGTTCTTCCCGTTCTCGGACGGTCCACAGCTGGCGGTCGACGCGGGCGTGACGGCGATCATCCAGCCGGGCGGGTCGGTGCGCGACCACGAGGTGGTCGAGGCCGCCGACGCCGCCGGCATCTCGATGGTCTTCACCCACCGCCGCCACTTCCGCCACTGAGTCGCCCCGCACGGGCACCGCCCGCCCGCCCGTCGGCCCGCCACCCCGCTAGCGTTCCCGGGCATGGACGCCCGCGACGCGGCACTCGTCATCGCGCTCGGCCGGGTCGGCATCGGCGCGACGTTGCTGGTCTCGCCGGTCGCGATCAACCGCGGCTGGGTCGGCGACGACGCCGCGCGCCCGGGCGCCCGCGTGCTCGGCCGCGCGGTCGGGGCGCGCGACCTCGCGCTCGGCCTCGGTGCCATCCTGGCGCTGCGCGGCAGCTCGCCCGCGCGGCCATGGCTCGTCGCCGGAGCGCTCGCCGACTTCGGCGACCTCGGCGCGACGCTAGGCGAGCGCCGCGCGTTGCCGCGCAGCGGCCTGCTCGGCGTCGGCGCCCTCGCCGGCGGCTCCGCGCTCCTCGGCGCCTGGCTGGCGCGAGCGGTCGACTAGTCCCGGTGCTCGGAAGTACGTGCGGCCGCCGGAACCGTGCGTACTTGCGGACGCCGGTACTAGCGGCCGTAGAGCACGCGGGTCCAGATCGTCGCAAGCGTGTCGGCGACGGTCTCGTGCGGCGTCAACGGCTCGCGGCCGAGGCTGAGGTTCAGATAGCGCTCCATCATCCACACGAGCGCGGTTGCGGTCTCGCGTGCGTCGACGGGGAGCATCCGGCCGGCGGCGATCTCCTCCTCGATGTGGCGCGCGGTGGCGTCGATGAAGGTCTGCACGAGCGCGTTGTACGCCTGGTCGACGCCGCGGTCGTCGGCCGCCGCGTCCGCCAGTGCCCGCATCACCGGTCCGTGCTCGACGTACACAGCGACGATGCCGTCGAGCGCCTCGCGCGCGATCTCCGGCCCCTCGCCGGTGCCACGCAGCCAGCGATCGGACATCGTGAACAGCTCCCCGCCGAGGTGCTCGACGACCTTGAGCACGAGCTGATGCCGATCGGTGAAGTACACGTAGAACGACGGCCGCGACAGCTCCGTCCGCCGCATCACCTCGTCAACGGTCAGCTCCCGGAACGGCCGCTCACGCAGCAGCGACTCGGCAGCTGCGATGATTTCGCGCTCCGCGACTTCCGGGGTCCTCCTGCGCCGCCGTGCGGGGCCCCTCCGACCCTCACCCTCCGGGTGCACGGAGCCAGAGTAGCCCGGCGATTTACCATGTCCCAGCCCTCGTAGCTCAGCGGTTAGAGCGGCGGACTTTTACTCCGCGCGACGCAGGTTCGATTCCTGCCGGGGGCACTCATGGCAGAAACGATCTGGAGCATCATCGCCGTCATCGGCGGCCTTGGCATGGTCGGGGTCATCGCCTACTTCCTCGTCACCGGCCACCACGACCGCGACGAGGACGAGGAAGCCCGCCGCTTCTTCGACGAGCACGGCCACTGGCCCGACGAGGCTCCAGGGTCCTAGACTCGACCGCGCACGCCCCCATGGTCTAGTGGTTAGGACGCTGCCCTTTCAAGGCAGAGATCGCGGGTTCGATCCCCGCTGGGGGTACTGTCCGAGCCAGATGCGAACATGTGTTCGTGAAGGTCGCAGAGCGGGAGGAGGCGCGCAGGCTTCGTCGGGAGCAAGGTCTTCCGATCAAGGCGATTGCGGCCGCCCTGGCGGTGGCGCCCAGCACCGTCGGCAGATGGGTGAGCGACGTCGAGCTGACGGTGGAGCAGCTAGCGGCGCTTCGCGACGCCAATCCGATCTTCAATCGCCAGCGAAGCGGCACGGCGCGTTCGAGCGCGAACGCTCGAGCCCGGCGCGTGGCGGCTCAGCAGCACGGCCGCGCCATGGCGGCGGTCGGCGATCCACTGCACCGCACCGGCTGCATGCTCTACTGGGCCGAGGGAGCGCGGAGCCGGAACCAGGTCGTGTTCACCAACTCAGACGCCGAGATGCTGTCCGTGTTCTTAGCGTTTCTCCGGCGCTGCTACGACGTGGACGATGCTCGCGTCGCGCTGACCGTCAACGTCCATCTCGGGAACGGCATGACACTCGATGAGATCGAGACGTGGTGGCTCGATCGGCTCGCCCTTCCACGATCATGTCTGCGTCATGCCGCGGTCAACCGCGTGTCGCGCGCGTCGCAGCGCAAGCGCAGGACGTTGAAGTACGGAACTGTGCGTCTCGCGGTCTGCTCCACGTTCATCGTGCAGAGCATCTACGGAGCGATCCAGGCCTACGCCGGCTTCGAGCGCCCGGCCTGGCTGGGATGACTCAGACGCTGCGGGTGAGCGCGCCGTCGACGAGGATCGACGTGCCGTTGATGTACGCCGCCGGGACGGAGCAGAGGAAGACCGCCGCGGCAGCGAGCTCGTCGACGGTGCCCATGCGGCCTGAGGGCAGGCTGTCGCGCGCCCGAGCCTCGGCGGCCTCGCGGCCGCCGGAGGTGTCGAAGATCCGGTCGGTGGCGACCGTGCCCGGATGCACGTGGTTGAGTGTCACGCCGTCACGGGCGGCCTGGCGGGCGAGCACCTTAAAGGCGTTGACGAGGCCGGGGCGGTGGGCGTTGGAGAGCTGCAGGTTGTCGATCGGCTCGACGGTCGACATCGACCCGATCGCGACGACGCGCCCGAAGCCGCGCGAACGCATCCCCGGGAGCAGGCGCTCGATGAACGCCATCGGCGACAGCACGAGCGTGCGGTGGGCGGCCTCCCACTGCTCGCGCGTGAAGCCGAGCGGATCCGGCCCGCTCGGCGGCCCGCCGGTGTTAGCGATGTAGATGTCGATCGGCCCGAGGTCGGACTCGACCCGCTCGACCAGCCCCGGGATCGCGTCGAGATCGGCCGAGTCGAACGCGTAGCCGCGCGCGCCGATTTCGGCAGCGGTCGCGGCGATGCGCTCCTGCGAGCGCGAGGCGATCGCCACGCGGGCGCCCTCCGCGACGAGGCCGGCCGCGATCGCGCGCCCGATCCCCTTCGACGCGCCGGTGACGAGGGCGACACGGTCGCGCAGCCCGAGATCCATCAGGCCGCCACCGCGACACGGCCGCCCGGCCGCCGCGCGGCCAGCCACCCGCACCAGGCGCCGAACGCCAGCAGGCCCAGCGGCGCGCCCAGCCAGTGGGCGCCGAGGAACACGCCCGGCAGCATCAGCAGTCCCGACAGCGCCGCCCCTGCGAGCACCCAGACGGGCGGCAGCCGCAGCCATGCCCCCGCCACGAGCGCGCACAGCCCCCACGCGCTGGGCCCGGCGAGCCAGCCCCAATCCTCGAAGAACGACCGCGGCAGGGCCACGGCGAGCACGACGGCCACCACGGCGATGAAGAACGCCTGCGCCAGCGCCGCGCGCCATGCGACCGAGCGGTCCATCGGCCGCATGATGGCAGCCGCTACCTTTCCCAGTTCGGCCGCGTCACCACGGAGGGGTTCGATGCATCACGACGTCACGCGCTCGCCGCCGCTGCGACGCTCGCCGCGCTTGTCCTGCCCGCGTCAGCAGGCGCGTAGACACCGCCGCCCTGGCTCGAGCTCCAGGACGGCGTCACTCAGCCGCAGTTCGCGCTCGCGGACGCGATCGAGCAGACCGTGTACGTCGAGACGCCGCTCGTCACTGACCGCGACGGCCGGCGCGACCGCGTCCGGATCCGCGTCAGCCGGCCGGGGCAGACCGAGTCGCAGGGCATCGACTACACGATCCGCCCGCCCGGGGACGCGGCTCACGCTCGACCCGCGCCACAGCCGGATCCGCCTGCCGGTCGTCGGCGGGGCGCGCGGGCTGGGGCTCTACGATCACAGAACCCCGGGCGGTTAGCTCAGCTGGTCAGAGCGCCTGCCTTACAAGCAGGAGGTCCGCGGTTCGAGCCCGCGACCGCCCACTTCACGAAGTTCCTGGAATCAGCTGCGCTTTCCTGCTCATCACCGCTAGTCGCCGAAGCCAAGAGAGGCTGTGGAAGCGATTTGGAAGCACTTGATGTGCTCGCGGCGTGCGCGTGGTCGTCTTGCGGGAGCTCGCACGCCGCGGAGGGCGCTGACCCGAAGACGTCCTGCAGCGGCGAGGCGTAGACGGACGCTGCCTGCACTGGAACAGAGGCGGTGACCTCGATCTCGAACCCCGCGCTGTCGGCGCCGACGAGCTACGGCAGCAGCGTCTTGCAGCGCGCGCAGCGCGGCACGTCGCGCGGGATCTCACCGATCCGGTTACGCGCGCCGCTTGACGGGCATCGAAGCTCGGCCAGAGAGTTAGGACCCGCGGTCAGACAGCCGCGAGCATCGAGAGCGCGGCGACGGAGTCGGCCCATGCGCGGATCTGTTCCCAGTCGCGCGCGTCCGACGCATCCATGTGCGTGAACGGGAACTGCTCCTCGCCCGGGTCCACCACGCCTCCGAAGATGGCGACCGTGAGCGGTTCCAGCCCTGGCTCCTTGGCGAGCGCGTGGTCGACCTGCTTGCGCGAGCTTGCGACGTCCTTGCCCTCGAGTGTCAGGGGTCCCATCGCGAAGACCGCCAGCGGCAGGCCGGTCAGCTCGTCGCGGTGGTTTGAGAGGAAGTGCCGCGCGTCGCGATGCCAGCGGCCCATGTACAGGGCGCCGCCGATG
>DATDKF010000179.1:0-5285 GCA_036520135.1 Solirubrobacteraceae bacterium
GGCGGACCGGCGTGCCATCGCGATCGTAGAACGTCGTCGTCACGATCGTGCCGTCGTGTTCGATGGTGACGTCGAAGGCGCATGCCGCGCCGGCCGGAACAACCTCGACCAGATGAAACGGCTCAACCTCGACGGTCGGCGGCGTCGCAGCGGCGGGCGTGGCCGGCAGCGCGGTCACGGCGCAAGTGAATGCGAGGGCGAGAGCGAAACGGCGCGCCGTGGGCTTCATGGCGGCTCCTTCCGGCTTGGTGGGGCGCTGCTCGGTTGCAGCGACCTTCGTGCACCGGACGGTCGACCGCAAGCACGATCGCGCTTTCCTGACACGCCGATTCGGACCGGCGTCGAGCGGTGCTGCCTCGAGGCACACGGAGCAGTGATGGCGCATCGCCTGTCGCCGCTGCTTCGCTCGGGAAGCGGCAGCAGCGCATCGGCGTTGTGGGCCGTCGCTTGGCGGCCGGCACGGCGGATCCTCGGCTCGTTCTACGAGCCCGAGGAGGGGTCATGTCCGAGCTGCTGCTCGATCGCGCTGGTCGACGTCGATCACCGGCCACGATGCCCGGCTTCCACGCCGGTCGATCGCCGCGCGACAAAGGTCTGCGCTACCCGGCCGACCCGCCAAAGGTGGAAGAGATCATCGCCGTCATGCGCGCCGCCGGCGACGACGCGCACGGCCGCCGGCTGCGCGGAGTGATCGTGATCCTGTGGCGCGCGGGGCTGCGCATTCAGGAGGTGCTCGCCTTGGCTGAAGGCGATCTCGATCAGCGCCGCGGCGCTCTGCTCGTTCGGCGTGGCAAGGGCGGACGTCGCCGTGAGGTCGGCATGGATGCCTGGGGCTGGGAGGAGCTCCAGCCTTGGCTCGAGTGGCGGCTCCAGCTCCCTGTCGGGCCGTTGTTCTGCGTCATCAACGGTCCGACACGCGGCCGGCACTGGTCGCGCGAAGCGGCAGTCCGGACAGAAGGTGAGCCGACCGCCGGCTCGGATGGATAGCGGCCGGCGCGTAGTCCGCCTTCCGAGGGTCGTGGGCGTCTGGGGTCATCGGGTGCGTTCAGGCTGGCGCACCGGTTGGCCGTTGACGAGCAGTGGTGCGGCGAGGTGCCGCGGTCGTGAGCCGTCCTCGCTGAGCACTGGCTCGGCGGAGTACTGGGCGACGTAGACGCGGCGGACGTGGTCTGTCGTGTTGGGGCCGCTGCGGTGAAAGACCGTACTCGAGAAGCACGCGATGCTCCCCGCGGGCACGATCACGGGGTCCCCGGGGTCAGTGCCGAAGTAGCCGATCATGTCGTTGGTTTCGTCGTCGCGGACGTGTGCGACGACGTCGCGCGTGCCGGCGCGTGCGTATGGCAGCAGGTACACGGTGCCGTTCGCTTCACTGACGTCGTCGAGCGCGATCCAGCAGGTGAGGTACGGCAGGTGTGGGTAGCCGATGAATCCGGAGTCTTGATGCCAGCCGAACCGCATCCCTCGCTCGGCGGCCTTCACGACGTACTGCTCGTTGAACAGGTAGACGGTGTCGCCCAGCGCGGTTCGCGCGATCTGGGCCATCAGGTCGGAGAACAGGAATCGCTGCATTCGCGTGCTTTTGCCGTACGCGTGGACGAAGTAGCGGCGGCCGCGGTGATCGAGGTCGAGTTTGTCGACACCGTGGCGATCCATCTCCCTGTCGCGCTCGTCGACGAGTCGGCGGCATTCTCTGCGCAGGATCTGCAAGTCGCTCGCCGGCAGGACACCGTCGAGGACGAAAAACCCGTCGTTCGCGAAGCGGCGAGCGTGCTCAGTCGTGACGTGGGCGATTGCGGCGGCCATTTGCTCTCCTTGTTGGTGACGAACGCAGCTTTCCGCGCGGGCGCGCCGGTGTCTTCTCGTTAGTTCGCGAGTTCCTATCGTTTCTTGCATGACCGAGGACCTCGGGCTGCGGCACGGCGTGGAGGGCCGCGTGGCTCGTCACGCGGCGGCCGACGGGCCACCGCGCGCCCATCGACACGCCGAGCTGGAACTCAACCTGGTGCTGCGCGGTACCGCGTCGTACCTGCTCAACGAACGTCGCTACGAGCTCACTCCGGGCACATTGACGTGGCTCTTTCCGGGTCAGAATCACGTGCTCGTCGACGAGTCACCAGACCACGAGCTGTGGTGGGCGGTGTTCCGCCCGGGGCTTGTCACCCGGACGGCCACGACGCCGCTGGCGCGGCCCCTGCTCCAGCGCGATCCCATCGGACGCTACTCGCGCCGCCTCGACGCTCGGTGTGTCGCGCGTCTCGGCGCGCTCCTCCGTGAGCTGCGCGATGCCGAGACGGTTGACGATGCGGTCCTGAACACCGGCCTCGCGTACCTGCTGGTCTTCGCCTGGCAGGCGTTTCTTGACAGTGAGGACGTCGTCGCGGGCGCCGACGTCCACCCCGCGGTCGAGACCGTCGCTCGCCGGCTGCACACCGACCCCAACTCAGGCGGCCTCGACCAGCTCGCACGAACGGCCGGGATGAGCCCGTCTCACCTGAGCCGCATCTTCAAGGCCCAGACCGGAGTCTCGATCACCCGGTTTCGAAACCAACGCCGACTCGAGCGCTTCAGGGTCCTTTACGGCCACGGCCACCGCACCACCGCGCTCGCCGCCGCGCTGGAGGCCGGCTTCGGTAGCTACGCGCAGTTCTATCGCGTCGTTCGCACCGAAACCGGACAGAGTCCGTCGGGACTGCGCGCGGCGCCTGACGACGAGCGATGATCACGCCGCTCGACACCAGCCCCCGAGTCTCTCTCGGAGCGTGTGCACCACGGCAGTCGGCTGTCGCCGTTAGACGAGGAGAACCCGCGACTTCGAGCCGAAGCCGCGAGTAGTGCTCGTCGCGCGGAAAGCGATAGCGCCACCGACGACGTGGACGCCCCGTCGCGGTCGATAGCGGCGCGCCGTTCTTCCCGCCGACTGGTCCGTCGCAGCGCTGCGCGCCGAGCCCAGTCCGGCTCCGATCAGCCCTCGTCGAGCGGGATCTCGACCACCAGCGATGTCCCGCTTTCGGCGCGGCTACCTATCTCGATCGTCCCGCCGAGCGCTTCGACGCGGTCTCGGAGACCCGTGAGCCCGGACCCGCGGGGGTCGGCTCCCCCGACCCCGTCGTCACGAACCTCCACTCGCAGCACACCGCCCTCGACGTCGGCCTTGACCTCACTCTGTTCGGCGCTGGCGTGCTTGACCGCGTTCGTGAGCGCCTCGCTCACGACGAAGTACGCGGTCGCCTCGATCGCCGGCGGGAGTCGCTCCGGCGACACCTCGGCCGCGACCGGCAGCGCACTTCGTGCTGCGAGGTCCTGCACCGCCGCGCGCAGCCCTCCGCGGGTGAGAGCGTGGGGAAGGACGCCGTGCGCCAGCTCGCGCAGTGCGGAATTCGCCTGCTCCGCGTGGTCGAGCGCCTCTCTGACGAGCTCCTTGGCGCGCTCGTCGCCGGAACCGTGGGCTCGAAGTGCCAGCTTCAACGCGATCACGGCGTGCACCAGGCGCTGCTGCGCGCCGTCGTGCAGGTCGCGCACGACCCGCCGCCGCTCATCCGCGCTGGCGGCGACCACACGCGCGCGCGAGGCGGCCACCTCGGCGCGGCTCTCGGCGTTGCCGATCGCGGTTGCGATGACATCGGTGAAGTGCGCCAATCGCTCGGCGGCGTCCGGCGGCAGTGAATCCGTCCTCGACGACGCCGCGATCGTGCCCCAGACGCGGCCTTCGACCACGATCGGGGCTTCCACCGCTCCTTGCAGCGTGAGCCGCGCGTCCACCCGATCCACCGCTGCGGACTCGCGATCGACGGCGAGGACGGTGGCGGCACCGTCGGGGTCGTAGCGAATCAGTGACGTCGCGGCCGAGCCGAGCAGTTCGCTGACCTCCGAGGCCACCGCTTCGAAGACCGTGGTCGGTGCCGCGCCTTCGGCGACCAGCGTCGCGACGCGCCGCAGCGCGGCCTGGTCCGCGGCGTACACGGCCAGCTGAACACCGCTCGCCTCGATGGTCTCTTGAGCATCTCGGAGCTCGGCCTCCGCCCGCTTACGCTCGGTGATGTCGCGGGCCGCTCCGTACAGGATCCCCTCCTTCGGAAGCCCGTAGGTACTCCATTCGAGCCACAACGTCGAGCCGTCGGCGCGGATGTTGCGATTCTCGAACCGGGGAATCTCCTCACCCCGAGAAAGCCGGACGAACGCCTCGTGCGACAACGCCAGATCGTCCGGGTGCGCGAACTCCAAGAGGGGCCGGGACAACAGCTCCTCGTTCGTGTAACCGAACGCGTCCGCAAAGGCGCGGTTCACGCGCTTGAAGTAGCCGTCGGTCCCGGCGATGCACAGCAGATCGGGCGAGAGGTTGAAGATCTCCTCGAACTCTCGTTCTGCATACCGGCGCTCGGTCACGTCCCTACCGATCGCATACAGGACGCCCTGTTCCGTGACAGCGCGCGCTTTCCACTGGACGATGCGCTCCGAGCCGTCGGCGCAGACACAGCGGTTCTCGTACTCGACCAGCTGCTTTCCCTGGACGACCTTCGCGAACTCCTCCTGCGCCGCCGGCCGATCGTCCGGATGGATGAGCTCCGCGTACAACCGCGACATCAGCTCCGGCTCCGAATAGCCAAACGTCCGCACGAAACTCGGGCTGAGCCGTCGGTAGCGACCGTCGAACCCGATGCTGGCGACCAGGTCGGTCGCGAGATCGATGATCTGCTCGGCGTCGCCCTGCACCCGCTTGCGGAACGATCCAAAGGATCGGACCCGCCGGTCACGCGGCACCCGGGCCATCGTCAGGACCGTACTCCGATTCGATCGCCGCGACCACAAGGCAGTGACGTTCCGCCGACGCAGCCCGGCTTCGGCGTATGCGCAGCCCGGCGCGCCAGAGGATCACGATCAGGGCGCGCAGGCGACGGCCGTGCGGGCCGTCACCGGCGGCGCGCATGACGGCGATAATCTCCTCGACCGTCGGCGGATCGGCGGGGTACCGTGATGGCCGCCCGCCAGCTGCGCAAGATCCTGCGCGGACCGACCTACGTCGTCTACCTGTTCGTCCAGCCGGTGATCTTCGTCCTGCTCTTCCGCTACGTGTTCGGCGGCGCGATCGACACCGGTGACGTCGGCTATGTCGACTCCTGATGCCCGGCATCATCACGATGACCGCGCCTCGCCTGGCTGATCGGGCTGCTGCTGATCTTCGTGCGCGCATAGCGATAGCGCCGTAGACACCGCGATCCGTCCCACGATGCGGAGATTTCACGCAGCGGATTCCACGCAACGGGCGTTCGCACTACGCGAGGGAGATC
>DATDKF010000180.1:0-5424 GCA_036520135.1 Solirubrobacteraceae bacterium
TCGAGGGGGAACTCGACGTCGGTGATCTCCGGCGGCAGCTCGTACCAGAGCGCCTGCGTCGAGAACGTGGTCTGCGGGAGGTCGAGCGCCTGGAGGTCGAGCGTCTCGTGGTCGGGCAGCCGCTTGCGCTGGTAGGCCATCACCGTCTCGGTGACGCTCACCTTCCCGAACGAGAGGACCGTGCCGTTGTCGAGCTCGCGGCGGTCGAGCAGCGCCTCGATCCAGGTGTCGGTCTCCTTCTTGGGCTGCGTGTACCAGTCGCCGTCGAACGGCCGCACGAGCGCGCGCCGGCCCTCGAGGTCGAGGCCCTCGACCTCGTACGAGCGGCCGCCGTGCAGGTAGACGGCGCCGTCGTGGACCGTGGTCATCGACCGCTGCAGGTCGACGTTGCCGAGCAGCTCGCCCGAGCGGGAGTCGACGATCACCACGCCGTCGCGGCTCGCCGAACGCAGCGACACCGCGGCCGCCGGGTACTCCTCGGGGCGGCGCGGGACGAACGTGCCGTCGGGCCGCTCGCGCAGGTCGCCGGCCGACACCAGCGCCTCGGCGAACGTGCGCCACTCGGGGCCGAGGAAGTCCGCGTCGGCCTCCTCCAGCGGCCCCTCGTGCGCGGCGCACAGCACGTGCGCGGCGTGGATCTGCTCGTTCCACGGGTCGAGGATCGCCGCCTCGACCGGGCGGTCGAGGAACTCGTCGGGATGGCGGCAGAAGAACTGGTCGAGCGCGTCCTCGCCCGCCACGTACAGCGCGAGCCCGCGGCCGCGGCGGCCGGCGCGGCCCCACATCTGACGCAGCGAGGCGACGGTGCCCGGGAACGTCACGCAGATCGCCGCGTCCAGCGACCCGATGTCGATCCCCAGCTCCAGCGCGTCGGTCGACACGACGCCGAGCAGGTCGCCGGCGACCAGCCGCGCCTCCAGCTCGCGCCGCTGCTGGGGCGTGTAGCCGGCCCGGTAGGGCGCGACCCGCTCCGCGAGGTCCGCCCGGCCGCGATCCTGGAGGTTCAGCTGCGCGAAGCGGGACATCAGCTCGACCGCCTTGCGCGACTTCATGAAGACGATCGTGCGCGCGTCCTCGCTGACGAGGTCGGCGAGCAGGTCGGCCGCCTCGGCGAGCACCGAGCGCCGTGCCGCGATCTTCTCGTCGACGATCGGCGGGTTCCACATCGCGATCGTGCGCTTGGCCGCCGGCGCGCCGTCGCGGTCGACGACCGTGATGTCGTCGAGCCCCGTCAGCCGCTCGGCGAGCTCGCCGGGGTTGGCGATTGTCGCCGACGCCAGCAGGATCCGCGGGGCGGTCCCGTACGCGTCGCAGACCCGCCGCAGCCGCCGCAGCACGTTGGCCACGTGCGAGCCGAACACGCCGCGGTAGACGTGCGCCTCGTCGACCACGACGACCGCGAGGTTGGAGAGGAAGTCGCCCCACGCCGGGTGGTTGGGGAGGATCCCCAGGTGCAGCATGTCGGGGTTGGTGAGCACGACGTTCGCCCGCCGCCGGATCGCCGACCGCTGCTCGCGCGGCGTGTCGCCGTCGTAGATCGCGGGCTTCGCCCGCTGCACGCCGAGCGCGTTGAGCGCCCGCGCCTGGTCCTGCGCGAGCGCCTTGGTCGGGTACAGGTACAGCGCCCGCGCCCGGGCGTCGCGGCACAGGACGTCGAGCGTCGGGAGGTTGAAGCACAGCGACTTGCCGGACGCGGTGCCGGTGGTGACGATCGTCGGCCCCGCCCAGCCCGCGAACAGCGCCTCGGCCTGGTGCGCCCACAGCCGCTCGATGCCGCGCGCCCGCAGCGCGTCGGCCACCGCGGGGTGCAGCTCCTCGGGGATCGCCGTCTCACGCGGCGGCTTCGGGTGCTGCGACGCCTGCATGACCAGGCGCTCGTCCTCCCGCCCCGCCTGCAGGAGCGCGTCCCACGGCTCGATGTCGCGCACGATCGCCACCTGCAGCATGCTAAGACGCTCGCGCGAGCTTGCGAGTGCGAGAAAGCCGCATACTGGTTCCGCGTGAGGTGCGTTTATGTCGACCTGGACGGGACGCTGCTCGGTGCGCGCGCGTCGTTCCTGCACGATGCGGACGGGAACTTCTCGCTGCTCGGCGCGCGGGCACTCGAGGCCTGCGCGCGCGCCGGCGTCGAGGTGATGATCTACTCCGGCCGCCGGCAGCAGACCCTGTTCCACGACGCGCGGATCCTCGGCATCGCCTGTTACGCGTTCGAGGCGGGGGCGGGCGTGATGCTCGACGGCGAGGTCCACTGGCTGACCGGCGACCTCGTGCCGCGCGACGGCAAGACGATCTTCGACCAGATCGAGGAGTCGGGCGCGCCCGCGCTGCTGCTCGAGCACTACGCCGGCCGGCTCGAGTACCACGACCCGTGGCATCGCCAGCGCGACGTCTCGCACCTGTTCCGCGGCGACGTCGACGCCTTCGAGGCCGACGCGCTGCTCGAGGAGCACGGCCTCGGGCACCTGCGGCTGGTCGACAACGGCGGCATCCACCCGGCGATGCCGGGGATCGAGCACGCGAAGGCGTACCACCTGGTCCCCGCCGGCGCGTCCAAGGCCGGCGCCGTCGCGTTCCACATGCGCGTGCGCGGCTACGCGTGCGAGGAGTGCATCGCGATCGGCGACAGCCGCGAGGACATGGGCGCCGCCGCGGTCGTGCGGACGTTCTGGCTGGTCGCCAACGGCGTCGAGCGCGACCCGAGCATCCGCGAGGCGCTCACCGCCAACACGCGCGTGACCGAGGAGCGCAACGGCGCCGGCGTCTACGAGGCCGTGCTCACCGAGCTGTCAGAGCGACGCGCGTAGGATCGAGGCGAGCTCGTTCGGCCCGGCCTCGCGCGGGGAGATCACCAGCAGCCGCTGCTGCTTGAGCGCGCCCTCGACGAGCGCCTCGATGTCGTCCTCCCCGTAGCCCAGCTCGCCGATCCCCATCGGCGCGCCGACGTCGCGCATCAGCGCGGTCAGCGCGTCGGGCAGCGCGTCCGCCCCCTCGGCCGGCTCCCCGGTCAGCAGCTCGGCGACGCGATGGTGGCGGTCCGGCGCCGCCTCGTAGGTGAAGCGGAACGCCGCCGGGGCGGTGACGATCACCGACTGCCCGTGCGGGACGAACCGATGGTCGTCGGGATAGCCGGGCGGCGCGTACTCGTGCTTGAGCCCGGCGATCGGGTACGCGCAGGCGTGCGGGATGTGCACGCCGGCGGCCCCGAACCCGATCCCGGCCAGCGACGCGGCGAGCATCATCCAGCCGCGCGCCTCCTCGTCGCCGCCGACCGCGGCGCGCAGATACCGCCCGCCGTACTCGAGCGCCTTGGCCGACCAGATGTCCGAGATCGGTGTCGCGCCCTGGTAGGGCGGCCGGTCGCCCGGCGAGTCGGGCGCGTCGCGTTGCGAGAACGGCTTGGCGATGAACGACTCGGCGGCGTGGCAGATCACGTCGAGCCCGCACGACGCGACCACCTCCGCGGGCAGCGAGGCGGTCAGCTCCGGGTCGACGATCGCCTGGTCGGCGCGCAGGTAGCGGTGCGAGATCCCGGTCTTGACCTTCAGCTCCGGGATGTCGAGCACGGCGACGGTCGTCGCCTCGGCGCCCGATCCGCACGTGGTCGGGATCGCCAGCAGCGGCTTCAAGGGCGACGGCGGCTTGCGCCCCTCGCCGACCGGCGGGTTGACGTACTCCATGATCTCGCCGCCGTGCGTGGAGATCAGGTCGGAGACCTTCGCGGTGTCGATGCTCGACCCGCCGCCGATCCCGACGAAGCCGTCGAACTCCCCGTCGGCCGCGAACGCCGCGGCCTCGCCGAACGACTCCGCGGTCGGCTCCACGCGCGCGGCGCCCCAGACCGCGGTCTCGATGCCGGAGGCCTCGATCGCCTCACGCACGCGGGCGGTGATGCCGGCCGCGACCACCCCCGGGTCGCTGACCAGCATCGCCCGCGTCACGCCGAGGCGCTCCAGCTCCCAGCCGGCGTCGCCGGCTGCTCCACGGCCGTACTTGAGCGGAGTCGCCTCGAGCGTGAAGACCTGCTCTGCGGTCACCGGATACCGGCCGTCTCCCGCTCGCGGAACCTCTCGCGGTCGAACCGGCGCTCGCGCACGAGCTCGCGCTCCTGCTCGTCGTCCTCGTCGATCTCGGTCCTGTAGGTCTCGCGCGCGAACAGCGTCGCGATCACCGAGATCGCGCCCAGGCCGGTGATGTACAGCGCCACCAGGCTCGAGCCGCCCGACGCCAGCAGCGCGGTCGCGATCAGCGGCGCGAAGCCGCCCGCGAACACGGACGCGAGCTGGTAGCCGAGCGAGGCGCCGCTGTAGCGCACGCGGGTGCCGAACAACTCGGAGAAGTACGCGGCCTGCGGGCCGTACATCAGATCGTGTCCGATGTTGACGCCGATCACGACCGCCAGCCAGATGAGCACCGGCGTCTTGGTGTCCATCAGCCCGAAGAACGGGAACGCCCACAGCGTCGTCACGATCGCGCCCGCCAGGTACAGCGGCCTGCGGCCGACGCGGTCGGAGAGCGCCCCCCACAGCGGCACGGTGATCAGCCCGATCGCCGCCGCGATGACCACACCGGTCAGCATCGTGTCCTTCTCGAGGCCGAGCTCCTCCTCGCCGTAGACGTAGACGAACACCGTAAGCAGGTAGAAGACGCCGTTCTCGCCCATCCGCATGCCCATCGCGGTAAGCACGTCGCGCGGGTACTTGCGGATGACGTCGACGATCGGCTTCGGGGCCTCGGTCTTGGTCTCCTTGACGCGCTCGAACGCGGGCGACTCCATCAGCTTCAGTCGGATCACCAGGCCGACGATCACGAGGATCGCGCTGGCCAGGAACGGGACGCGCCAACCCCAGCTCGCGAACGCCGTCTCCGACATGTTGCCCTCTACGAGCTTAAACACCAGCGTCGAGATCAGCAGGCCGGCCGGGACGCCCATCTGCGGCCACGAGCCGAAGAAGCCGCGGCGGCCCTTCGGCGCGTGCTCGACCGACATCAACACCGCGCCTCCCCACTCGCCGCCCACGCCGATGCCCTGCGCGAAGCGCAGCGTCACGAGCAGGATCGGCGCCAGGATGCCGATCGAGCTGTGCGTCGGCAGGCAGCCGATCAGGAACGTCGCCGTCCCCATGATCAGCAGCGACAGCACGAGCATCGACTTGCGGCCGATGCGGTCGCCGAAGTGCCCGAACACGACGCCGCCCAGCGGCCGGGCGGCGAAGCCCACCGCGTAGGTGCTCAGTGCCAGCAGCGTGCCGATCAGCGGTTCGGCGTCCGGGAAGAACAGATCGCCGAAGACCAGTGCGGCCGCCGTGCCGTACAGGAAGAAGTCGTACCACTCGATCGTGGTACCGATGAAACTTGCCGCCGCGACCGTCTTGATCGACCGCGTCTTTGTCCCGCGCTGCCCATCGAGGCGCGCTGAATCCATGG
>DATDKF010000181.1:0-2197 GCA_036520135.1 Solirubrobacteraceae bacterium
CCAAACCGGCAATCCGCTGCCACTGCGCGTGAAGGACGTCCACGAGGCGCGCGCGGAGCTCGAGTCCAAGGGCGTGACCTTCTTCGGCGACACCCTCGACACCGGCGTCTGCCACATGGCGATCTTCGCCGACCCCGACGGCAACCAGCTCATGTTGCACCGCCGCTACGCGCCGTACGCAAACGCGTAGCAAGCATCGACGACACCGCGCGCGAGAAGGCTTTGCGAGGATTGCCGCTTCGCGCGACAGCTCATCGCGCTCCACGGCTCGCCGGCGGCTGGTGATCCGACAGTCGCCGCTTCTGCAGAAGCGCTCTCGCTTTGCGCGACAAGTGGCGCTCGAGCGGAGGCGCTCCTCACCCGGGTCTGCGCGGCCGGCGGGGACGCCGCCGCCGGCGTTTTCCATCGGTGGAGCGCTGCCGGCGCCGCTTCTCGTCTCTCGCCAGTTCTCGGTCCTCGCTCAGCCCTACCTCGAAAAAGATCAGGAGCAGGGCTGCGCCGAGACCGAGCGTGATCAGTCCGATGGCCAGCGCGTCGCCGACCGACCCACCGATCAGCGTGCCGCAGATCGCGCCGGCGACGACTAGCGCCGCGGCGGATCCGAAGCCCAGGACGCGCGCGGGGGGCGTCACCGCCCCAACGTATAGCGGCGGCGTGGAGGCCGCGGGATACTGATCGCATGAAGCTCCAGGCGACGATCGTCATCTCCTACCGGGCTGACTCCTTCGCGGACGCTGGCGACGCGCTCGACGACGTCCTTCGGCGGGCCCGCGAGCGCGACGACGTTGAGATCGACAGCATCCAGGTCGGGACTCCGGCGAGTGCCGGGCCGATCAGCCTTCCGTACGTCGAGAGGCCGCCCGACCCGCCCCAGCGGGTGCCGCATCCGCTGCCCAACGGCGAGCGCAACTGACCGCTTTGCGCGAAGAGCACTAGCGAGCGGGATACCTGGCGGGCGATGTCGCAGGAGAACGTGCCGTGCGGGGGTCGCGCCGAGCGCCGCGCCTTCTGTAATCGTGGCGAGTGCACGACGACGTCTGCGTCGGAGTTCGATGACGTTCGGGACCCTGTCATCGGCGCGGGGCAGCCCGCGGTAGCCTTGGACTTCCGCATGAGTGTCGAGATGGCAGTCGACTGGCGTGACCGCCAGGTTTCGGCTGCGGAGGCGGTCTCGGTGGTGAGCCCGGGCGACAAGGTCTTCGTCGGCACCGCCTGCGCCACTCCGCGGAGTCTGGTCGATGCCCTGGAGCAAATCAGGAGGCCCGGAGTTGTCCTGGTGCATTTCCTCACCGACCGGGTGGCCACGGGTGATCCGCCTCATACGAACTATCGGCATCGCGTGTTCTATGTCGGCCGCGACATCCGTGCCTTGCATGACGTCCGAGCCCTGCGCGAGTCGGGTCTGGTGGACTATGTGCCGCTCTCGCTCGGGGAGGTCCCCCGGCTGTTCCGCAACGGGCATATCCCGGTTGATGTCGCGATGGTGCAGGTCGCGCCACCCGATCCGGACGGTACCTGCAGCCTGGGGATTTCGGTGGACGTGACCAAGGCCGCGGCGCTAGCGGCACGGACGGTCATCGCCGAGGTCAACCCGGCGATGCCTCGCACCGCGGGCGACAGCCGTATTCCGGTCGATCGAATCTCGAGCTTCGTGGCGGTCGAGACGCCCGTGGTGGAGTACCTCCACGATCCCGCCGGCGAGGTGGCCGAGCAGATTGCTCGCTACGTCGCCCGGCTGATCGACGATCGGTCCACGCTTCAGGTGGGCCTCGGCCGAGTGCCGAACGAGATGCTGGCTCACCTGACCAACCGGCGCGACCTGGCCATCCACTCGAACGTCATCACGGAGCCGATCGTCGATCTCGTCGCCGCCGGCGTCATCACCGGCCCGGTCGCGACGAGCTGGGCGATGGGCTCGAGGCGCCTGTATGACCTGGTGGACGACGATCCCCGCTTCGCCTTTCATCCAATCGACTACATCTGCGACCCAACGGTCATCGGGACGAAGGAGCGGATGGTGTCGGTCACTCAGGCCTTCACCATCGACCTCACCGGACAGGTCTGCACCGAAAGCCTCGACGGGGCGCTGTACGGGGGAGTCTCCACCGGACCGGCCTTCCACCGCGGCGCCCTCGCCTCTCCCGGCGGAATGGCAATCGTCTGCCTCGCCTCACGAACCCCGGCGGGCCGGTCCGCC
>DATDKF010000182.1:0-2985 GCA_036520135.1 Solirubrobacteraceae bacterium
AGCTGTGGCCGCTCACGAACGCGTCGCAGTGCGGCAGCGCCGCGACCATGCCGCCGGCGCGCACGCTGAACCGGCTCGCGCCGATGCGCGGGTTGACCCACACGATCCGGTGCGCGAGCCGCCCGAGCCGCTCCATCTGCAAGCCGACGGTCTTCGGGTCGCCGCGCTCCCAGCCGTCGGAGAGGATCACGACCACCGCGCCACGCGCCATGCCGCGGCGCCCGTGGCGGTCGTTGAACGCCTTCAGCGCGTCGCCGATCCGCGTCCCGCTCGACCAGTCGGGCGCCGCCGCGGCGGCGCGTTGGATCGCGCGCTCGGGGTGGCGCGAGGCGAGCGCGCGGGTCAGGCGCGTCAGCCGCGTGGCGAACACGAACGCCTCGGCGTCGGGCCCGCTGGCGGCGGCGACGGTCAGGAACTGCAGGTAGGCACGGGCGTACGGCTCCATCGAGCCGGAGATGTCGCACAGCAGCACCAGCCGCCGGCGGACGATCCGGCGGCGCCGGCGCGCCAGCCGGATCGGGTCGCCGCCCGTGCGCCGGCTCGCCCGCAGCGTGCGCCGCAGGTCGACCTGGCGGCCGTGGCCCGCGCGCTCGTAGCGGCGCGTGCGGCGCTCCGGCGTCGCCAGCCGCAGGCGCGCCATCAGCCGGTACAGCTGCGCGAGCTCGGCTGGCGACAGCGCGTCGAACCGCTTGCCCGCCAACCGCTCCTCGTCGCTGGCCAGCGCGAGCGGGACCTCGACCTCCGGGCCGTCGTCGCCGCTCCCCTCGGCGGGGGCCATCGACGCGCCCCGCCCGGCGGCGATCCGCCGCTCGTCGGCCGGCCGCTCGTCCGGCGGCGCCGGCACGGTGGTCGCGTCGTCGAGGTCGACCTCCTCGTCGTCGTCGCGGCGCTCGCCGAAGATCGCCCAGAACACCGCATCGAACACGGGTACCTGCGCGGGGTCGGACACCAGCACGGCGCGCGCGGTCCAGTACAGCCGCCGGCGGCTGATCGGCTTCACCAGCGCGAGCGCGTGGGCGAGGTCGGCCGCCCGCGCGGGCGTGGTCTCGACGCCGGCATCGCGCAGGCGGCGGCTCAGCGCGCCGACCAGCGGCGGCAGGTCGAGCACGATCGTCTCGACGCCGAAGTCAGTCACCACTGCGCACGAGCTGCTCGAGGCCGGCCGCGCGGATCACCTCCTGGTCGTCGCCGTACTTGAGCACCGAGCCGAGCGTGCGGTCGACCGCCGCCGCGTCGAGCCGCTCGACGCCGAGCAGGCGCAGCGCGGCGATCCAGTCGATCGCCTCGGCCACGCCCGGCGGCTTCTGCACGTCGCTGTCGCGCATGCGCGAGACCGCGTTGGCGACCTGCACGGCGAGCGCCTCGGAGGTGCCCTTCACGCGCCGCCGGATGATCTCCACCTCGCGGCGCGGGCTCGGGTAGTCGATCCAGTGGTACAGGCAGCGGCGCTTGACCGCGTCGTGGAGGTCGCGCGTGCGATTGGAGGTGAGCACGATGATCGGCGGGTGCGTGGCGCGGATCGTGCCGATCTCCGGGATCGTCACGCTGGCGTCGGCGAGCAGCTCGAGCAGGAACGCCTCGAAGTCGTCGTCCGCGCGGTCGATCTCATCGACGAGCAGGACGGCGGGCCGCGGGCCGGGGTGCTCGAGCGCGCGCAGCAGCGGCCGGCGGATCAGGTAGTCCGGGCCGAACAGGTCGTCCTCGCGCAGCGCCTCGCCGCCGGCGTCGGCGAGCCTGATGCTCAACAGCTGGCGCGGGTAGTTCCACTCGTACAGCGCCTCCGCCGCGTCGATCCCCTCGTAGCACTGCAGGCGGATCAGCGGCGTGTCGAGCACGACGGCGAGCGCCTTCGCCGCCTCGGTCTTGCCCACGCCCGCCGCGCCCTCGAGCAGTAGCGGCTGCGGCAGCCGCACGCTGAGGAACATCGCGGTGGCCAGGCCCTCGTCGGTGAGGTAGTCGACGCTCGCGAGCCGCTGGGCCAGCGTCTCGATGTCCGGGGCGAGGCGGGCGACCTCGTCGCTCATCGCGCCGCCCGCACCGCCTCGAAGTCCTCCTCGGTGTCGACGTCGAGGGGGATCGGGCCCGCGATCGGCACCTCGACCACCGGACCGCGGTCGAGCAGCTTCCAGACGCCCTTGTCGCCGTGGAGGTTCGCCAGGTCGCCGAACACGGCGCGCGAGAACGCGATCGGGTGCCCGCGGCCGTCGTCGTAGCGGCACACCGCGAGCGCCGCGTCGCCACGGCCGGCCAGCAGCGTGCGCACGGTCGCCGCCGTCACGCCGGGCTGGTCGCCGAGCATCAGCACGAGCACGTCGGCGTCGATCACGCCGAGCGCGGCGGCGATTGACGACGAGCAGCCCGTGCCGTACGCGTCGTTGACCACCACCTCGGCGCCGCGCAGGTCGACCGCCGCGCGCACCTCGTCGGCCGCGCCGCCGATCGCCACCACGAGCTGGTCGAACGGGCACGCGCGCGCGACGCCGACGACGTGGCCGAGCAGCGTGCCGTCGCCGTACGGGAGCAGCTGCTTGGGCCGGCCGAGGCGCCGGGAGCCGCCGGCGCCCAGGACGAGCCCGGCGACCCTCATTGCGGCGGCTCGGCGCGCCCCTGCATCGCCCTCCACACGCGCGCCGGCGTGCAGGGCATGTCGATGTGGTCGACGCCGTGCGTCTCGTGCAGCGCGTCGATCACCGCGTTGACGATCGCCGGCGGCGAGCCGACGTTCGGCGACTCGCCGACGCCCTTGGCGCCGAGCGGGTGGTGCGGGCACGGCGTGACGGTCTCGCCGAGCTCGAAGTCGGGGCACTCGAGCGCGGTCGGGATCAGGTAGTCCATGAACGACGAGTTCAGGCAGTTGCCCTCCTCGTCAAAGCTGATCAGCTCCATCAGCGCGATCCCGACCCCCTCCGCCAACCCGCCGTGGATCTGGCCCTCGACGACCATCGGGTTGATCCGCACGCCGCAGTCGTCGACCGCGATGAAGCG
>DATDKF010000183.1:0-2703 GCA_036520135.1 Solirubrobacteraceae bacterium
GCCTCCGGGCCGAGGAACGGCGCGCCGTGCAGGTTCGCCGGAAGCTCGACGCCCGCCAGCGAGAGCATCGTCGGCGTGATGTCCACGCCACTGGTCAGCCGGTCGGACACGGTTCCGGGCTCGTAGCCGGCCGGCCGATGCTGCTCGGGGATCCACACGACCAGCGGCATGTGGATGCCGGCGTCGTAGAGGTTGAACTTGCCCCGCAGCATGTCGCGTCCGTGATCGGTCAAGACCATGATCACGGTGTCCTCCAGCAGCCCCTCCTGCTCCAGCATCTCGCGCACCTTGCCGACCTTCGCGTCGAAGACCTGGACGGACGACAGGTACCGCGCCCACGTCGTCCGCGTCTCCGGCGTGTCGGCGTAGTAGGGCGGCAGCTCGACCTCGGCGGGGTCAACGGCCAGGCCCTCCTCGGCGTACATGTCCAGTGAGTGCCACGGAGCGTGGGGCTCCAGGCACTGGAACTCGGCGAAGAACGGCTGATGGTCCTTCAGCTCGTTGAAGTCGGCGCTGTCGTACAGGGACTCGTCGTGCTGGCCTGACCAGCAGAGGTCGCGCTTGCCAAAGCTGATGAACGGATATCCATCGGGCACGTTGACGACGTTCGCCGTGAAGTAGCCCCCGTCTTCGCGCAGTCGCTGCGCCAGGTGCTTGACGTTCGGGGGGAAGTCGGGCGTGCTGTGATGATGCTGCGCGTTCAGATACGTCGGGTACATGCCGGTGAAGATCGCTGTGCGCGAGGGCGCACAAGTCGACGCCGCCGCGTAGTAGCGCGAGAAGTACATCCCTTCGCTCGCCAGTCGGTCGATGTGCGGCGTCCTGACTCCAGCGTTACCAGTGAAACTCAAAGGCGAGCCGAGGTCATCGGCCATCACCCAGACTATGTTCGGCCTCTGCGGCATATCAGTTGTCCTTTCGATCTAGGTGCAACGTGTCAGCGGGGGGACCCTCCGCCTCGAGCACGAGTGTCTCGTCGGGGCTGCGAGTCGGCATCGCCCCGATGGGATGGAATCGGGCGACTCACACCCCGGCGATCAGCGGGACGCCGTCACCGGACGGCGGTCCGCCGCCGGCGGCGCGCACCGCATCCTGGACCCGCGGGAAGATGGAGGCCTCGCCGATCGCGTCGACCACGCCCGCGCGGCGCCACAGCGCGAGCACGGGAGGATGGACGCCCGCGAGCAAGAGCGACGTGCCGCGCGCCCGCAGCTCCTCGGCCACCTGGGTGAGGATGTCCGCGCCATCGGTATCCGTCAGGTGGATCGCCTCCGCGTCGACGACGACGGCCGCGGGCGACGCGTCGCCGACGATCTCGCGCACCCGCGTACGGAAGCGGTCGGCGTCGGCGAAGAACAGCGGGCCGTCGACGCGCGCGACCACGAGGCTCGGGAACGGCTCGAGTCCCTCGTGCCGGGAGGCGTCGAGGTACAAGTCCGTGCCGGGCTCGCGGTTGAGCTGCCGGATGGAGGTGCGCGAGGCGCGCGCGATGAGCAACAGCAGGGACAGCACGACGCCGATCAGGATCCCCTGCGTGATCCCGAAGAAGAGGATCCCGAGGCCGGCGCCCATGAAGAAGTACCAGTCCGTGCGGTTGACGCTGTAGTAGCGCCGCAGGTCGACGAGCGTGAGCAGGCCCAGCATGGCGTCGACGACGACCGCGCCCAGCGTCGCATCCGGGAGCGTCTTGAAGAGGCTCGCGAGCAGCAGCATGGTCAGCAGCACGAGCCCCGCATTGATCAGCGACGCCATCTGCGTCTTCTGTCCCGCGGCGTCCGCGACGGACGTCTTCGACAGGCTGCCGTCCGTGGCGAAACCGCCGACGAACGCCGCCGCGCCCACGGCAGAGCCCTGCGCGATGAGCTCCTGGTCGGTGTCGATCTCGTAGTTGTGCTTGCGCGCCATCGCGCGAGCCGAAGCCAGGGACTCCGAATAGCCGACGAAGACGATCGACAGGGCCCCGGCGACGAGCGCGCCCATGTCGCTCCAGACGACGTCCGGGACGGCGACCGACGGCAGCCCGGTCGGCACCTCGCCGACGACCGAGACGTCATGCGAGGCGAGGTCCAGCGCACTCGAGGCGACGATCGCCAGCGCGACGACGATCAGCATCCGCGGCCAACGCGGGAGGAACCGGCGCATCACCAGCAGCACTGCGAGCGAGCCGGCGCCGACGGCGAGCGTCGTCAGGTTCGTGTCGGGGATCGCCTGGATCGTCCACCACAGCTTCTCCATGTAGGACCCGTCCTCGACCTCGACGCCCAGGAGCGCGTCGGACTGGTCGATGATGATGCCGATCGAGAAGCCGAGCACGAAGCCGGCCATCACTGCCTTGGAGAGGAACGTGGAGACCCAGCCCATGCGGAGGAGCCCGAGTACCAGGTAGACGACTCCGGTCACGAGAGCGAGTGCGGCGGTGACGCTCACCGCCTCGCTGCCACCGAGCGCGGCGGCGCCGATGATCGGGGTGATCGCCGCCGCCGAGACGGCGCAGACGGCGGCGCTCGGTCCCTGGACGAGATGGCGCGACGTCCCGAAGATCGCGTAGGCGATGAGCGCGACGAACGCCGTGTAGAGGCCGTACTCGACCGGCACGCCCGCGATCGACGTGTACGCAAGGGCCTGCGGGATGAGCAGTGCCCAGACTGACAGCGCGGCGATGGCATCCCCGCGCAGGCCGGCGCGCCGGTACGACGGCAGCCA
>DATDKF010000184.1:0-10423 GCA_036520135.1 Solirubrobacteraceae bacterium
GACGGCGCGTCACCCGACGCCACGTGAACCGCACAACCCGCCACCCCGCCAGCGTCAGCAGCGCGTCCCGCTCGCGATCGGACTCGAAGACGGTCGGGACCCGGTGGTACTTGTAGCCGTCGACCTCCACGATCAGCCGCGCATCCCGCCACACGAAATCGACCTCGACTCCTTCAATGCGGGTGTTCGTCTCGGGCCGCGGTAGCCCATGGTCGTCGCACAACCGCAGGAAGTGCTCCTCGAGCTCGCTACGGGTCAGCGTGCTCCCTGCGGTGTAGTGGGACAACTTCGCTTGTAGGGAGGGCACTCCCGGCCGTGCCGGGTGAGCGGTGAGCGTCTGCTGCAGCTCGGCGAAGTCGATCAAGGGTTCGGCGCGGTCGAGGAGCTGCTCGAGCCGGCGGCCCTTCACGGTTGGCGCGACGTCGAGCAGCGTGCGCAGCGCTGTCGTGACCGGGATGCCGCGACAGGTCGTCGTGTCCGCTGGTGCGAGCGTCGCGCTTCGCACGCGGATGCCCGCGCGCCGGGCGCGGCCGGGATCGCCCGGCACGGTCACATCGGTCGCCCCGCCGCCGACCGGCATGAGGTCCCACACCGCCGCGGCGGTCGCGTGGCTGAGCACCGCGTTCGACCCGCACGCCAGAACGGCCGCCATCCATCGGCCCTCGACCGTCAGCACGCGGTGACCCACGGCGTAGACCCCGCGATGAAGGACATGCAGCCGCCCGATCGCGAGGCGACGGTCGATTTCGTTCCTGGTCACCCCGAGCGTGCGCAGCTGCGATCGCGACGCGACGCCGTGCTGAGCCCCCGCGAGCTCGGCGATCGCCCGGTCGCTGGCGACTTTGCCTTCCATATGAAGGAGAAGTCGCCAGGCGGCGAAATTCGCCCCCCTCAGAGCGCGGCGAGGCCCTCGGCGCGGGTGATGACCGGGGCGTAGCCGAGGTCGGCGCGGGCGCGGCTGTCGTCGAGCGTGCACTCGAGCGCGGAGAGCCAGACGGCGAGCCGCGTGAGCGGCGGGGCGCCCTTGAGCGGCAGCGCTCGCCAGGCCGCCTCGGCGGTGCGCGCGGCGAAGGCGGCGACCGGCCGCGGGACGCTCGCGTCGGGCACGGTGACGCCGCGGGTGGCGAGCAGGTCGGTGATGAACTCGCGGAACACGACCGGCTCGCCGTCGGTGACGAAGTAGGCGGCGCCGGGCGTGCCGCGGTCGGCCGCCAGGACGAGGGCCTCGGCGCAGTTGTCGAGGTGCGTCGTCGACGTGAGGTGGCGCCCGCCGCCGACCCAGCGAAAGCGCCCGGTCTCGACGAGCCTGACGATCGCCGGCACGAGCGTCGTGTCGTCCGGCCCCCACACGAACCGCGGCCGGATGACGATCGTCTCGATGCCGGCGGCCGCGACCACGACCGCCTCCGCCTCGGCCTTGGTGGCGGAGTAGGCGACCGGCGAGTCGAACGCGAGCGGCGTGCGCTCGTCGGCCATCACCAGCGGCTGGCCGCGCAGCAGCGCGGCCTCGGTGCCGACGTGGACGAACCGCCGAACACCCGCGGTGCGAGCGGCGCGCAGCAGCGCCTTTGTGCCGCCCACATTCACGCGCCGGAAGTCCTCCCATGCGCCGAAGTCCTGAACCTTCGCGGCGGCGTGGAATACGACCTCGCTCCCACGTGCCCCGCGCTCCAGCGACGAGTCGTCCTCGAGCGCGCCGCGCACGGGCTCGGCGCCCAGCGACACGACGCGGTCGGCGGAGCGATCCGAGCGCGCCAGCGCCTTCACGGTCCAGCCGTCGCGGACGAGCCGCTCGATCAGCCGCCCGCCGACGAACCCCGACCCGCCGGTGAGGAACGCCGTGGGCGTCAATCGATCGTTTGGAGCGTGAGATTCGCCAAGCCGCGAATGATGCCGTCCTCGTCGATGCGGTCGTCGTTCCAGGCGGCCACGAGCGTCACGTCCTCGTCCGGAATGTGCCACAGCTCGGCGTGGAAACCGGGGATGTCGCCGATGTGCCCCCAGACCTCATGGTTGGCGAAGAGCCCACGTGCGAGGCCGAGGCCGTACCCGTTCCACATCGCCGTGCCGTCGTTGAACGTGGTCATCTGCGCGAGCGAGTCGGGTTCGAGCGCGTCGCCGCCGAGGAGCCCGTCGGCCCATTGCGCGACGGCCGGCGCCGATGCGGCGAGACCGCCGGCCGTCCACGCCACAGTCGCGGTCGCCGTCGAGGGCACCATGCCGCCGCCTCCCGTCGGGATCGCCGTGGGCGTCGTTCCGTCCGGGTACCAGTAGCCGCGCGCCGGGCGGGTGGGCGCAAGTTCGTCGGGTTGCAGCGCGAGCCCGTTCGGCAGCCCCCGCACGATCGCCCGCCAGCGGCCGCGGGCGGCACGCTTGAGCACGAGCCCGGCGAGGATGTAGTTCGCGTTGGCGTACGTGGGCGTGTCCACGGGCGCGCGGTTCGGGGCCGGGAGGGCGGCCAGCCAGTCGGCCGGCGTGTTGACGCGCGTGGGCGGCTTGTCGTGGGCGATGTAGAACGACTCGCCGGGGTCGGCCACGCCCGCGGTCTGCGACAGCAGCCGGCGCACGGTGATCGTCCTGCCTCCGCGCCACGCGGGCAGCCACCGGCGCACGGGGTCGTCGAGGCTGAGGCGCCCCTCCTCGGCGAGCTTGAGCGCGATCGAGGCGGTGACGGTCTTCGTGATGCTCCCGAACGCCATCGGCGTACCGGGCTGCATCTTGCGCTTGCGGGCCACGTCGGCGCTGCCGTACGCGCCGGACCACACCAGCCGGCCGTCCACCACCAGCGCGGCCACGGCGCCGGGCACTCCCGCGTACTCGGCCAGCTCGGCGAAGTCGGCGTCGAGCCGCTGCGCCAGCGGCGGTACCTTCGCGGCGCGCCGCTGCGGTGGCGTCGTCGAGCCGCCGCCACAGCCCGTGACCACGAGCATCGTGGCCAGCACGCCGAACAGCGTGCGCCAGGCCATGTGCCGACGCTACTAGGTGATGCCGAGGCGGTCGAGGAGGGACTCGTCGCCGCGCCACGAGCGCCGCACGCGGACCGACAGGTCCAGGTGCACGCGCCGCCCGAGCTCGCGCTCGAGCTCGCGGCGGGCGGCCGTCCCGATCGCCTTGATCATGCGGCCGTGCGCGCCGATGAGGATGCCCTTCTGTGACTCGGTCTCGACCCACACGAACGCGCGGACGACGACGAGGTCGTACTGGTGGTGGATCTCCTCGACCTGCACCTCGACCGAGTGCGGTACCTCCTGGCGGGTCCGGTGCAGCACCTGCTCGCGGACCAGCTCGGCGAGCATCACGTGCTCCTGCTGGTCGGAGAACTCCTCCGGCGGGAAGTAGAACGGCCCCTCGGGCAGTAGGCCCGCGAGGTGGTCGACCAGCGCGGGCACGCCGCTGCCCGTGCGCGCCGAGACCGGGAACACCTCCACGTCGTCGTCGAGGCCGAGCTCGGTCGCCGCCGTCAACGCGAGAACCGTCCGCGGGCGGTCGAGCCGGTCGGTCTTGTTGACGGCGATCACCACCGGCACCGGCGAGCCCGCCAGCGCTTCGGCGATGAAGCGGTCGCCGGGCCCGACGCCTTGCTCGCCGTTGATGACGAACAACGCGGCGTCGGCCTCGGCGAGCTCGGACTCCACGCGCTTCTGCATGCGCTGCGTCAGCGCATCGCGCGGGCGCTGGACGCCCGGCAGGTCGGTGAGCACGAGCTGGAAGCGGTCCGGCGCCGTCACGACGCCGCGGATCGCGCGGCGGGTGGTCTGCGGCGTGTCGGAGACGATCGCGACCTTGTGCCCGACCATCGAGTTGACGAGCGTCGACTTGCCGACGTTCGGCCGGCCCGCCAGCGCAACGAAGCCCGAGCGCGTGCTCATCGGATCCAGCCCATGATCTCGGCCTGCAGGGCCAGCATCTCACCGTCGTCGGCCTCATGGTCCATGCCGGTCAGATGCAGCACCCCGTGCACGACCGCCTCGAGCACGTCCTCGGTGTGCTCGGGGCAGACCACGACGTCCCCGAGCTCCCGCGGTCCTGCCGGCGTGCCGTTCTCGTCGACGGGGAACGACAGCACGTCGGTCGGCCCGTCCTTGCCGCGATGCGCGCCGTTGAGCTCGGCGATCCGCGCCGCGTCGACGAACTCGACCGCCACGTGCCCGTCCTCGATCCCCGCCGAAGCGGCGGCCAGCACGCACGCCTCGACCACCGCTCCGAACGGCAGCGCTTCGCCGATGACGTCGACGTCGAGCAACTACGCCGTGCGGCGGCGTTCTGCGGGGCGTAGCTCCTGGGCGGAGCGCTTGGCGTGCTCGTCGTACGCGGCGACGATCCGCTGGACGAGCTTGTGGCGCACCACGTCCTCGCCGCCGAAGTTCACGAACTCGAGCCCGTCGACGCCGCCCAGGATGTCGTTGACGACGATCAGGCCGGACTTCTGGTCGCGCGGCAGGTCGACCTGCGTGATGTCGCCGGTCACGACCATCTTCGAGCCGAACCCGAGCCGCGTGAGGAACATCTTCATCTGCTCGGGCGTCGTGTTCTGCGCCTCGTCGAGGATCACGAACGAGTCGTTGAGCGTGCGGCCGCGCATGAACGCGAGCGGGGCGACCTCGATCACGCCCTTCTCCAGGTGGGCCGCGACCTTCTCGGCCTCCATCATGTCGTGCAGCGCGTCGAACAGCGGGCGCAGGTACGGGTCGACCTTCGCCATCAGGTCGCCAGGTAGGAATCCGAGCCGCTCGCCGGCCTCGACCGCCGGGCGCGTGAGGATGATGCGGTTGACCTCGCGGCGGGCGAGCGCGGCGGTGGCCATCGCGATCGCCAGGAATGTCTTGCCGGTGCCGGCCGGGCCGACGCCGAACGTCACGGTCGAGCGGCGGATCGCGTCGACGTAGCGCTTCTGGTTGACCGACTTGGGCGTGACGCGCAGGTTGCGGTGGCGCCATACGACGTCGTCGAGCACCTTGGCGGGCGACTCACGCTCGTCGAGCACGCGGGCGACGGACTCGATCGTCGCGGGCCCGATGTCGTGCCCGCGCTCGACCATCGCGCTCAGCTCGCGCACGACGGTCGCGCCGGCCTGTACGGCGTCGGCGTCGCCGTCGAGCGTGATCACGTTCCCGCGCAGGAAGACGTCGCACTCGAGGTGCTCCTCGAGCGTGCGCAGTATGAGGTCCTGGGAGCCGGCCAGCTCCGCCGCAACCTCGTTCGAGAGCTCCATCTGCCGTCGTGCCATTTAGCTGAGCGCTTCCTTCACCTTGGTCGATACCAGGCGGCCGTCGGCGTTTCCATCGGCGGCCGCCATCACATGCTTGATCACCCTCCCCATGTCGCGCGGAGACTCGGCGCCGGTCTCCGCCACGGCGCGGCGGACGAGCTCGTCGAGCTGCTCGTCGGAGAGCTCGGCGGGCAGGTAGCTCTCGATCACCTGCGCCTCGAAGTCCTCACCCGCGGCGAGGTCCTCGCGTGCCGCGTCGCGGTAGGCCTCGGCGGCCTCGCGGCGGCGCTTGCGCTCTCGCCGCAGCACCGCCAGCTCGTCGCTGCCGCCGTCCTTCTCGGCCTTCTGGAGCTCGGACAGCACGAGCCGAAGCGCCGCGACACGGTCCCGCTCCCCCGCCTTCATGGCGGAGGCGACGTCGGACTTGATGCGTTCGGCGATCTGCAAGCACTACCTAGTGTACGCGGGGGTCAGGTCGTCCTGGTGATCTTCGAGAGGCCGAACGGGCGGTCGACCTCGATCCCCCGGCGCTCGGCAGCCCCGGCCGCGAGCAGCTGCCCGGGGACGACCGCGGTCAGCGGGCTCAGCCAGTCGGGCGCCGGGACGAGATCGAGGTCCGCGCCGGGGGCCGCGACGATCGCCGGGGCGCCCCGCCGGCGCGCCTCTCCGACGGCCTCGTGCACGCCCGCCGCGGTGGGGCCGGGCGGCGCGAACGCGAGCACCCCGTGGTTCGGGCCGAGGACCGCGACCGGGCCGTGCAGGAGGTCCGGCGGCGAGTACGGCTCGGCGGCGATCCCGGTCAGCTCCTTGACCTTCAGGGCGGCCTCGAACGCGGTGCCGTAGTTGGCGCCGCGGCCGATCACCGCACAGCGCTCCCAGCTGTCAGCGAGCCCCGCGTCGACCGGCCGCTCGAGCTGGGCGGCGACGGCGGCGGGCGTCGCGCGCAGCTCCTCGTCGAGCCGCCGGTCGCGCGCGATCGCTGCGGCCAGCGCCGCCACCGCGGCGAGCGACGCCGTATACGTCTTGGTCGCGGCGACCGAGCGCTCCTCGCCGGTGTTCAGTGCGATCACGTGCTCGGCGGCCGCGGCCATCGGGGAGGCGGGGTCGTTGGTGATCGCGACCGTGACCTGCCCCTGGTCGGCGGCGTCCTGAATCACCGCGGTGACGTCGGGCGAAGCGCCGGACTGCGAGATGCCGATCACCAGCGCGCGATCCAGGCGCGGCGGGGCGTGGTAGAGCGTGTGCAGCGAGGGCGTGGCGAGCGCGACCGGCAGCCGGCAGAGGCGGCCCAGGATGTGCTGGGCGTAGCGGGCGACGTTGTCGGACGACCCGCGCGCGGCGATCAGCGCGAAGCGCGGCTCGCGGAGGGCGCCGGCGAGCGCGGCGATCGCGTCGCGCTGATCGGCCAGCAGCCGCTCGATGACGGCCGGCTGCTCGGCGATCTCGTCACGCAGCAGTGACACGCACGTCCCCGTCGACCAGCACCTGGCGGATCTCCACGCGATCGTCCAGCACGACCACGTCGGCCGGGGCGCCGGGAGCGAGGCGCCCGAGGTCGGCGCGGCCGGCGATCCGCGCCGGAACCGACGCGGCGGCGGTGAGCGCCTCCTCGAGCGAGGCGCCGAGCGCGTGCAGGTTGCGGACCGCGTCGACCATCGTCAGCGCGCTGCCGGCCAGCATGCCGTCCTCGCCGCGCACGACGCCGCCGACGGCGCGGACGGGCACGGTGCCGAGCACGAATTCGCCGTCGCCCGCGGCGGCCGCCGCGACCGCGTCGGTCACGAGCGCGAACCGCCCCGCCGCCGCCCGCCACGCGACGATCACCGTGTCGGCGGCCAGGTGGTGGCCGTCGACGATCATCTGCACCGTGACGTCGGCGCGGCTGAGCGCGGCGAGCGCGATCCCGGGATCGCGCGGCGTCGACGCGCGCATCGCGTTGAACAGGTGCGTCACGGTGCGCGCGCCGCGGTCGAAGGCCAGGTGCGCCTCGGCGGCGGTCGCCTCCGTGTGGCCGCAGGCGACCGTGACGCGGCGCGCCAGCAGCTCGTCGACGAGCTGCAGCGCGCCGTGCAGCTCCGGGGCGAGCGTCACGTGGACGACGCGGCCGCTGTCGAGCAGCCTTCGCAGCAGGTCGAGGTCGGGAGCGCGCAGGTACTGGGGGTCGTGCGCGCCGGCGCGCCTGGGCGACAGGAACGGCCCCTCGAGGTGGGCGCCGAGCACGCGCGGTCCCGGGCCGTCGAGCGGCATCGCGCGCACGGCGTCGGCGACGGCGTCCTCCGGCCCGGTGATGAACGTCGGCTGGTACGCGGTCACGCCGGTGGCGAGCATCGCCTCGCCGGCGCGGCGGTAGCCGTCGCCGTCGGCGCCCGTGAGGTCCACCCCCGCGAAGCCGTTGACCTGGAGGTCCACGAACCCCGGCGCGGCGATCCCGCGTCCGCGCGACCCGGCCACGCCGACCGCGGTCACGACCCCATCGTCGATCGCGACGTCGCCGGGCACGAGCCGGCCGTCCACCAGCGCCGCCTCCACGCCGAGCCTCATCGCATCGCCTCCTCGATCGCTCCCCCGGTCGCCGACAGTCGCTCACGGGCCCGCTCGGGATCGAGGCCCGCGGCGATCATCACCAGCGCGGTGTCGAGCTCCCAGCCGGCGTCCGCGAGCGCCGACCGGGCCACGCCCTCGGCGCAGCCGGTCGCGCGCACGCAGACGTCCGTCGCGCGGTCGCGCAGCTTGGCGTTGGCCACGCGCATGCCGCCCATCAGCCCACGGACCGTGCGGCCGCCGCGGACCATCAGCGCGGTCGAGAACGCGTTGAGCACGAGCTTCTGCGCGGTCCCCGCCTTCAGCCGCGTCGAGCCGGCCACGACCTCGGGGCCGACCGGGACCTCGATCGGGATCGCCACCAGCGCGGCGAGCGGCGAGCCGCGCCGCCCGACGACCGCGGCGGTCAGCACGTCGACCTCGGCGGCCGCTTGCAGGGCGCCGACCACGAACGGCGTCGAGCCGCTGGCCGACACGCCGATGACCACGTCCTCGGCGACGACGCCGAGGTCCGCCATCGCGGCCGCTCCGGCCGCGACGTCGTCCTCGGACGCCTCGTCGGCGAACGAGCCGGGCGCCAGACCGGCGCGGGCGAGGACCGCGACCGCCGCGCCGTCGGGCACCCCGAACGTGGGTCCCCACTCGCATGCGTCCATCGCCGCCAGACGGCCGCCGGTGCCGGCGCCGACGTAGACGACGCGGCCCGCACGCGCCGCCGCGGCGTCGACCAGCCGGGCGATGTCGTCCTGCACCGCGGCGACCGCGGCCCGGACCACGTCGTGGCCGTCGACCACGGCCCGCACGACGTCCGCGGTGCCCATCAGCTCGTCAGTGCTTCGCACAGCACCTCCCAGACCGCCCCCGGGTCGCTCCCGGCGAGCGCGCTCATGTGGGCGCACGCCTCCCACGCCCACGTCCACAGGTCCTCGATCCCCGCCTCCCGCGCCGCGGCGACCGCGGCGCGGATGTCCGCGGCGTCCGTGGGCTCCATACGAAAGCCCTGGATCCACAGCTGCCCGGTCACGCCGTGCGCGGCGGCGAGCGTCGCCACGCGGCGCGCGTACTCGCCGACGAAGGCGCCGGCGGCCTCGCCGAACGCCTTCCAGTACGGGTCGGTGGACAGGGTGTCGAGCCCGTCCAGCGCCGCGACCTGCGACCAGTCGGAGATCCCGTGCACGCCACCGGTCAGCGGCAGCAGGCAGACGACGGGCCGCGCCCCCTGGCGCGCGACGTGCCCGACGAGGTCGCCGATGAAGTCCACCAGCGACGCGTCGCGGAACGCGAGCACCTCCGCGTCGAGCTCGCGCGGCAGCTCCCGCCCGAACCGCTCGGCGCAGTGCTCGCAGCGGCAGCCCCAGTGCGCAGCGTCCAGGCCGAAGTGCCCGGGGTGCACCCAGTGCGGCTCGTCCCAGAAGATCCGGTCGGCGCCGGTGTCGATCGCCCCGTCCGCCCACTCGCGGCAGAACGCCCGCACGCGCGGGTGGTTCGGGCAGCCGGAGGGCGTGATGCGGCCGGTCTCCAGCACCTGGCCGACATCCGGGTTGTGGGCGGTGAAGCGGCTCTCGGCCTCGCCGCCGAACATCTGGCACACGCCCCACGGCGCGATCTGGACCTCCAGGCCCGCGTCGTGCGACGCGGCGACGATCCGCTCCATCGTCCCGCGGTAGTAGGCGAGGTCGTTCTCGGAGAACGTGTGCAGCACGCCGTCGAAGCCGCGCTCGGCGAGCGCCTGCATGTCCGCGGCGACATGCCGCGGGACGCGGTTGCCGAAGTAGGCGGCGCCGGTGCTCATCCCTTCAGCGCCCCCGACGTCAGCCCGGTCACGAGGTGCCGGCGCAGCAACGCGAACAGCGAGCTCGCCGCGATCGCCGGCATCGCCCACGGCAGGACGACGAGCACGGTGCAGTGGGCTACGGGACCCGACGTGCGGGCCGCAGCTCCGTCACGAGCTTGTAGCGATCGCCGCGATAGACCGAACGGACGAACTCGACCACCTCCCCTCGCTCGCTCGTGCTCACCCGCTCGAACAGGAAGGCGGGGGCGTGGACGGGGACGCCGAGGATCTCGGCCTCCTCGGCGTTGACGACTGTCGGCTCGATCGTCTGCACGCCGTTGGCCACGACGACGCCGTGGCGCTCGCGCAGCAGGTCGTAGAAGGAGTGGTGCTCGAGATCGCGGCGCGTCAGCTCGGGGGCGAGCGCGCGCGGCACGTGCAGCAACTCGATCGCCATCGTCTCGTCGTCGGCGAGGCGCAGGCGCTCGATCGCCCACACCTGATCGGACGGCGAGAGGTGCAGCTTCTGCCCGAGCTTGGCTCCGGCCGTGACGATGTCGAAGGACAGGACGCGGCTGTCCGGTCGCAGCCCGCGCCGCTGCATGTCCTCGGTGAACGAGGTCATCGTCAGGGCGAGCGCGATCTTCGGCTCGGCCACGTAGGTGCCGCTGCCGTGCCGACGGTGCAGGAACCCCTCGCGCACGAGCTCGTCGACGACGGCCCGCAGCGTGGGGCGCGACACGCCGAGGTCGGCGGCCAGCCGGCGCTCCGGCGGGATCGCGGCACCGATCTCGAGCCGGTCGAGCATGTCCATCAGGCGGTCGCGCACGAGCGCCCGCTTCCCCGAGGTGGTCGACGTCTTTGCGCCGTTGTGGTCAGTACCAGTGGCCATGCTCGTG
>DATDKF010000185.1:0-30879 GCA_036520135.1 Solirubrobacteraceae bacterium
GGGCCCGAAGGTCCGCTGGATCCTCGACAACGTCGACGGGGCCCGCGACCGTGCGGAGGCCGGCGACCTGCTGTTCGGGAACATGGACACGTGGGTGATCTGGAACCTCACCGGCGGCACCGACGGCGGTCTGCACATCACGGACGTCTCGAACGCCAGCCGGACGATGCTGATGGACCTCGCGTCGCTTTCGTGGGACGAGGAGATCGCGGGCATCATGGGGATCCCGACATCGATGCTCCCGGAGATCAAGGCTTCGAGCGAGGTCTACGGCGACGTGTCGTCGGGCGGTGCGCTGCAGGGCGTCCCGATCGCGGGTGACCTGGGCGATCAGCAGGCGGCGACGTTCGGGCAGACGTGCTTCTCGCCCGGTGAGGCGAAGAACACGTACGGCACCGGCAACTTCCTGCTGCTCAACACCGGCACGGAGCCGGTGCAGTCCAAGTCTGGCCTGCTGACCACCGCCGGCTACAAGATCGGTGACCAGGACTGCGTGTACTGCCTGGAAGGCTCGATCGCGATCACGGGTGCGCTCGTGCAGTGGCTGCGCGACAACCTGAAGATGATCAAGGCCGCGCCCGAGGTCGAGGACCTCGCGCAGACAGTGGAGGACAATGGCGGCTGCTACATCGTGCCGGCGTTCTCGGGCCTGTTCGCGCCGTACTGGAAGTCCAACGCCCGCGGCGTCGTCGCGGGGCTCACCCGCTACGTCAACGCCGGGCACATCGCGCGGGCCACGCTGGAGGCCACGGCCTACCAGAGCCGCGAGGTCGTGGAGGCGATGGACGCCGACTCGGGCGTCGCGCTCGAGTCGCTGAAGGTCGACGGCGGCATGGTCGGCAACGACCTGCTGATGCAATTCCAGGCCGACCTGCTCGGCGTGCCGGTCATCCGGCCGAAGGTCCCGGAGACCACGTCGCTCGGCGCCGCGTACGCGGCCGGCCTGGCGACCGGCTTCTGGGGCGAGGTCGAGGACCTGCGCGAGAACTGGGTCGAGGACAAGCGCTGGGAGCCGTCGATGGACGCGGCCAAGCGCGACGAGTACTACACGTACTGGAAGAAGGCCGTCACGCGGACCTTCGACTGGTTCGAGGCCGAAGACAGCTAGCCGGATGCTGCACGAGGCCCTGGGGCGGTTCTCGCACCCAGGGCCTCTACGGCCCCCGGCCCAAAAGGAGCAGCCGTGGACGCCCTGCCGCCTGACCCCGACCGCAACCTGGCGCTCGAGCTGGTCCGCGCGACCGAGGCGGCCGCGATCGCGGCCGCACGCTTCATGGGGCGCGGTGACAAGGAGCGCGTCGACCAGGCCGCGGTCGACGCGATGCGCCCCGTCCTGCGCTCGGTGACGATGGACGGCGTCGTCGTCATCGGTGAGGGCGAGAAGGACGAGGCGCCGATGCTCTACAACGGCGAGCACGTCGGCAGCGGCGACGGGCCGGCGGTCGACGTGGCCGTCGACCCGGTGGACGGCACAACGCTCACCGCCAAGGCGCTCCCCGACGCGCTCGCGGTGCTGGCGCTCGCCGAGCGCGGCACGATGTTCGACCCCGGGCCGTGCGTGTACATGGAGAAGCTGGCCGTGGCCGAGGACCTGGCCGACGTGGTCGACTTCGAGGCGCCGATCGCCGACAACCTAGCCCGCGTCGCGAAGGCGCGCGGCAAGCAGCCGGACGACGTGACCGTCGCGATCCTCGACCGGCCGCGCCACCAGGATCTGGTGCAGGAGGTGCTGGGCACCGGCGCCCGGATCAAGTACCTGCTCGACGGCGACGTCGCCGGGGCGATCATGGCGGCCGATGAGGACTCGTCGGTCGACGTCCTCGTCGGGATCGGCGGCACGCCGGAGGGCGTGATCGCCGCGTGCGCGCTCAAGTGCCTTGACGCCGCGATCTTCGGCCGGCTCTACCCGCGCGACGACGGCGAGCGCGACGCCGCCCTGCAGGCCGGCTACGACCTCGACCGGATCCTGTCGATCGACGACCTCGTGTCTGGCGAGGACGTGTTCTTCGCCGCCACCGGGGTGACGAGCGGCGAGCTGCTGGACGGCGTGCGCTACCGGCCGGGGCGCGTGCTCACCCAGTCGCTGTCGATGCGTTCGCGGTCCGGCGCTGTGCGCGTGATCGACGGGCGCCACCACATGGCGCGCTCGAACCTCATCCGCCCGGCGTAGGATCCCGGGGCATGGCGAGCCTCGAGACCGACGTGCTCGTGATCGGTGGCGGCGCCACCGGCGCCGGCGTCGCGTGGGACTCGGCGCTGCGCGGCTTCGACACGATCCTCGTCGACCGCGCCGACCTCGCCGAGGGCACGAGCGGCCGCTTCCACGGCCTGCTGCACTCGGGCGGGCGCTACGTCGTCAAGGACCCGGTGGCCGCGGTCGAGTGCGTCGAGGAGAACGCGATCCTGCGACGCGTCATCCCGGACTGCATCGAGGACACCGGCGGTCTGTTCGTCGTCACGCCCGACGACGACCCGGAATACGGTGACCGCTTCCTCGAGGGCTGCGCGACGGCGAAGCTGCCGACCGAGGAGATCTCGGTGGGCGAGGCGCTGAAGATGGAGCCGCGCCTGAACCCCGGCATCAAGCGGGCGTTCACGGTGCCAGACGCCTCGATCGACGCCTGGAAGACGGTCTGGGCGCTGGCGCGCGGCGCGTCGGCGCACGGCGCGCGGATCCTCACCTATCACAAGGTCGTCGACCTCACGGTGGACGGCGACGCGGTCACCGGCGCGCGCCTGCGCAACGAGCTGACCGGCGAGGAGCTCGACGTGGCGGCGCGCTTCACGCTCAACGCTTCGGGCGCGTGGGCGGCGCAGATTGTGAAGATGGCCGGGATCGAGGGCGTCGGCGTGATCCCGGGCAAGGGAATCATGATCGCGATGAACCACCGGCTCGTGAACACGGTGGTCAACCGCTGCACGATGCCGGCCGACGGCGACATCCTCGTCCCGGTCCGCACGGTCAGCGTGATCGGCACGACCGACATCCGCGCGGCGGACCCGGACGAGATCCCGGTCACGCAGGAAGAGGTCGATCAGATGCTCGACGACGGCGAGCGGCTCGTCCCGGGCTTCCGTGACGCGCGCGCGCTGCGCGTGTGGGCGGGCGTGCGGCCGCTGTTCCAGGACGAGAAGGCCGGCCCGGCGGCCGCCGACACGCGCGACGTCAGCCGCACGCACGCGGTGGTCGACCACGTCGAGCGCGACGGCGTCGGCCGCTTCCTGACGATGTCCGGCGGCAAGCTGACGACGCTGCGGCTGATGGCGCAGGACATCGTCGACGCGATGTGCCGCCAGCTCGGCGAGGAGCGGCCGTGCCGCACCGCGACCGAGCACCCGCCCGACAACGACGACGGGCAGCTCTACAGCCTCGGCTCGCGGCTGCGCCGCCGCGAGGCGTCGCTGCAGGACGAGCAGCTCATCTGCGAGTGCGAGCTGATCGGCCGTCGCAAGCTCGAGGAGACGATGCGCCGGCGCGGCACGACGAACCTCGACGACGTCCGGCGGTCGCTGCGGCTCGGCATGGGCCCGTGCCAGGGCGGCTTCTGCATCTACCGCGCCACCGGCATCCTGCACGGCGTGGACCGGCTGACCGGCGAGGAGGCCACCGAGTCGCTGCGCGGCTTCCTGCAGGAGCGCTGGAAGGGCATGTGGCCGATCCTCTACGGCGACCAGCTGCGCCAGGCGCGGCTGGACGACTGGATCTTCCAAGGCCTGCTCGACGTGGAGCACGTGCCGGCATGAGCTCCTATGACGCCGTCGTCGTCGGGACGGGGCTCGCGGGGCTGACCGCGGCGACGCGGCTCGCCGAGGGCGGCGCGCGCGTGCTCGTGCTCGCCAAGGGCGTCGGCGCGACGCACCTGAGCCCGTGCACGATCGACGTGCTCGGCTACGCGCCCGAGCGGGTCGAGAACCCCGGTGAGGCGCTGCCGCGGCTGGGCGACGACCATCCGTACGCCGCCGTCGGGCGCGACGGGGTGGCGGCGGCGATCGCCTGGTTCTCCGACGCGCTGCGCGAGCGCTACCCCTACACCGGCTCGCTCGAGCGCAACCTGCTGCTGCCGACCGCGGTCGGGGCGCGCAAGCCCGCCGCGGTCGTGCCGGAGACGATGGCCGCCGGCGACGGCGGCGACGAGGTGCTCGTGGTGGGCTTCACACGGCTCAAGGACTTCCACGCGCCACTGCTGGCCGACAACCTGAGGCGCGGGGGGATCGGCGCGCGCGCGGTCGAGCTCGACCTCGCGCCGGAGGGCCGCGCCGACGTCAACTCGCTCGGCTTCGCGCGCGCGTTCGACGACGCGGGCTTCCGCGCCGAGGTGGCGGCGCAGCTCGTCGCCCGGCTGGGCGCCGACGAGCGCGTGGCGTTCCCGGCCGTGCTCGGCATCGCCGACGCCCCGGCGGCGTGGGGCGAGCTGCGCGAGCGGCTCGCGCGGCCGGTGTTCGAGGTGCCGACGCTGCCGCCGTCGGTGCCGGGCATGCGCGTGCACGCGGTCCTGCGCGAGCGGCTGCGGCGGGCGGGCGGCCGCGTGATCCTCAACGCGGTCGTCGACGGCGTCGAGCGCTCGGGCGGCCGCGTCTCCGCCGTCCACGCGCGGGTCGGCCTGCGCGACGTCGCGCACCGCTGCGACTGGGTCGTGCTCGCCACCGGCGGCTTCGCGTCCGGCGGCATCGAGCTCGACTCGCACTGGCGCGCGCGCGAGGTCGCGCTCGGCCTCCGGGTGAGCGGCGTCCCGGAGGGCGAGCGGTTCCGGCCCGACTACTTCGACGACCAGCCGATGGCGCAGGCCGGCGTCGCGGTCGACGGGTCGCTGCGCCCGGAGGGCCACGAGAACGTGCTCGTCGCGGGCGCGACGCTGGCGGGCGCGCAGCCGTGGCGCGAGAAGTCGGGCGACGGGATCAGCCTCGCGACCGGCCATCGCGCGGCGGAGCTGATCCTCGGCGCGGCGGTACCGTCCGAGCCGGCGAAGGCGGAGGCGTAGTGGCGGCCGCCGAGCACGACGTCCTCGGCGACCTCATGCGGGGCTCGCTCGACCACTGCGTCAAGTGCACGATCTGCGAGACGTACTGCCCGGTCTCCAACGTGACGCCGCTGTTCCCGGGCCCGAAGTACGTGGGGCCGCAGGCCGAGCGCTTCCGCGTCTGGGACGAGACGTCGGCGGACCAGTCGCTCGACTACTGCTCGGGCTGCGGCGTGTGCACGCAGGTCTGCCCGCAGGGCGTGCACATCGCCGAGATCAATACGCAGGCGCGGGCCAAGATGCGCGAGCGGACCGGCTTCAAGCTCCGCGACCGGCTGCTGGCGCGGCCGGACGTGATCGGGCGGCTGTCGACGCCGGTCGCGCCGCTGGTCAACTTCACGCTGCGCAACGCGGCGCTGCGCACGCTCGGCGAGCGGCTCGTCGGGCTCGACCGCCGCGCCGCGCTGCCGTCCTACCCCGGCCGCACGTTCCAGCGCTGGGCGCGCAAGCACGCCTCGCCGGCGGGCGCCCGGCGCGTGGCCTACTTCCACGGCTGCGGCGCCAACTGGTCCGAGCCGCACACGGGCGAGATGACCGTGCGCCTGCTCGAGTGGACCGGTTGCCAGGTCGACGTGCCTCGCGGCCAGCTGTGCTGCGGCCTGCCCGCGCAGTCGAACGGGATGTTCGACCTCGCGCGCAAGTACACGCGGCGGATGGCGAAGGTCCTGGCGCCGTCGGCCCGCGCCGGGGTCGACATCGTCGGCACGTCGACGTCGTGCACGTTGATGCTCAAGCGCGAGGCGCGCGAGATCCTCGAGCTCGATAGCGACGCCGACCTGCGCGCCGTCAGCGACGGGATCTACGACATCTGCGAGTACCTGCTGATGCTGCACGACCGCGATGAGCTGCGGACGGACTTCCAGCCGCTGCCGATCACGGTCACCTACCACGCGCCGTGCCAGCAGCAGGGCCACGGGATCGGCAAGCCGGCGCTCGACCTGATGGCGCTCGTGCCCGAGCTGCGGGTCGTCGAGAACGACGCAGTGTGCTGCGGCGTCGCCGGCACGTACGGCCTCAAGCAAGAGAAGTACGGGATCGCGATGGACGCCGGGCGGCGGCTGTTCGACCAGATCGGCGACGCGAGGCCCGATCTCGCGGTGTGCGACTCGGAGACCTGCCGCTGGCACATCGAGGCGGCGACCGGCGTGAAGACGGTGCATCCGATCGAGATCCTGCACAGGGCCGCGGGTCTTTAGTGGCCCCGACCGTGGATCCGCACACCGCCAGACGACCGCCGATCACCGCCTGGCGGCGTCCTCGGAGTCCGGACATGCAACCAGCATGCCCGGCTCCTGCGTCCTTGCCAGTCGGCGCCGGCGGCCGCCTGATCGGCGCGCGGACCCACGATCGGAACCACTGAGTGGTCGGCCTCGTCATCGTCTCCCACAGCGCGACGCTGGCCGCGGGCGTGGTCGAGCTCGCGCGCCAGATGGGCGGCGAGGACGTGGCGATCGAGCCGGCCGGCGGGATGGCCGACCCGCCCGGCGAGATCGGGACCGACATGCAGCTCGTACTGGCGGCGATCGAGCGGGCCGCGTCGGACGACGGCGTGCTCGTGCTGATGGACCTCGGCAGCGCGGTGATGAGCGCCGAGATGGCGGTCGAGATGGTCGAGGGCACCGAGGTGCTGCTGTGCGAGGCGCCGATCGTGGAGGGCGCGGTCGCGGCGGCGGCCCGCGCGCGCACCGGCGCGTCGCTGGCGGAGGTGGCGACCGAGGCGCGCGCCGCGCTGGGGATGAAGGCGGCGCAGCTCGGCGTGGAGGAGGCGGCGCCGGCGACGACGGTCGACGCCTCCGGTGGCTCCGAGCTGCGGCTCGAAGTGCCGAACCGACTCGGCCTGCACGCCCGTCCGGCGGCGCGCTTCGTCGAGACCGCCGCGCGCTTCGACGCGGCCGTCACCGTGGCCGACGAGACCACCGGCCGCGGCCCGGCCGACGCCCGCAGCCTGTCCGCCCTGATCACGCTCGGCGTGCGCCAGGGCCACGCGATCGTGGTCCAGGCCGCGGGCCCGCAGGCCGACGCCGCCCTCGCCGCCCTGCGCGAGCTGGCCGCCGACAACTTCGGCGACGAGAACGGCGACGCACCGACGACGCCGACGGCGCCCGCGCCGGCCACCGCGCCCGAAGGCACGCTGCGAGGCGTGCCGGCGTCGTCCGGCATCGCGATCGCCCCCGCCCGCCTCAAGGGGACAGTCCCCCTTATCTCGGCGCTGGACGAAGCGGGCCTAAAGGGGACTGTCCCCTCTGACGCGGCTGCTGAGTGGGGGCGGCTCGAGGCGGCGCGGGAGGCGGCGCGGGGCGATGTGGTGGCGGCGCGCGAGCAGGTCGCACGACAGGCCGGCCGCGAGCAGGCGGCGATCTTCGACGCGCACCTGCTGCTGCTCGACGACGCGGCGCTGCTCGGGCCGGCCAAGGAGGCGATCGACGGCGGGGCGAGCGCGGCGGCGGCGTGGGCCGACGCGGCGCGGGCGACGGCCGACGGCTATCGCGCGCTCGACGACCCGTACCTGCAGGAGCGGGCCGTCGACGTCGAGGACGTCGGCGGCCGCGTGCTGCGCCACCTCACCGGCGCGGCACCGGCGGCGGCGATCACCGCCGAGGGCGTGCTGGTCGCCCGCGACATCACGCCCGGCGACGCGGCCGCGCTCGACCGCGAGCTTGTCCATGGGTTGGCGCTGGCGCGAGGCGGGGCGACCTCGCACGCCGCGATCCTCGCCCGCGCGCTCGGGATCCCGGCGGTCGTCGGTCTCGGCGACGCGATCCTGGCGGTGCCCGAGGGCACGGTGCTGGTGGTGGACGGTGACGCGGGCACCGTCGCGGTCGACCCGCCGGCTGAGGAGCTGGCCGAGCGCGGGCGGGCGCGCGCCGAGGCGCAGGAGCGGGCCGACCGTGCGCGCGAGCGCGCCCGCGAGCCCGCCCGCACGCGCGACGGCGAGACGCTCGAGGTCGCCGCGAACCTCGGCTCGGTCGCCGAGGCGGCCGCCGCCGTCGAGCAGGGGGCCGACGGCGTCGGCCTGCTGCGCACGGAGTTCCTGTTCCTCGATCGCGACGACGCGCCGTCCGAGGCCGAGCAGCGCGGCGTCTACGAGGAGATCGCGGCGGCACTCGGCGGCCGTCCGGTGGTCGTCCGCACGCTCGACGCCGGCGCCGACAAGCCGCTGCCGTTCCTGCGCCAGCCGCCGGAGGACAACCCGTTCCTCGGCGTCCGCGGCATCCGCCTCGGGCTCGCCAACGAAGAGCTGCTGCGCGCCCAGCTGCGGGCGATCCTCGCGGTCGCTGCGCGCCACCCGCTCAAGGTCATGTTCCCGATGGTCGCGACGCTCGACGAGTACCGCGCCGCCCGCGCGCTGCTCGAGGCCGAGCGCGCGGCGCTGGGCGTGCCGCCGATCGAGGTCGGCGTGATGGTCGAGGTCCCGGCCGTGGCGCTGCAGGCCGACGCCTTCGCCGCCGAGGTCGACTTCTTCTCGGTCGGCACCAACGACCTGACGCAGTACACGATGGCCGCCGAGCGCGGCAACGAGCGCCTCGCCGGCCTGCTCGACGGCCCGCGGCCGCCGGTGCTGCGCCTGATCGCCGAGACGGCCAGGGCGGCCGCCGCTCACGGCCGCTGGGTCGGCGTGTGCGGCGAGCTGGCGGGCGACCCGGAGGCGGCCGTCGTGCTCGCGGGCCTCGGCGTGAAGGAGTTGAGCATGGCCGCAAGCCGCATCCCGGCGGTCAAGGACGCCCTCCGAGCGGTCACGCTGGCCGAGGCGCGGGATGCCGCCGCGCGCGCCCTGGACCGCTAGAGTCGCTCACACTTGTGGGGGGAGTTGCGAGCATGAGCAGTATCCGCTCTGCGCGGTTCCTCGCGGCCAGCACGTCGCTGCGCATCCTCCTGACGCCCGTGATCATGGCGATGCTGATGGAGGACGTCGACCGCGGGCTGACGGCGGTGCTGTTCGCCGTCGCGGCGGCGACCGACTGGATCGACGGCTACCTCGCGCGCCGCTGGGAGGTCACGACCAAGCTCGGCTCGTTCCTGGACACGACGGCCGACAAGCTGCTCGTCACCGGCGTGTTGATCGCGCTCGTGGCGGTCGAGCGGGCGTCGCCGTGGGTGGCGGTGATCATCATCGGCCGCGAGCTGATGGTGCTCGGCCTGCGCGGCGCGATCGCGGCCGGCGGCACGGTCATGCAGGCCTCGATGCTGGGGCGGCTCAAGACCGCCGTCCAGTTCCTGGCGATCCTGCTGGCGATCCTCCGGCCCGGCGACGAGATCGGCGGCGCGTTCCTCGACGAGTGGGTAATGCTGATCGCGGCGGCGATCACCGTCGCCTCGGCGGTCGACTACTTCAGCCGCTTCGCGGACGCGCTGTCGGAGCGCTAGCTGACTAGTGCGCGCGTTCGTCACGGGCGGGAGCGGGTTCCTCGGCGGCGGGCTGCTCGCAGGGCTGCGCGAGCGCGGGGACGAGGTGGTCGCGCTGGCGCGGTCGGACGACGCGGCGGCGAAGCTGTCGGAGCGGGGCGCGACCGTGGCCCGCGGGCACACGCTCGACGAGGAGGCGCTCGTGGCCGGCATGCGCGGCTGCGACATCGTCTACCACGCCGCCGGCATCAACACGATGTGCCCCGAGGACCCGGTGGAGATGATCCACGTCAACGTCCGCGGCGCCGAGGCGGCGGTGCGCGCCGCCGGCCGCGCGGGGATCGAGCGGCTGGTGCTCACCTCGTCGGCCGCGTCGCTGGGGGAGGAGCGCGGGACGGTCGGCAGCGAGGCGTCGCCGCACCGCGGCTGGTACATGTCGGTCTACGAGCGCTCCAAGCACGAGGGCGAGGTGGCCGCGCTCGCCGCCGCGGGACCGGCCGGCGTGCAGGTGGTCGCGGTCAACCCCTCGTCGGTGCAGGGCCCCGGCCGCGCGGGCGGGACCGGGCGGATCATGATCGCCTACCTCAACGGCCGCCTGCGCGCGTTCGTGCACACGAACATCAGCATCGTCGACATCCGCGACTGCGTCCGCGGCCATCTCCTGGCCGCTGAGCGCGGTGTGCCCGGCGAACGGTATGTGCTCAACGGCGCGACGCTGACGTCGGCCGAGGCACTCGAGATCGTCGCGGGCATGACCGGCGTGCGCGAGAGCCCGCGCTTCCTGCCGCCCGCTGTCGCCTCCGGCGTCGCCGCGGTGGCCGAGACCGGCTTCAAGCTCGCGCGCAAGCACCCGCCGTTCTGCCGCGCGATGGTGCGCACCCTGCTGCACGGCCACCGCTACGACGGCTCGCGCGCCGCGCGGGAGCTCGGGTTCGAGTACACGCCGGTGCGCGACACGTTCGCGCGCACCGTGGAATGGGCGCTCGCGGAGGGGCTCGTCAAGCGCCCGCTCCCCGCGTGGCCCGGGCGGTGACCGGGTAGCCCGTGAGGTATGGCCGACAAAGAACGAATCCCCCCGCACGAGCACCCTGCGCAGCCCGAGCAGATCCAGTCCGGCTTCGAGGAGGGTGCCGACCACAAGCCCGACTCTCCGGAGGAGGAGCTCGAGCCCGACTTCGCCCGCGGCGTCCGCCAGGGCCCCGAGTCCGAACTCGAGTACAAGGGCCGCTTCAGCGAGGGCCAGGAGGAGCTCCCGGACACCCCCGACAAGGCCGTCGAGCGGCGGTTCTCGGAGGGCGTCGAGGAGAGCCCCACCAGCGAGTGACGTCTAGTTCCAGCTGAGCTCGGACCGCGTCGCCCAGTACGCGTCCGCCGGTTCGGCCAGCTCGAGCAGCAGGTCCGGGTCGACGTCGAGACTCAGCGCGGCGAGGTTGCTGTCGAGCATCGCCTCGGTCGACGCTCCGCTGAGCACGACGTCCGACCACGGCTGCGCGAGCGCCGCGGCGATCGCGACCGCGTCGGGCCCGACGCTGCGCTCGCGCGCCGCGGCGACCAGCGCGGGCGGCGCCGCGCGGCCGGTGAGCCGGCCGTTGGCGACCGCCTCCTTGACGATCACCCGCATCCCGGCGGCGTGCGCGCGGGCGAGCGCGTCGCCGGCCGTGCGCTCGTGCAGGTTCCAGGTCGCCTGCACGGCGTCGAACGCGCCGGTCGCGACCGCGGCGTCGATCGTGTCGGCCTGACGCGCGCCGGTGGCGGTGAGGCCGATCTGCACGCCGGAATCGCGCAGCGCGGCGAGCTCCCCGAGCACCTCGTCGTCCGCGAGCACGCCGCTCTCGACCGTCGCCGAGTGGATCTGGTAGAGCCGCAGCCACGAGCCGAGGTGCTCGCGCGTCTCGGCGAGCTGGCGGCGCAGCGTCGCCGCGCTGAGGTCCTTGACCTCGTGGTCCTCAGCGTCGATGCGCCAGTTCGCCGTGTACGTGTAGCCCCACTTGGAGGCGACGAAGACACCCGCGGGATCGCGGGCGCGCAGCCAGCCGCCGAGGAACTCCTCGGCCCGCCCGTACGAGCGCGCCGCGTCGAAGTAGCGGACGCCGGCCGCGTAGGCGTGGTCGAGCACCGCGTGCGTGCGGTCGCGCAGGGCGTCAGGGCTGCGGTCGGCGCCGAGGTCGTCCGCGTGGCCGAGGTTGATGTACGCGGGGCGGCCGAGCGCGGCCAGGCCGAGGCCGATCTCGCTCATCCGCCGAGCGTCTGCTCGACCAGCCGCTCCGCGTCGGCGGCCGCGCGGGCGAGCACCTCGGGGCGGCGCTCGAGCTGCGTCACGACCGGGGTGCCCGCAGGCGGTCGCAGGCCGAGGACGTACGGCCCGTCGCCGTTCGGCGACTCCGACTGGCGCGCGATCCGCTCGACGAGCGCCTCGTACGCCTCGATCCGCGCGTGCCAGAGCAGAACCAGCGCGGGGTTGAGCCGCCGCAGGTGGCGGGCGATCAGCGCCTCGCCGACGCGCCCGCCGGCCGAGCGCGGCACGCCGTACGGCCGGGTCTGGAGCACGAGGACGTGGGTCGCCCCGGCCTCGATCGCGTTGCCGATGGGGATCGGGCAGTTCAGCGCGCCGTCGATGTAACGGCGCCCGTCGATCGCCACCGGCGGCCCGCCGATCCACGGCATCCGCGTCGTCGCGAGCAGCACGTTCCACAGCTCGTCTTTGGTGCGCATGCCGCTGAACTCGACCGACCGGGCGCTGTCGACGTCGAGCGCCACGCAGTGCAGCGGGATCGGGCTGGCGATCGTCCGCTCGTGCCGCTCGGCGTCGAGCTCCTCGCCGGCGTGCGCGAGCACGAACCGCACGTCGAGCGCCGGGCGCCCGAACAGCAGCCGCACCGGGTTGACGAACTCCCGGCTCGCGAGCACGGTGTGGTACATCGCCGCGGCCGGCCGCGCCACGCCGGCGAGCAGCGCCGCGGCGTTCAGCGCGCCCGCCGACGAGCCGACGACGAGGTCGAAGCAGCGCGTCAGCCCGAGCCGCTCGAGCGCGGCGGTCATCCCGGCCGACACCACGCCGCGCATCCCACCGCCCTCGAGCACGACGGCGACCTTGTGCGGGTCGGTCCGCGCGCCGGGCTCGCAGCGGCTGCGCAGGCGCTCGTGCAGCACGTCGAGCACGGGATGGTGGGCCACGGCCGTGGTCATCGGAGTGAGTCTGACAACCCTACGTGCTCGTGTCGCCGGCGGGGACCGAAACCTTGACACAACCGTGTCAGGGTTGCGGTACACTCACTGGCCGATGGACGCACTGACGATCCACGAGGCGGCGGAGACCACCGGCTGGTCGCCGCGAATGCTCCGCTACGTCGAGCGCGTCGGGCTGGTGGAGCCGGCCCGGTCGGCGTCCGGCTATCGCCTCTACGGGCCCGCCGAGCTGCAGCGCCTGCGCACGCTGCGCGAGCTGCTCGCCGACCACGACATCGGCCTGTCCGACATCGCCTTCGCCTCCCGCCTGCGGCGCGACCCCGAGCTGCGGCACGCCACCAACAGCTGGCTCGAGGCCAAGGCGGAGCGTCCCGACGACGTGCCGGTCGCGGACTGGATGCGCTGGGAGCAGGAGAAGCACCAGCGGCTCCTCGCCGCCGCGGCCCTGACTTCGACCCCCCTCACGACGACGACGGAGTGAACGCCCACATGGCCAGCACCGACCTGACGACCGACTACAAGGTCGCCGACATCTCGCTGGCGGCCTACGGTCGCAAGGAGATCCAGCTCGCCGAGCACGAGATGCCCGGCCTGATGGCCACGCGGCGCGAGTTCGCCGAGGCCCAGCCGCTCCAGGGCGCGCGGATCACGGGCTCGCTGCACATGACGATCCAGACCGCGGTGCTGATCGAGACGCTCACCGCTCTCGGCGCCGAGATCCGCTGGTGCTCGTGCAACATCTTCAGCACCCAGGACCACGCGGCCGCCGCGATCGCCGAGGCCGGCATCCCGGTCTTCGCCTGGAAGGGCGAGACGCTCGAGGAGTACTGGTGGTGCACCGAGCAGGCGCTTACCTGGCCGGACGGCAACGGCCCGAACATGATCCTCGACGACGGCGGCGACGCCACGCTGCTCGTCCACAAGGGCGTCGAGTACGAGAAGGCCGGCGCGGTGCCGGATCCGGCGACCGCCGACAACGACGAGCTGCGCATCATCCTCGAGACGCTGCAGCGCTCGCTCGCCGAGGACTCGCAGCGTTTCACGCGCGCGGCGGCGAACATCAAGGGCGTCACCGAGGAGACGACGACCGGCGTGCACCGGCTCTACCAGCTCGCCGAGCAGGGCGAGCTGCTGTTCCCGGCCATCAACGTCAACGACTCGGTCACCAAGTCCAAGTTCGACAACCTCTACGGCTGCCGCCACAGCCTGATCGACGGCATCAACCGCGGCACCGACGTGATGATCGCCGGCAAGACGGCGGTGATCTGCGGCTACGGCGACGTCGGCAAGGGCTGCGCGGAGTCGCTGCGCGGCCAGGGCGCGCGCGTGATCGTCACCGAGATCGACCCGATCTGCGCGCTGCAGGCGGCAATGGAGGGCTACCAGGTCCAGACGCTCGAGGACGTCGTCGAGACCGGCGACATCTTCATCACCGCGACCGGTAACAAGGACATCATCACGGCCGCGGACATGAGCCGGATGAAGCACCAGGCGATCGTCGGCAACATCGGCCACTTCGACAACGAGATCGACATGGCCGGCCTCGCGAAGTTCCCGGGCGTCGAGCGTGTGAACATCAAGCCGCAGGTCGACGAGTGGGTCTTCCCGGACGGCCACTCGGTGATCGTGCTCTCCGAGGGCCGGCTGCTGAACCTCGGCAACGCCACCGGCCACCCGAGCTTCGTGATGTCGAACTCGTTCACCAACCAGACGATCGCCCAGATCGAGCTGTTCTCGCGCAACGACGAGTACGAGAAGCGCGTCTACGTCCTCCCGAAGCAGCTCGACGAGAAGGTCGCGCGCCTGCACCTCGGCGCGCTCGGCGTCAAGCTCACCCAGCTCACGCCGCAGCAGGCGGCCTACATCGACGTGCCGGTCGAGGGCCCGTACAAGCCCGACCACTACCGCTACTAGATGACCGTCGTCGACCCCAACCAGCACGACACCTTCGTCCTCCGCCAGCACATCAAGATGGTCATCAACCACTACGAGTTCGCGCTCGCGGAGGGCGAGGAGCCGTTCTGCTTCGTCGAGCAGGCGCGGTTCAAGTTCAAGGAGGACATCCGGTTCTACACGGATCAGTCCAAGACGACGGAGCTGCTGCGGATCAAGGCCCGCCAGCGGTTCGACCCGCGCGCCACGTACGACATCACGGGCGCGGACGGCAACAAGATCGGCGAGATCAAGAAGGTCTTCGGCACGAGCCTGATCCGATCGACCTACGAGATCTCGTCACCCGCCGTGACGGTGCGCGCCACCGAGAGCAACCTGGTCGTCGCACTGTTCCGCCGGCTCGTCGGGCTCGTCCCGTACGTCGGCGACTTCGCCGACTGGCTGCCGATCCCGTACCACTTCGACTTCACGCACGACGGTGAAGTCCTGGGCCGCAACACGCGGCGGTTCGGCACGTTCCGCGACATCTACGACATCGACTTCTCCGGCGACCCGGGGCGGAAGTTCGACCGCCGCCTCGTGCTGGCCGCCGCGGTCGGCATGGACGCGCTGCAGGCGCGATAGGGCAAGCCCGGTCTCGTGAGCCCGGAGGGCGAACACTCCGTCGGATCTGCGGGCCGGATGCCCGCAGGGGCTAACCCGCTGCGCCGCGTCGCCGAGCTGGCCGAGGAGCACCTCGCCGGGCTCGCGACGCGGCACGTCGGCGCCGGCACGTCCTACGAGGACACGCTCGCGGCGCTCGACGAGCCGCTGCCCGCCGACGGGGAGGATCCCGTCGCCGTGATCGAGCGGCTCGCCGCGGTCGCCGGCCCGGCCACCGTCGCGAGCCCCGGCCCGCGCTACTTCGGCTTCGTCACCGGCGGCGCGCTGCCGGCCGCGCTGGCCGCCGACTGGCTCACGTCAGCCTGGGACCAGAACTCGTTCAGCCGCGTCAGCTCGCCCGCCGCGGCGGCGATCGAGGCGGTCGTCGAGCGCTGGGTCCTGGAGGCGCTGGGACTGCCGCTCGACGCCGCGGTCGGCATCACGACCGGCGCGACGACCGCGAACTTCACCGGCCTCGCCGCCGCCCGGCATGCAGTCCTCGAGCGCGTCGGCTGGGACGTCGAGGCGAACGGGCTGTCCGGGGCCCCTGAGATCCGCGTCTTCGTCGGCGAGCACGTCCACGCATCGCTGCTGAGCGCGTTGCGCTACGTCGGGCTGGGCGCCGACCGGGCGATCCGCGTGCCGACCAACGACCAGGGCGCCATGCGCGCCGACGCGCTCGATCTCTCAGACGGCCCGACGATCGTGTGCGCGCAGGCCGGCGAGGTGGCGTCGGGCGCGTTCGACCCGCTGGCCGAGATCGCGGCCAAGACCCGCGAGCACGGCGCGTGGCTGCACGTGGACGGCGCGTTCGGCCTGTGGGCCGCCGCCAGCCCGGCGCAGCGCCACCTCACCGCCGGCGCCGAGCTGGCCCACTCCTGGGCCGTCGACGCGCACAAATGGCTCAACGTCCCCTACGACGGCGCGCTGTCGATCGTGGCCGACCGGGCACCGGTGCGCGCCGCGATGAGCATGCGCGCCAGCTACCTCCCCGACGAGGCGGGCCGCGAGCCGATCGACTATGTGCCCGAGGCGTCGCGCCGCGCACGGGCGATCCCGATCTATGCCGCCTTGCGCCAACTCGGCCGCAACGGCATCGCCGAGCTGGTCGAGCGCTGCTGCGCCCTCGCGCGCCGGCTCGCCGCCGCGATGGAGGAGCTCGACGGCGCGCAGGTGCTCAACGACGTCGTCCTCAACCAGGTGCTCGTCCGCTTCGGCGACGACGACGCCACGACCCAAGGCGTGATCGAGGCCGTGCAGCGCAGCGGCGAGGCGTGGCTGGGCGGCACGGTCTGGCACGGGCAGGCGGCCGCGCGCGTGTCGGTGTCGAACTGGTCGACCACGGAGGAAGACATCGACCGCCTGGCGGCGGCGTTCGCCGATGGCCTCGGACGTCGCTGACACCACGCTGGCTGACGCGGGCGAGGCCCGCATCGAGTGGGCCGACGGGCAGATGCCCGTGCTCCGCTCGATCCGCGAGCGGTTCGCGCAGGAGCGCCCGCTCGACGGGATCGTCGTCGGCGCCTGCCTGCACGTGACGTCCGAGACCGCGAACCTCGTCCGCACGCTCGCGGCCGGTGGCGCCGACGTCGCGCTCTGCGCCTCCAACCCGTTCGCGACGCAGGACGACGTCGCGGCTGCGCTCGCAGCCGGCGGCGGCGAGGTGCACGCGGTGCGCGGCGACGACGCCGAGGCGTGGGCCGCCCGCGTCGCCGCCGTCGTCGCGCGCGGGCCGCGGATCACGCTCGACGACGGGGCCGACCTGCTCGCCGCCATCCACCTCGCGCGGCCCGACCTGCTCGAGGGCATGCTCGGCGGCACCGAGGAGACGACGACCGGGCTCGTGCGGCTGCGCGCCCTCCACGCCGAGGGCAAGCTGGCGTGCCCGGTGATCGCGGTCAACGAGGCGATGACCGAGCGCTTCAACGACCGCTTCGGCACCGGCCAGTCGGCGCTCGACGGCATCCTGCGCACCACCAACCTGCTGCTCGCGGGGCACACCCTGGTCGTGCTCGGCTACGGCTGGACCGGCAAGGGGATCGCGCTGCGGGCCGACGGGCTCGGCGCGTCGGTGATCGTCTGCGAGGTCGACCCGCTGCGCGCGCTGGAGGCGCGGATGGACGGCTTCGAGGTGCTCCCGGCACTCGCCGCCGCCGAGCGCGGCGACGTCTTCGTCACCGTCACCGGCGGCCGCGGCGTGCTGCGCTCCGACCACTTCGCGCGCATGAAGGACGGCGCCGTGCTCGCCAATGCAGGTCACTTCGACGTCGAGATCGACGTCGCCGGCCTCGCTGCCGAGGCGGACGCCGCGCGCGAGGTCCGCCCGCTCGTCGAGCAGTACACGCTCGGCGGCCGGCGCCTGAACCTGCTGGCCGGCGGGCGCGTGGTCAACCTCGCCGCGGCCGAGGGCCATCCGGCCGCGGTGATGGACATCTCGTTCGCGCTCCAGGCGCTGACCGCCGAGGACCTCGCGCGCCGCGGCGGCGACCTCGAGCCCGGCGTGCACGCCGTGCCCGAGGAGGTCGACCGCGAGGTGGCGACGCTCAAGCTGGCGTCGCTCGGCGTCCAGATCGACACGCTGAGCGAGGAGCAGGAGCGCTACCGCCGCGGCTGGGTAGGGTGACCGCGATGGACGGTCTGCAGGCGAGCGTGGAGAAGATGCGCCGCGAGGGGATCCCCGACGCGGCGATCGAGACGTTCCGGCACTACTACGAGCAGCTCGCCGAGGGCGCGACCGGGATGATCCCGGAGGACGAGATCGAGCCGGTCACCGACGTCCAGCAGCTCGACGACCTGCCCGACGCGGACGCTCCGCTCGACGAGGCGATCGTGCTCAAGCTCAACGGCGGGCTCGGCACGAGCATGGGCATGACCCGCGCCAAGTCGCTGGTCGAGGCCAAGGACGGGCTGACGTTCCTGGACGTGATCGCGCGCCAGGTGACCGAGCTGCGCAAGCGCTCCGGCGCGCGGCTCCCGCTCGTGCTCATGAACTCCTTCTACACGCACGACGACGCGCTCGCGGCGCTCGGCGACATGGAGTCCGACGTGCCGCTCGACTTCGTCCAGCACAAGGAGCCGAAGCTGCTCGTCGACGACCTGACGCCGGTCGAGTGGCCGGACGATCCGTCGCTCGAGTGGTGTCCGCCCGGCCACGGCGACCTCTACACGGCGCTGCTGACCTCGGGCATGCTCGATGAGCTGCTCGACCGCGGCTACCGCTACGCGTTCGTCTCGAACTCCGACAACCTCGGCGCGGTGCTCGACTCGCGCATCCTCGGCTGGATCGCGCGCGAGGAGATCCCTTTCGCGATGGAGGTCACCCGCCGCACGGAGGCCGACCGCAAGGGCGGCCACATCGCGCGCGTCCCCGGCGGCGGCTACCTGCTGCGCGAGACCGCGCAGACGCGCAAGGAGGACCTCGAGGCGCTGCAGGACATCACGCGGCACCGCTACGTGAACACGAACAACCTGTGGCTCGACCTGCGCGCGCTGCGCGAGGTCATGGAGCAGCGGGACGGCGTGCTCGGCCTGCCGCTGATCGTCAACCGCAAGACCGTCGATCCCGGTGACAAGTCGACGCCCGAGGTGTTCCAGCTCGAGACCGCGATGGGCGCGGCGATCGGCGTCTTCGACGGCGCCCGGCCGATCGCGGTGCCGCGCCGGCGCTTCTCGCCGGTCAAGACGACCGAGGACCTGTTGGCGCTGCGCTCGGACGCCTACGTCCTGCTTGACGACGCGCGCGTGGAGCTGGCGCCGGAGCGCGACGGCACGCCGCCGGTGGTCGACCTCGACGACGAGCACTACAAGCTCCTGCGCGACTTCGACGCCCACTTCCCGGGCGGCGCGCCGTCGCTCGTGGAGTGCGAGCGGCTCGCCGTCGAGGGGGACGTGACCTTCGGCTCCGGCGTCGTGGTGCGCGGGGCCCTGACCGTCCGCGGGCCGCGGCGGATCGAGGACGGCGCCGTCCTCGAGGGCTGACGATGTAACCCGGCGCGCCGTCGGGCGTATCTCTTATCGACCACCGGTCAGCAAGGAGATGACGCACATGGCCGCGCCCCGTGAGAAGACCTTTCTGCTCGCCCGCCCGGAGACGCGGGTGCTCGAGTGGATCGGCCGCCGCCTGCCGCGGTGGGTGATGCCCGACCACCTGACCGCGCTCGGCGTGCTCGCCGCCGTCGGGATCGCGGTCGCGTACGTGCTGTCGAACCGCGATCCGGCCTGGCTGTGGGCGGCGAGCGGGCTGCTCGTCGTGCACTGGCTCGGCGACTCGCTGGACGGGACGCTGGCGCGGGTGCGCAGGTCCGAGCGGCCGCGCTACGGCTACTACCTCGACCACCTCGTCGACGCGATCGCCACGGCGCTGATCGGCGTCGGCCTCGGCCTGTCGCCGTACATGCTGCTCGCCACCGGCCTGGTGGTCGTGATCGTCTACCTGGTGCTCTCGATCAACACGTACCTGGAGACCCATGCGCTGGGCGTGTTCTCGCTCGGCTACGGCCGCCTCGGGCCGACCGAGGCGCGCGTCGGCCTGATCGCGATCAACACCGCGCTGGCGCTGGGCGTCGCGCCGGTCGTGGCCGGGCTGTCGGTGCTCGACGTCGCGCTGCTCGGCGTGGCGGCGGCGATGATCGCCGCGCTGGCGGTGCGGGCGTTCCGGAACCTGCGCGAGCTGGCGCGGCTCGAGCCGCCCTACGCCGCGTCGTAGCGCTCGCGGCGCAGGTCGTCGGTGTTGGCCTCGTCGAGCATGCGGAAGAACAGGAACGTCAGCGCGATCCCCATTACGACCGACTGCTCGAGCGCCATCACGAGCCCGGCCACGTGCTGGTCGTCGAGCGGGGTCAGCCCCCACTTCGTCCCCGACCAGTCGTAGGCGTAGAGCAGCTCGGGGCTGAACGCGAGCAGGATCCCGAGGAAGCCGACGAGCAGCTTCGTCGACGCCATGTAGAGGATCGGCCCCATCCCGGCCAGGCGCATGCGGCTGCGGATGGGGCTGAGCAGGTGCCACCAGTACAGGAGCCCGGCGGCGGCGAAGGACAGGTGCTCGAGCACGTGCACGAGCGGGTGCTTGAGCGCGGCGTCGTAGAGGGTGGGGACGTGCCACGCCCACATCGCGCCGACGTACGCGACGACCCCGAACGCGGGATGCCCGAACGGCCCCGCCGCCTGCTCGACCCTGTGGATCCGCCGCGTCGCCGGCCGGAGGATCCACTTCGTCAGCGCGAGCGTGAGCGCGACCGGCGCCAGGTCGGCGATCAGCAGGTGCTGGACCATGTGGAACGTTGCGAACTGCTCGCCGAGGCGGTCGATCGGGCTGATCAGCGCGACGAACAGCAGCGCGATCCCGGTCCCCCAGAGCGTCGCCCGGCCCCACCCGGCCGCCCGCGGCCCGCCCTCCCGGCGCGCCGTCCGCCACCGCAACCCGTAGGCCAGCGCGTACGCCAGCAGCGAAGCGATCACCACCGGCGCGAAGGTCCACGAGGTGTCAACAGGCACGACCGACGATTCTGACGCCCCCGCACCCGTCGCGCGCCCCCGTGCCGCGGGGTCGGCGCCGCGAGCGGTCCCCGTGCGGAGTTGTCGCGGCCGCGGCGCAGAATCGTCACGGTTGCGCGTTGTTTCGTTGCGGGTGGCCCGAAACGATCGCCGGGTGGCCTCGCGCGTCGTTTCTGAGCTCCTCGCGGTGGTCGTCCCGCCGGCGTGCGTGGCGTGTCGCGCGCCGCTCGCGCGGGCGGATGTGCGGCTGTGCTCCGGCTGCACCCGCGCGCTGCCGTGGCTGCCCGCGCGCGTGTGCCACCGCTGCGGCCTGCCCCTGCACCGCCGCGGCTGCCCGGCGGCGGGAGCGGCGTTCGCGCGCTGCTGGGCCCCGCTCGCCTACGACGGCGTCGCCCGCGAGCTCGTCGGTGCGCTGAAGTTCCGTGGGGCGCTGCCGGTCGCGGCGCTCATGGCCGCGCATATCGCCGCCAACCTGCCCGCCGACATCCGCGACCACGCGGTGGCGCTCGTGCCGGTGCCGCCGCAGGCCGCGCGCCACCGGCGCCGCGGGTTCGATCCGGCGGCCGAGCTCGCCGCGGGTCTCGCGGCGCGGTTGGGGATCGGGGTCAGCGCGTGTCTCCGGCGGCGTGATCGCCAGGCGCCGCAGGTGGGGGCCACGCGCGCGCAGCGGCGGCGGGGCGGCCGGCTGGCGATCGAGCTGCGCGCGCCGCCGCCGCGCCGCGCACTTCTGATCGACGACGTGCACACCACGGGCGCGACGCTCGACGCCTGCGCCCGCGCGCTGCGCGCCGGCGGCTGCGAGGAGGTGGTTGCGGTCACGTACGCGCGGACGCTCTAGTGGACCCGTCCGTAAATTCGACGAGTTCTGGCGGGCCCCGGCCGCCTCTGCCGGGACTCCGCCAGTCGACCCGCCGAATTTCCGGACGGATCCAGTAGCGCCCGTTACCTTCGAGAGATGGAAGTACAGCCGGGAGTGAGCCTGCTGCGGGACTACTCGCGCCAGGCCCAGACATACGACGAGACGCGCGCGGCGAGCCCTTCGGTGCTGGCTCCGCTGCGCGAGGCGCTGGAGGGCGCGCCGGGGCACCGGCTCGCCGACATCGGCGGCGGGACCGGCAACTACTCGCGCGCGCTGCGCGAGGAGGGCTGGGACCCGGTGGTCGTCGACCGCGAGCCGGCGATGCTGGGGCGCGCCGCGGCGAAGGGGCTCGAGACGATCGAGGCCGATGCCCGCTCGCTGCCGTTCGCCGACGAGAGCTTCGACGCCGCGATGCTCGTCTCGATGCTCCACCACGTCGAGGACCCGCCGGCGGCGCTGCGCGAGGCGCGCCGGATCCTGCGCCCCGGCGGCCGGCTGGCGCTCATGGTCTTCACACGCGAGGACCTCGCCGACCTCTGGCTCTCGGACTACTTCCCCAGCACGCGCGCCTGGATTGTCGAGTCCCACCCGCCGCTCGGGGAGCTGCTCGCGCCGCTCCCGGGCGCCCGCCGGATCGAGGTCGTGTTCCGCGACCTCGAGGATGGCTCGCTCGCGGCGCTGGCGGCACACCCGGAGCACATCGTCGATCCGGCCTGGAACCGCCAGACGAGCTACTTCGAGCGGCTGGAGCGCGACCACCCGGAGGAGCTGGTGGCCGGCTTGGCGCGGCTGCGCGCGGAGCTGGCGGCCGGGACGGCGCCGCGGCGGCCCGGGTTGGCCAGTGTGCTGGCGTGGGCCAAGCCGGCGCGGGCTGACAGATATTGAAATCTGTCAGCACATGTGCCAAGCTCGCCGGCATGAACACACGACAGCTAGGCGAGACCGGACCGGTGGTCTCCGCGATCGGGCTGGGCTGCATGGGCATGTCCGACCTGTACGGCCCGGCCGACCGCGACGAGAGTGTCGCGACGATCCGGGCGGCGCTCGACGCCGGCATCACGCTCCTCGACACCGGCGACTTCTACGGCATGGGCCACAACGAGCTGCTGATCCGCGACGCGCTCAGGGGCGTCGACCGCGAAGACGTCCGAATCAGCGTCAAGTTCGGCGCCCAGCGCGACCCCGCGGGCGCATGGCTCGGCTATGACGCCCGGCCCGCGGCGGTCAAGACCGCGCTCGCGTACACCCTGAAGCGGCTCGACACCGACCACGTCGACATCTACCGGCCTGCCCGCCTGGACCCGAATGTGCCGATCGAGGAGACGGTCGGGGCGATCAAGGAGATGATCGACGCCGGCTATGTCCGCCATCTCGGGCTGTCCGAGGCGGGCGCCGACACGATCCGGCGCGCCCACACCGTCCATCCCGTGGCCGACCTGCAGATCGAGTACAGCCTCATCAGCCGCGGCATCGAGGCCGAGATCCTGCCCACGACCCGCGAGCTCGGCATCGGCATCACGGCGTACGGCGTGCTCAGCCGGGGCCTGATCAGCGGCCATTGGAGCAGGGACCGCGAGACGACGAGCACCGACTTCCGCAGCCGCTCGCCGCGCTTCAGCCGCGAGAACCTGGACCGCAACCTCGAGCTCGCCGACGACCTCGGCGCGGTCGCCGAGCGCAAGGGCGCCACGGCCGCGCAGGCGGCGATCGCGTGGGTGCTGAGCCGCGGCGAGGACATCGTGCCGCTGATCGGCGCCCGCCGCCGCGATCGCCTGAGCGAGGCGCTCGGCGCGCTGGAGCTCGACCTGAGCGCCGAGGACCTCGCGACGATCGAGCGCGCCGTGCCCGCCGACCGGGCGGCCGGCGACCGCTACGACCCGCGGCAGATGGCGATGCTGGACAGCGAGAAGTAGTGCTCACCCGGGAGGACATCCTGCAGGCGGCGGAGGAGGTGCTCCGCCGCTACGGCCCAGCCAAGGCGAACGTGGTCGACGTCGCCCGCGCGCTGAACGTCAGCCACGGGAGCGTGTACCGCCACTTCCCCAGCAAGGCGGCGCTCCGCGAGGCGGTCGCGGAGCGCTTCCTCGACAGCATGTCGGCGCCCCTCGAGGAGATCGACGACCCGAAGACCTGGTTCGACACGCTGGTCGCGACGAAGCGCGCCAAGGCCGCCGAGGATCCCGAGCTGTTCGCCACCTACGTGGCGCTGGCGCACGAATCAGGCGACGTCATCATGCGCCACGTCGACCACCTGATCGGCCAGCTCAGCGAGCTCGTCGGCGACGAGAGAACCGCACGCGCGCTGTTCGACGCGACCGCGCGCTTCCACGATCCGAAGCACGCTGCGGAGTGGGCGCAGCCGGGGATCGACGAGGCGTTCGACGGCGTCTGGGAGCTGCTGGCTCAGGCGATCGCCCGGCCGGCCTCGTCCGCCCACTCGAGCGCGGCCCGGTAGGCGCCGGCGAGCGACACGCCCGCGTCGGCCGGCTGGGCCGTCGGGAACTCGCCGCGCTCGTACGCGGTGACCGCCGCCAGCAGCTCGCCCTTCGGGCCCTCGCGCCGCAGCAGCGCGCCGCCGAACCGCAGCTCGAAGCCGACCACGTTGTTGCGCCCGTCCGCGATCGGATGGCGGACGACGGCGACCTCGGGACGCTGCACGGTTGTACTCACACTCCTCAATGTCGGCCGCTGCAGCGAATGGTTGAGGGGCCAGATAGCATCCGAGGGGTCGGAGCCCACTCCCGAGAGGAGTCCCATGCGGATCGAGGTCAAGGGACGCAACCTTCAGGTCACCGACGAGCTGCGCGAGCTGGTTGCGCGGCGGTTTGAGAAGGTGGACAAGCAGGTCAGCGATCTCGCGACGCTGGAGGTCGAGCTCTCGGAGGAGCGCAACCCTGCGAACCCCGACCAGATGGTGGCCGAGGCGACGCTCTACCTCAAAGGCGTGACGCTCCGCGCCAAGAACGCGTCCAAGGACAGCAGGCACTCGATCAACCTCGTCGCCGACGAGCTCGCGCGGCAGGTCAAACGGCACCGCGACAAGCGGCGCAAGCGGCGTGAGTCGCGGGCACTGGCGGGCCAGTCGCCGCCGCCGGTCGAAGGGAGCGACAACGGCGCCGCGCAGGCCATCTGAGCGCATCCGGACGCGGCCACCCAGCCGCTACGCTTGATCCATGACGATCCTCGATCGTGCCCTGCGCCTGGGCGAGGCCAGGCAGTTCAAGCAGTACGCCAAGCGCGTCGACCGGATCAACGCCTGGGAGCCCGAGCTCGAGCTGCTCGAGGACGACGAGCTGCGCCAGAACTTCGACGGGCTGCGTGAGCGCGCGCGCGACGGCGAGTCGCTGGAGGATCTCCTGCCCGAGACCTTCGCGCTCGTCCGGGAGGTCAGCCGCCGCCGCATGAACATGCGGCACTTCGACGTCCAGATGATCGGCGGCATGGTCCTGCACGACGGGGCGATCGCCGAGATGCGGACCGGCGAGGGCAAGACGTTGACGGCGACGCTCGCGGTCGTCCTCAACGCGCTCGCCGCCCAGGGCGTGCACCTGGTCACGGTCAACGACTACCTCGCCCGCCGCGACGCCGACTGGATGCGCCCGATCTACGAAGGCCTCGGCCTGACCGTCGGCGTGCTGCAGAACATGCAGCCCTACGAGGAGAAGCGCGCCGCCTACGCCGCCGACATCACCTACGGCACGAACTCTGAGTTTGGCTTCGACTACCTGCGCGACAACATGGCCACCAGCCTGGAGGAGAAGGTCCAGCACGGCGGCCGCTTCGACGACGACGGCAAGCCGCTCACCTCCCACCCGTTCGCGATCGTCGACGAGGTCGACAACATCCTCATCGACGAGGCGCGCACGCCGCTGATCATCTCCGGCGCCCCCGAGCAGGCGGCCGACTACTACGAGCGCTTCGCCAAGCTCGCGCCGATGCTCGAGCCCGGCAAGAAGCCGGAGGGCATGGACCCGCGCAGCAAGAAGGACTTCGTCGCCGACTTCGACTACGAGTTCGACGAGAAGCACAAGAGCGTCTCGGTCACCGAGCGCGGCGTCGCCAAGGCCGAGAAGTTCCTCGGCATCGACCACCTCTACAAGGCCGAGAACGGCCCGCTCGTCAACCACCTGATCCAGTCCCTGAAGGCCGAGTCGCTCTACAAGCGCGACGTCGACTACGCGGTGGTCGACGGCGAGGTCAAGATCATCGACGAGTTCACCGGCCGCATCCTCGACGGCCGCCGCTGGTCGGAGGGCCTGCACCAGGCGGTCGAGGCCAAGGAGGCCGTGCGCGTGCGCGAGGAGAACCAGACGCTCGCGACGATCACGCTCCAGAACTACTTCCGCATGTACGAGAAGCTCGCGGGCATGACGGGCACGGCGCTCACCGAGGCGACCGAGTTCATGAAGATCTACAAGCTGCCGGTCGTCGAGATCCCGACCAACCAGCCGATGGTCCGCGCCGACCGCAACGACCAGATCTTCAAGACCAAGGGCGGCAAGTGGGCCGCCGTCGCACGCGAGATCGAGGAGCGCCACGACAAGGGCCAGCCCGTGCTCGTGGGCACCATCTCCGTCGAGGTCTCCGAGCTGCTTTCCGAGCAGCTCAAGAAGCGCGGCATCGCGCACACGGTGCTCAACGCCAAGCCCGAGTACGCCGAGCGCGAGGGCGAGATCATCGCCGAGGCCGGCCGCCTCGGCGCGGTCACGATCGCCACCAACATGGCCGGCCGCGGCGTCGACATCAAGCTCGGCGGCAATGCCGAGCACCTCACGCGCCTCGAGCTCGCCAAGCTCGGTCTGCGGCCGGGCGACCCCGACTTCGACGAGCGCTTCGCGCAGGTGCTGCCTTCGATCGAGGCCCGGGTCGAGGAGCAGCGCGAACTCGTGCTCGAGGCCGGCGGCCTGTTCATCTGCGGCACCGAGCGTCACGAGTCGCGCCGGATCGACAACCAGCTCCGCGGCCGCTCCGGCCGCCAGGGCGACCCCGGCGAGTCGCGCTTCTTCCTGTCGGCCGAGGACGACCTCGTGCGCCTGTTCGCCGGCGACCGGATCTACCGCATCCTCGACCGCCTCGGCCCCACCACCGAGGAGGGCGAGGAGGAGCCGATCGAGGCGAAGATGCTCTCGAAGCAGATCGAGAACGCCCAACGCAAGGTCGAGGAGCAGAACTTCCTTATCCGCAAGCGCGTCCTCGAGTACGACGACGTGATGAACCAGCAGCGCGAGATCGTCTACCAGTACCGGGACGAGGTGCTGGAGGGCCGCGACATGGGCCCGGTCGCGCGCGAGCAGATCGCCGACGTGATCGGCAACCTCGTCGACGAGTACACGCCCGGCGACTACATCGAGGACTGGGACCTCGACGCGATGTGGGCGCAGCTCGACCAGATCTTCGAGGTCGACTTCGGGCCCGACGAGATCGACAAGGAGACCGTCGACCGCGAGGAGCTCAAGCGGCTGCTCACCGAGGACGCCCACAAGCTCTACGACGAGCGCGAGGAGGAGCTCGGCTCCGAGCTCATGCGCGCGCTCGAGCGCTACCTGCTGCTGCAGATCATCGACCAGCGCTGGCGCGAGCACCTCTACGACATGGATTACCTGCGCGAGGGCATCCACCTGCGCGGGTTCGCCCAGATCGAGCCGATCGTCGCCTACAAGAACGAGGCGTTCACGCTCTTCCAGGACCTGATGAACACCATCTGGTCGGACTTCGCGCGGATGATCTACAACGTCGAGGTCCAGATCGAGGGCGAGAACGGCGGTGGCGACGCCGTGCCCGCGCAGGGCGGCGGCAGCGGCGCGGCGGCACTCCAGTACTCCGGCGGCACGATGGACGACCAGCCGAGCGCCTACAGCGGCGACGCGCCCGAGGGCTACGGCGTCGACGCCGGCGGCGAGCCGTCACCGGTCGTCCAGCAGCGGCGCGTCGAGGAGAACGAGCAGCTCGGCCGCAACGACCCGTGCTGGTGCGGGTCGGGCAAGAAGTTCAAGAAGTGCCACGGAGCGTGAGCTCCGACAGCGGCTGGTTGCTGCGCCCGACGCGCTGGAGCCCGCGCGCCAGGTCCTCCTGGAACGCGCGATGGTTGCGCAGACCGGTCAGCGGGTCGCTGAGCGCGATCTCGGCGAGCTGAGCGCTTGACCTCCATTCATGTGCGTGATGGATCCCCTGGTGCTATAAGCCACGGCGATATGGATCCCCGGCGGCTGCTGACGTTCCGCGAGGTCGCCCGGCAGGGGTCGTTCTCGCGCGCGGGCGAGGCGCTGGCGCTGACCCAGCCGGCGGTCTCCCAGCAGGTCGCCGCGCTCGAGCGCCAGCTCGGCCTGCGGCTGCTCGAGCGCGGGCCCGGCGGCCCGACGCCGACCGAGGCGGGAGCGCTGCTGCTCGCGCACGCCGACGCGGTCGCCGACCGGCTCGCCCAGGCCGACGCGCAGGTGGCCGAGCTCGCCGCCGACGAGCGCGAGACGCTGCGCATCGGCGCGTTCCCGAGTGCGCTCGCGACGGTGATCCCGGCGGCGATCAGCCGCCTGCGCGAGCGGTTCCCCGAGGTCCAGGTCGAGGCCGGCGAGGCGTCGAGCGAGGAGCTCGGGGCGATGGTCGCCGCCGGCACGCTGCACGCCGCGATGTGCTTCCAGGACGCCGAGCTGCCGCCGCGCCGGCCCGAGGGCACCGAGCGCCACGAGCTGGGCCGCGAGGCGATGCTCGCCGTGTTCGCCACCGACCACCCGCTGGCCGCTCGCGCCACGCTGGGCATCGCCGAGCTCGCCGGCGAGACCTGGACCGCGCCGTCGCGCGACCACCTGATCTACACCACGTGCGTCGCCGCCGGGTTCGAGCCCCGGATCGCGTTCGTGACGCGCGACGTGCTGGCGGCCCGCGGGCTGGTCGCCTCCGGGCTGGCGGTGACGCTGATGCCGGCGCTGCTCGCTGCGGGCCTCCCCGGCGTCGCGATGGTGCCGCTCGAGGGCCCGCAGCCCTACCGCTCGCTGTACGCGCTCACGCCCGCCGCCGGTGTCAGATCATCCGCGCTCGCGTTCCTCGACGCCCTGCGCGGGGCAGTCCCGGAGGCATGAAGGCAGTCACCTGGCACGGCAAGCGCGACGTCCGCGTCGACACAGTCCCCGATCCCTCGATCAACGAGCCGACGGACGCGATCATCAAGATCACCTCGACCGGCATCTGCGGGTCCGACCTGCACCTGTACGAGGTCATGGGCCCGTTCATGGGCGAGGGCGACGTCCTCGGCCACGAGCCGATGGGCATCGTCCAGGAGGTCGGCTCCGAGGTCACGAACCTGGCGCCGGGCGACCGGGTGGTGGTGCCGTTCCAGATCGCCTGCGGCAGCTGCTTCATGTGCGGGCAGGGCCTGCACACACAGTGCGAGACGACCCAGGTGCGCGAGCAGGGCATGGGCGCCGCGCTGTTCGGCTACACGAAGCTCTACGGCGAGGTTCCGGGCGGCCAGGCCGAGTACCTGCGCGTCCCGCAGGCGCAGTTCGGTCCGATCAAGGTCCCCGAGGGCCCGGCCGACGACCGTTTCGTCTACCTCTCGGATGTGCTCCCCACCGCCTGGCAGGCCGTCGAGTACGCGGGCATTCCGGACGGCGGGTCGGTCGTCGTGCTCGGGCTCGGCCCGATCGGCGACATGGCCTCGCGCATCGCCGCCCACCGCGGCCACCGGGTGATCGCGGTCGACCTCGTCCCCGAGCGGCTGCAGCGGGCGCGCGGGCGCGGGATCGAGGCGCTCGACCTCAACACGGAGGACGACATCGTCGGCCACATCCGCGAGCTCACCGACGGCCGCGGGCCGGACTCGGTGATCGACGCAGTCGGCATGGAGGCGCACGGCGCCCCGGTCGCCAAGCTCGCCCAGACGATGACGGGGTTCCTGCCCGACGCGGTCGCCGCGAAGCTGATGGAGCGCGCCGGCGTCGACCGCCTGAGCGCGTTCCAGCTCGCGATCGAGCTCGTGCGCCGCGGCGGCACGATCTCGCTGATCGGCGTCTACGGCGGCCAGGCCGACCCGCTGCCGATGCTCACGCTGTTCGACAAGCAGATCCAGCTGCGCATGGGCCAGGCCAACGTCAAGCGCTGGGTGGACGACATCATGCCGCTGCTGATGAACGGCGATCCGCTCGGGGTCGATGACTTCGCCACGCACCGCGCGCCGCTCGACCAGGCGCCGGAGCTCTACGAGAAGTTCCAGAAGAAGCAGGACGGCGTCGTCAAGGTGCTGCTGCAGCCGTAGTAGCGTAAGGGTGGCCATGGCGACCCCCTCGACATCCCAGCCCACCCCGCAGCGCCTGGCGGCCATCCGCGAGCAGCTGTCCCTGCTCTCGGACTACCTTTGACCCCGCTGCCCTGAGAGAGCGCAGCGCCGCGCTCGAAGAGCAGATGGGCGCGCCGGGCTTCTGGGACGAACCGGAGGCGGCCGGCAAGGTCGGCGCCGAGCACGCGCGGCTCGGGCGGCGGCTGGAGGCGTTCGAGAAGCTGCAGGCGGACGCCGACGATCTCGACGGGCTCGTCGAACTCGCCGAGGAGGACGCCGAGCTCGCCGATGAGCTCGGGGAGACGCTCGCGTCGGTCGAGGAGCGGCTGGCCGCGCTCGAGGAGGAGCGGCTGTTCACCGGCAAGTACGACGCCGGCGACGCGCTCGTCACCGTCAACGCGGGCGCGGGCGGCACCGACGCGCAGGACTGGGCCGAGATGGTCCTGCGCATGATGATGCGCTGGGCCGAGCGGCGCGGCTTCAAGGTCGAGCTGCTCGAGGCGAGCCCGGGAGAGGAGGCCGGCATCAAGTCTGCCACCTTCCGCGCGTCGGGCGAGAACGCCTACGGCCTCTACAGCGCCGAGAAGGGCGTGCACCGGCTCGTGCGGCTGTCGCCGTTCGACGCCGCCAACCGGCGCCAGACGAGCTTTGCGGGCGTCGAGGTCGCGCCGGTGGTCGAAGACGCGGGCGACGTCGAGATCGACGACGAGGACCTGCAGATCGACACCTACCGGGCGTCCGGCGCGGGCGGCCAGCACGTGAACAAGACCGACTCGGCCGTCCGGATCACGCACAAGCCGACCGGCGTGGTGGTCCAGTGCCAGAACGAGCGCTCACAGTCGGCGAACAAGGCGACCGCGATGGCGATGCTGCGCTCCAAGCTGGTCGAGCGCGCCGAGCGCGAGCGCCAGGCGGAGATCGCGCGCGAGCGCGGCGAGGCGCAGGACGTCAACTTCGGCTCGCAGATCCGCTCCTACGTCCTGCACCCGTACACGATGGTCAAGGACCACCGGACGGACTTCGAGGTCGGCAGCGCCGAGCGCGTGCTCGACGGCGACCTCGACGGCTTCGTGCGCGCCTGGCTCGAGGCGAACGCTCGGGCGTCCGCGAACTAAGTGGGACGGCCCGCCCTCGACGGCTGGTTCTGGCGCTTCACCTGGCCCGACGGGCGCGCG
>DATDKF010000186.1:0-3529 GCA_036520135.1 Solirubrobacteraceae bacterium
GCAGCGCTTGCTCTGCTCGGCTGACAGGTGGAGGATCTCCACCATGATCGAGCAGACGCTGGACCCAGTGTTCGTGCAGCGCCAGATCGACGCGCTGCGGGCCGCGATCGCCGACGGGGCGCTCGATGACGCGGCGGCCGAGGCCGTCGACGCGCTGCCGCGTGTGACGGCGCCCGACGCGACCGCGCCGCTGCTCGCGGCGCTGCCGGCTGGCGGGGCCGGCCCGGCGTCCTCCGGCGGCGGGCCCGACGAGCCCGACGTGCCGTTCATGGGCCGCGACCCGATCGCCGCGATGCTGCAGACCGCGATCGAGGAGCGCGTCCGGTCCGAGCATCCCGACGCGATCGAGGAGCTGCCGCTGGGCGACCTCGCCGCGATGAGCGCCACGCCGGCGGCGATCGCCACGATGCACGAGTCCGACCAGTTCACGACCGCCGACATACGCTGGGTGACCGAGGTCGGCCAGGCGGTCCTCAAGCGGCTGGCCAAGGGCAACCACCGCTTCAACCGGATGCCCGCGGAGATCGAGACGGCACGCGACGATGCGCGCGTCGTGCTCGTCGGGGACTGGGGGAGCGGCCTGCCGCGCGCGCGGGCCGTGGCGGCGCACATGGCCGAGGAAGTCCGCGACGCGGTCGCCAACGGCCGCGAGGTCCACGTGATCCACCTCGGCGACGTGTACTACTCGGGCGAGCGCAGCGAGTACGACAACCGCGTGCTAGGCGCCGGCCTGTGGCCGGTGACCGCCGCGCAGGCGGCCGCCGGCGTCGGCTCGTGGTCCCTGAACGGCAACCACGACATGTACTCCGGGGGCTGGGCGTACTACGACCGCCTGCTGGCGGAGCCGCGGTTTGCGATGCAGCGGTCGCCGGACGGGAAGGGAACGAGCTACTTCCGGATCAGGACGCCGTCGTGGGACATCGTCGGGCTCGACACGGCGTGGGATGCCGACCCGCTGGCGATGGGTCACCGCGCCGTGCTCGAGGATCCGCAGGCCGAGTTCGTGGCGCGCGTCGCGGCGTCCTCGAACCGGAGGCTGATGCTGCTCAGCCACCACCAGTTCGTCAGCGTCTACAGCCCGCACGACATCGGCAAGATCCTCCCGACCAAGCTGGCGAGCCTGCTCGCGGCGCGCCGCATCACGGCGTGGTTCTGGGGCCACGAGCACCGCTGCATGGGCTTCGAGGACACGGGCGGCGTGGCGTTCCCGCGCTGCGTCGGCCACGGCGGCGTGCCCGTGCTCTCCCGCCCCGAGGGCGCGCCGACGCCGCCGCCGGGGATCTGGGAGGAGCGCGGGTTCCTCGACGACCGCGGCAGGCACTGGGCGCGCTTCGGGTTCGCGGTGCTCGACTTCCAGGGCGCGGCGATCGACGTCCGCTACCGCAACGACCTCGGCGCGGAGACGCGGGAAGAGGACATCGGCTGACCCGCGCGCTACCGTTCTCTTGGTGCAAGTGGAGGTGCTCGGAGCCGGAGATGTTCCCGGCGCGCGGCTGGATCACAGTCCGCGCGCCGCGCTCGTGAGCTGAGCCTTCGCTCCCGCGTGCGCGGTGCGGTCCTGCCGTCGTAGAGGAGCACCGTGTCGCTGTATCCATCGCGCCGGGCGCACGCCCGGACCGCCCTGGCGCTGTTCGTCGGCCTTGGCGCTCAGGTCGGCGCCTTCGCCGTCCTCATCCCCGACCTCGCCGCGTCGCGCGGCCTGACGCCGGCCGCGCTCGGCGCGGCGCTGGCGGTCGAGGCCGCCACGTCGATCGTCGTGCTCGTGCTCGCCGGCCGCGCGGCCGACCGCTGGGGCCGGCGCGGCCTGCTCGTCCTCGGCCTCGGCGCCTTCGCCGTCGTGTTCACGCTGCTGGCGGCGGTCGAGGCGGCGGTTGCGCTGTGGCCGACGATGGCGCTCTACGGCATCGCCAACGGCTGCCTGGACCTCGGGGCCAACACGGTCGGGTCGGACTACGAGCACGCCCACCGCGTGCGCGCGATGGTGCGCCTGCACGCGGGGTTCAGCGGCGCGGCAGCGGCGTTCGCGCTGATCGCCGCGGTGCTCGCGTCGGCGTTCGGCCACCGGACCGCCTACGCGGTGCTCGCTGCAGGCTTCATGGTTCTGGCGCTGGCGCTCACGCGCGCGCCGCTGCCGCCGCACGAGCGCGCCGAGCCGGGGCCGCGCGACGGCGCGTTCCGGCTCCTGGCCGTCCCCGGGATCGCGCTCGCGACCGTGTTGTGCGCGCTGTGCTTCTTCGGGGACGGTGCGCTGCAGAGCTACAGCGCGCTGTTCCTGCGCGGCGTGCAGGCGGCGGGCGTGGTCACGGCCGGCGTGGCGCTGGCCGCGTTCCACTCGGCGTCGCTGGTGGGGAGGCTCGTCTCGGCGCGGGTGATCGACCGGATCGGCGAGCGCCGGACGCTGTGCGCGGCGGGCGCGGTGAGCGCCGCCGCGATGACCGTGGTGGTCGCGGCCGGGAGCCCGGCGGTGGTGGCGGCGGCGTTGCTGGTGATCGGCTTCTCGCAATCGCCGATCGTGCCGACGCTGCTGTCGATCGCCGCCCGCACGGTCCCGGAGCGGCGAGCGCAGGCGGTCTCCGTCGTGACGTCGGTCGGCTACTCGGCGTTCGTGCTCGCGCCGCCGGTGGTCGGCGGGGTGGCGCAGGCGACGTCGCTGCGGGCCGCGCTCGCGCTGGTGATCGCGAGCAGCGCCGCGATCGCGCTGCTCGCCTTCAGCCGGCCGCGGCTCGCGTGAGCGGCGGCCGGCCGTGAGGTGCCAAGACGAGCGATAGTGGACGAGTGCCCGGGATCCACGCGCGCAACTCGGCGGGCTACGACGCCCCGATCGGTCTCACCGCCGACCCGGTCGTGTTCACGCTCGTCGACGGCCGCCTGAGCGTCCTGCTGGCGCGGCGCCTAGAGGAGCCCCAGCGCGGGATGTTCGCGCTGCCGGGCGGGTTCGTCGGCGCCGACGAGTCGCCCGAGCAGACGGCCGAGCGCAAGCTGCGCGAGAAGACCGGCGTCGGCTCGGTGCACCTCGAGCAGCTGCGCACCTACGCCTCGCCGGAGCGCGACCCGCGCGGCTGGCTCCCGTCGATCGCCTACATGGCGCTGGTCGCGCCCGAGGCGCTGCCGGACGAGCGCCCGGCCGGCCGCGAGGCGAGCTGGCACCCGCTCGACGCGCTCCCGGAGCTCGCGCTCGACCACGCCCGCATCGTCGAGGACGCGGTCTGGCGCCTCCACGCGCGCGTGGCCGACAAGGCCTGGTTCGTCCGCGTCGCCGGAGGTCTGCTCCCGGACCGCTTCACGCTCGCCCAGGCGCAGCGGCTCTACGAGGCGCTCCGCGGCGAGCCCGTCGACCCGGCGAACTTCCGTCGCGACGTCCGCGCCACGGGTCTCCTCGCCGACACGGGCGAGCTGCACTCCGAAGGCCCAGGCCGCCCCGGTCGCGTGTACCAGCGCGCATAAACTCCTCCGCAGGCCCCTGTAGCTCAGCTGGATAGAGCAGCGGACTTCTAATCCGCAGGTCGCAGGTTCGAGTCCTGCCGGGGGC
>DATDKF010000187.1:0-6013 GCA_036520135.1 Solirubrobacteraceae bacterium
ACGGCGACCGGCCCGCGTCGGCGGCCCACAGGAACGCCAGCACCGCCCCCGCGACCGTGACCATCGCCAGCGGCTCGCTGCTGAACAGGCTCGTGTAGAAGAGCGTCGGCGGGTACACGGCGGCGAGCGCAGCGCCGGCCAGGCCCGCCCACGGCCCGCCGAGCCGCCGCCCGATCAGGAACACGAGGAACACGCCGACCGTGCCGACGATCGCGACGGCGATCCGCGCGGTCTCGGGGCTTACGCCACCGGTCAGCCAGTACACCGCGGCGGCGAACAGCGGCATGCCCGGCGCGAAGTCGTACGGGTTCTCCGAGCCGGGGATCCCGAACTCGCCGTCCTCGTACAGGCGCGCGGCCAGCCGCTCGTACTGGTCGGCGTCGCTGCCGTGCCGGAACTCGTAGCCGTGCGTCGCCGCCCACACGCGCAGCACGAGCGCGACGACGAGCACGGCGACCAGCGCCGCGAAGACGTACCGGCCGCCGAGGCGCTCGGGCAGCGTCCTTGCCCAGACGCGGAACACGGGCGGCCACCTTATCCGGGTGCGCGGTCGGGGCGGCGGTCAGGGCGTGGCGACGAGCGCCGGGGGGCGGACCCGGACCGGCTTGGTCGGCTTCACCGGCTTGACCGGCGCGACCAGCGTGCAGCCTCCGCACGCGGGGCCGGTGGGCGGCGGCTGGGGACACCCGGGCACCTGTGCCGCGGTCGCGCCGGTCGGGCACGTCGGGCCGGGCGGATCGTCCGGCGGCGGGTCGGTCACCACGGGCGGGTCGCCGCCGGCCGGCGGGTCGGCGACCGGCGTGTCGTCGGGGATGACCTCGGCCGGCTCGGCCGAGGGCTTCGGGGCACGCTGCACCGGCCGGCGCCGCACGGCCCGCTCCCGCGCGACGACGGGCTCCGGGGACGGGGTCGCCGTCGGGACCGCGGCGGGCGTGGCCGCGGGCTCATGGTGCGCGACGACGCGCACGGGCTGCGGCGCCGGCCGGTGCCGGCGGACGTGCGACTTCGGCGCAGGCGTCGCCGACGGCGTCGGCGTCGGTGTCACGACCAGCGCGGCCTCGACCGCGGGGGACGCCGCGCGCACAGGCGCGTGGACGACGTCGGCGGCCACGAGCCCGGCTGTCGCGAGCACGAACGCTCCGGCGGCCGCGAGGGCGCCGAAGCGGCGGCGACCCGCGAGCCGCGTGCGCGCGGACGTCCGCTCGGCCGCCTTGGCGACCTTGGCCCGTAGCCAGAACCCGGGCACCAGCGGCAGCCACAGGCGGTAGGCGGCGCCTGCCTCCTCCATCGCCTCGACCCGCACACGGCACGTCGCACAGCCGGCGAGGTGGCGGGCGAGCCAGTCGGCGTGCGTGTCGTCCTCGAGCGCGCCCTCCTGGGCGAGCGCGAGCAGCGGCAGCGCGGACTCGCACTCCGGCGACGCCGCCGGGATCGAGACCAGCGCGCCGCGGCGCAGCCCGTCGCGCAGGTTGAGCCGCGCGCGCGAGATCAGCTGGGCGACCGAGTTGCGGTTCATGCCCATCACATCGGCGACCTCGTCGTAGGAGAGGTCGGCCAGCTCGCGCAGCGCGAGCGCCTCGCGCTGGCGCGGCGGCAGCAGCGCGTTGGCGGCCCGGATGTCCTCCTGGTGGGCCGCGCGCAGCGCGCCCATGTCCGGGGCGTCGGGCGGCGCGCCGGCGGCGACCGGCACCGCCGAGTCGGGGATCTCGCCGGCGGGCGCGGCCCGGCGGCGGCGCTCGATCGCGTCGTAGCTCGCGTTGCGCGCCGCCGACAGCAGGTAGGAGCCGAAGTTCAGCTCGCGGTCGCCGAGGCTCGGCAGCCGCTCGAGCACCTTCAGGAACGTCTCCTGCGTGGCGTCGGCCGCGTCCTCCGGCGACCCGGTGATCCGGTAGCAGAGGTTGTAGGCGCGCCGCTCGTGACGGTCGTAGAGCGTCGCGAACGCGCCGCCGTCGCCCGCCGCCGCACGGCGCGCGATCTCGACGTCTTCCTGAGGGGCGGCCACGCACAAAGAACCCTGGTCGCGGGCAGCGATTACGGCGCTGCGCGAAAGGCTGCCCATTCGGTCAGCCATCGGGGCAACGCGTAAGAAACCGCCTCGGACCCGGTTGGAGGCGCATCCAACCCCACCGGCCCAGGAGGCCCCAATGCGTCTGATCCGCCGTATCCCCCGCCCCTCCGCCGCCATGTTCGTGGCGTGCGCCGCCCTGTTCGCCGCGATCGGCGGCACCAGCTACGCCGCGCTGATGGTCACCGGCGCGAACGTCGTCAACGGCTCGCTGACCGGCGCCGACGTCGCCAAGAAGTCGCTTGGCGGCAACCGGCTCAAGAAGGACACGATCGGCGGCTCGCGCGTCCTCGAGTCCTCGCTCGGCACCGTCCCGAGCGCCGCGCACGCCACCTCGGCCGACAGCGCCCTGAACGCCGACAAGGCGGCCGACGCCGACAAGCTCGACGGCCTCGACTCGGCCGTGTTCATGCGGAGCAAGCAGCGCCTGTACGAGTCCGACCGCGGCAGCATCCCCAACTTCGGCGACGGCGCGATCCTGCACACGCTCGACGCGATCCCCGCCGGCCAGTACCTCGTGACCGCCAAGTTCGGCTACGACAACGACGGCCCGCAGGAGATCGAGTCGTGCACGCTCCACGTGCCCGGCAGCGACGACACGCTGCAGATCTTCCCGCTGAACGAGGAGACCGTCGTGCTGCAGGAGGCGGTGTCGTCCGCGTCCGACTTCTCGGCGACCGTCACCTGCACCGGCGACGGCAACGACGACATGATCGGCAACCTCAGCATCGTCGCCGTCCGCGTCGACTAGGACCGACAAGAGGCTCGCGAGGAGGCGCTCTGCGCCTCCTCGCACTGTCCCGGAGTTGCTACAAAGGCGGGCGATGGCCACGGAACCCACGATCTACGAGTGGGCTGGCGGGCACGCCGCGTTTGAGCGCTGGCTGAACGCGTTCTACGACCGCGTCGAGGCCGAGCCGCTGCTCGCGCCGCTGTTCGGCGGCACCGTCAGCGAGGCGCACCGGCGCCACGTGACGCTGTGGTGGTGCGAGGTCATGGGCGGCCCCGCTCGCTATACGGAGGACCACGGCGGTTACGAGCACATGCTGGCCAAGCACCGCGACATGGCGATCACGGACGAGCAGCGGCTCCGCTTCGTCACGCTTCTCTCGCGCGCCGCCGACCAAGCGCAGCTGCCCGCCGACCCCGAGTTCCGCGCAGCGCTCATGGGCTATGCGGAGTGGGGTACGCGGCTGGCAATGCACAACTCGCAGCCGGGCGCCGAGGTCGCGCAGCACGCGCCGGTGCCGCGGTGGGGCTGGGGCGTCGCGCCCCCGTACCAGCCCTGAGGGCCTATTCCTCGATCCGCGTCGGTAGCCCGAAGGCCGGGAACAGCTCCGGATACAGGAAGTGCGTGATCCCGGCGATGCCGCCGTTCGCGATGTCGAGCACGACGATGTTGAACGGCTCCCAGACCTTGCCGTCGGTCGTCTTGTAGATGCCGACGGCGGGGCAGCCGTTGGCGGACGTCACGCGCAGGCGGGCGTTGGCGCAGCCGATGCCGGGGCCGAGCATCCACTTGCCGACCTCCTCAGGCCCTTCGAGCCAGAGCGAGAACGGCGGCATGTTGAACGTGACGTCCTTGTGCAGGAGGGTCACGAGCTCGGCGATGTCGTAGCGCTCGAACGCTTCGACGTAGCGGCCGAGGAACTCCTGCTGCTCGCCGTCGTCGACCTCCGTCGGGCCGCTGGTGTCGAGGTCGAGCTCGTCGAGCGTGGCGCGCGCCCGCTGCAGCGCGCTGTTGACCGACGCGACGCTCGTGTCGAGCAGCTCGGCGACCTCGCTGGCCTGCCAGCGCAGCACCTCGCGCAGGATCAGCACCGCGCGCTGGCGCGCCGGCAGGTGCTGGAGCGCCGCCACGAACGCGAGCCGGAGCGTCTCCTTGGAGGCGACGAGCTCCGCCGGATCGCTCTCCGTTGGCAGCACGCGGGCGTCGGGCACCGGCTGCACCCAGGCGCTCTCGGGCAGGGGAGCCTCGAGCCCCGAGTCGGCCGTCGAGGACGACGCCATGTCCATCGGCCGCGCGCGCCGCTGGGCGCCCTGCAGCATGTCGTAGCAGACGTTTGTGGCGATCCGGTACAGCCACGAGCGCAGCGCGGCCGGCTCGTCGAGCTTGTCGATGTTGCGCCACGCGCGCACCATCGTCTCCTGCACCGCGTCCTCGGCGTCGAACCCCGAGCCGAGCATCCGGTAGCAGTAGCCGGTCAGCTCCCGCCGGTGCTTCTCGAGGTCCTGCTCGATCGCGATCGTGTCCGGGTGGATGGTCACGTCCGAACATCGTAGGTGCCGTCACGACGACCCAGCGGTGGGGCTATCCGTACCTTCCGCGATGAGTTTCGCGGGCCGGTGCCGTCATAGGGGCATGAATGTGGCCGACCGACCGTTGCCTGCGGCGTTCGCGCGCCGGGAGGTCGTCCTCGCGCCCGGCGCCCGCCGCGCTTACGACGCGGGCGAGTGGGACGACGCGCTGGTGATCGTCAAGCGCGGCGAGCTCGACGTCGAGTGCCACGCCGGCGGCCGGATGCGGTTCGTGCCGGGCGACATGCTGTGGCTGACCGGCCTGCCGCTGCGGGAGCTGCAGAATCCCGGCGCCGATCCGGTCGTCCTGGTCGCGGTGAGCCGCGCTCACCCGCCAACCTGACGCGCCCAGCGTGGTTCATCCCCCATGAGGAGAATCACGCTCGCCGCACTCGCGGTCGGCGCGGCGCTGGTCGCCGCGCCCGCCGCCGACGCATCCACCTCGATCTGCGACCCCCTGGGCGGGGACGCGCTGACCGGCGCGACCGCGATCGCTGGGCGAGGTGGAGACGTGCGCGAGCCGGACCTCGGCGACGTGCACGCGGACCTTCCGGCCGCGGCCAAAGGCCGGGCGGGCAAGCGCTTCGCGGCGACGGTGCCGGTGTACGTCCACGTCATCACGGCCGGGACCGTCGGCAACTTGACCGACGCGCAGATCGCCGACCAGATCGCGGTGCTCAACACGACCTTCGCCGGCGGCGAGGGCGGCGCCAGGACGGGGTTCTCGTTCCGGTTGGCGGGTGTGACGCGGACCGACAACGCGGCGTGGTTCTACGCCGGCCCCGGCGGCAAGGACGAACACTCGATGAAGGCGGCGCTGCACCAGGGCGGCAACGACGCGCTCAACTTCTACTCGACCACCGCGGGCGACTTCCTCGGCTGGGCCTACCTGCCGGACATCACGACCAAGCCCGGCCAGGCGGACCTCGACGGCATCGTCATCGACTGGGAGTCGATCCCGGGCACCTCGACGACGTACGCCGGCAAGTACGACCAGGGCGAGACCGCCACGCACGAGACGGGCCACTGGCTCGACCTCGAGCACACGTTCTACGGCGGCTGCAACGCCAAGGGCGACTTCGTCGACGACACGCCGGCCGAACGGACGCCGACCTCGGGCTGCCCGGCCGGCAAGGACACTTGCCCCGCACCGGGCACTGATCCGATTCACAACTACATGGACTACTCCTACGACAGCTGCTACACGCAGTTCACGGCCGGGCAGACACAGCGGATGCGCGACGCCTGGCTGTTGTACCGCGCTCCGCGCTAGGGCATGAACGTGCGGCGGTAGGACTCGGCGGCCGTCGGGGAGCGCAGGCGCTCCTCGTCGTCCTCGGCGCGGATCACGTGCATGACCGCGTTGATGAGCGCCAGGTGGGTGAACGCCTGCGGGTAGTTGCCGAGGTGGCGGCCGGTGCGGGTGTCGATCTCCTCGGCGAACAGCCCGAGCGGGCTCGCCTGCGAGAGCAGGCGCTCGCACAGGCCGCGGGCGCGCTCGAGCTCGCCGATCTCGCACAGCGCGGAGACGAGCCAGAACGAGCAGATCGTGAACGTGCCCTCCTCCCCGCTCAGCCCATCGTCGGTGTCGTCGACGCGGTAGCGCAGGACGAGCCCGTCCTCGGTGAGCTCGTCGGCGATCGCCAGCAC
>DATDKF010000188.1:0-8650 GCA_036520135.1 Solirubrobacteraceae bacterium
CCGTACATGGTCACCGACCAGGAGCGGATGGAGGCGGTCCTCGAGGATCCGTACATCCTCATCGCCAACCAGAAGATCGGCTCGGTCCGGGATCTGCTTCCGGTGCTCGAGCAGGTCATCCAGTCCGGCAAGCCGCTGCTGATCATCGCCGAGGACGTCGAGGGTGAGGCGCTCGCGACCCTGATCGTGAACAAGCTGCGCGGCACCTTCACCGGCGTCGCCGTGAAGGCTCCGGGCTTCGGTGACCGCCGCAAGCGCATGCTCGAGGACATCTCGATCCTGACCGGCGGCGAGGTCATCACCGAGGAGATGGGCCTCAAACTCGAGAACACCCAGGTCTCCCAGCTCGGCCGCGCCCGCCGCCTCGTCGTGGCCAAGGACACCACGACGATCGTCGACGGCGCCGGCGACAGCGAGGCCATCAAGGGCCGCATCAACCAGATCAAGACCGAGATCGAGAACACCGACTCCGACTTCGACCGCGAGAAGCTCCAGGAGCGCCTCGCCAAGCTCTCGGGCGGTGTCGCCGTCGTGAAGGTCGGCGCGGCCACCGAGACCGAGATGAAGGAGAAGAAGCACCGCGTCGAGGACGCGCTGCAGGCCACCCGCGCGGCCCTCGAGGAGGGCATCGTGCCGGGCGGCGGCGTGGCGCTGCTCGAGGCGGCCGAGGCGATCAATCTCGACGCGATCGCCGACGACGACGAGCAGACCGGCGCGCGGATCGTCCTGCGCGCGCTCGAGGAGCCGACCCGCCAGATCGCGGAGAACGCCGGCTTCGAGGGCTCGGTCGTGGTCAACGACGTCCGCCGCGCGGACAAGGGCCACGGCCTGAACGCGGCCACGGGCGAGATCGTCGACCTGGTCGGCGCCGGCGTCATCGACCCGGCGATGGTGACCCGCTCGGCGCTCCAGAACGCCGCGTCGATCGCCAAGAACATCCTCACCACCGAGGCGATCGTCGCCGAGGCGCCCGAGAAGGACGGCGCGGGCGGCGGCGGTGGGATGCCGGACATGGGCGGCATGATGTAAGGGGTAACGTCGCCCGCAGGTTCCGGGTGGGGTTTCCGGAACCGGAGGGCGACACCCCTTTCTTTGTCGAAGACCCGGCCACTGGCCGGGTCTTCGTCGTTCTGAGATAGTCGCGCCATGGCACAAGAACCGTGGGGCGGCGACGTGCACATGCCGCGATGGATGCGGAAGCTGATGCATCGCCCCGAGCCGCCGGGCGACACACCGGAGCGCGCCCACGAGGCGCGCAAGCCGCAGGACGGCCCCACCGTCCTCGAGAACGCCAACCGGGCGTTCTCGGGCGTCGTCGTCGACGTCTACAAAGAAGGCCGCAAGAACAAGCGTCACTGAGCGTCGAGGAAGGCCCTGCCGCGCGGCGACACGCGGTAGCCCTTCGGCAGCGACTCAGTCAGGCCGAGCTCCTTCAGCCGCCGCACGCGCAGCTTGAACGGCTGTGTGTCCATACCGAAGCCCTCGGCCAGCTCGGGGGCGCGCACGCCGGGCCGCTCGGCGATCGCACGCAGGTAGTCCAGCGCCCACGGGCCCATGCGCTCGACGCGCCGTCGCAGCCGGTCGAGCTCCTCGGGCGTGGGCGGCGACTCGCGCAGCACCGCCCGCGGATCTGGGCCGGCGAGGTGCAGCTGGATCCGGTACAGGTCGCCGGTCCGCCGCGCGAACTGGCGCAGCACGGCTTCGCGCGACGCCCAGCCCGCCTGCCGCGCCTCCTCGTCGCTGAGGTCCTCTACCACGCGCACGTCGTCGAACGCGACCACGCCGGCCGCGGTGCGCTGCTGCGATCCCGCCCGCACGCGCGGCGCGTCCCAGCGCCGGAACGTGAGCGTGATCGACCCGTCGGCGATCCCGTCGAGCTGGGATTTCTTGAACAGCATCGGCAACGGATAATGCCGTCCATGGATACCGGAGCCGCGTTCACGAAGATCGATCCCGACGGTGAGGACCGCTTCCAGCGCCTGCGCCAGGAGCTCGGCGTCAGCACGTTCGGCATGAACCTGATCCGCCTGCGTCCCGGCGAGCGGGGCCGCATCCACCGCCACCTCAACCAGGAGGAGGTCTACCTCGTCCTCGAGGGCACGCTGACCCTGACGCTCGAGGGCGAGCCGCGCGAGCTGGGCCGCGGGGACCTCGCGCGCGTGGCGCCCGACGTCCGCCGCCAGCTCGTCAACCGCCACCTCGCGCCGCTGCTGCTGTTCGCGCTCGGCGGCGCGAAGGAGCACGAGGGGCGCGACGGGCGCGCGTGGGCGTCGTGGGACGAGCCGGGCGAGGGACGGGCGCCGCAGGACGTGCCGCTGCCGGAGAACGTCCCGGTCGACGGCTAGTACCGGTGTTCGGAAGGACGCGCGGTCGCCGGTACTAGGGCGCGAGCTCCACGCCGGGCCGCCGCACGCGGAACCAGCGCGCGCCGTAGCGGCCGAGCGTGAGCTCCACGCGCCCGTCGTCGGGCTCGAGCTCCTCGTCGCCGAACAGGTCCACGAGCGCGCCGTCGCTCTCGACCTCGAACGTGCGCGGCTCGGCCACGAGCGAGTGCGCCGCGACGATCGTGCTGCCCTCCCAGTCGGCGCGGTGCGCGAAGACCGCCGGGTCGCCGGCGTCGAGCGGCGTCATCCGGCCCCAGCCGAGCTCCGGGCACTCGCGGCGCCGCCGGATCAGCCGCTCCATCCACATCAGCAGCGACTCGTGGTCGCGCCGCTGCGACGCCACCGCGTCCCAGTCCATCGGCACGCGCACCGCCATCCGGCCCGGCAGGTCGAGGTCCTCCTCGATGCCGATCTCCTCGCCGTAGAACAGCACCGGCGTGCCGGGGAGCGAGAACGCGAGCGAGTAGGCGAGGCGGATGCGGTCCTCGTCGCCGCCGACCATCGACGGCAGCCGCCGCCGCAGGCCGCGCCCGTAGAGCTGGTGGCGCTCCTCGGGGCCGAACGCGGCGAACACCTCGGCGCGCTCGGCGTCGGACAGCTTGTCGAGCGTCAGCTCGTCGTGGTTGCGGACGAAGTTCGCCCACTGCGAGTCCGCGGGAATCGCCGGGAGCGCGCGCAGCGCGCCCTCGAGCGGGGCCGCCTCGCCGCGCGCGAAGGCGAGGAACATCGCCTGGTTGATCGTGAAGCTCAGCACCATGTGCAGCTCGTCGCCGTCCTCGTCGCCGAAGAACCCGCGCTGCTGCGCCGGCGGCAGGTTGACCTCGCCCATCAGCACCGCGTCGCCGCGGCGGCGGCCCATGAAGCGCCGCAGGTCGCGCAGCAGCTCGTGCGGGTCGTGCATCGCGCCCTTCGGCATGCCCATCGGCTCGAGCAGGAACGGAACCGCGTCGACGCGGAAGCCGGCGAGGCCCTGCCCGAGCCAGTAGCCGACCACCTGCGCGATCTCGTCCTTGACCTGCGGGTTGGCGACGTTGAGGTCCGGCTCGACGGAGTAGAAGCGGTGCAGGTACCACTGGCCGGCCTTCTCGTCGAACGCCCAGTTCGACGTCTCCTTGTCCGGGAACACGACGTCGCCCGGCTTCTCGGCCGGCTTGGAGTCCTGCCACACGTAGAAGTCGCGGTACGGCGAGTTGCGGTCCGCCCGCGCCGCCCGGAACCACGGGTGCCGGTCGGACGTGTGGTTGACCACGAGGTCGGCGATCACGCGGATGCCGCGGTCGGCCGCCGTGCGGATCATCTCGGCGAAGTCGCCCGGCGTGCCGTGGCGCCCGTCGATGCCGTAGAAGTCGGTGATGTCGTAGCCGTCGTCGCGCCGCGGCGAGGGATAGAAGGGCATCAGCCACAGGCACGACACGCCCATGCCGGCCAGGTAGTCGATCCGGTTGGTCAGCCCGCCGAGGTCGCGGTGGAACTGCTCGACGTCGACGCAGTAGATGACCGCGTTCTTCCACCACAGGTCACTGGTTGCCTTGAGCTGCACGAGCGGGGTCTACCCGTAGCCTTCCGCGACATGCCCGCCTACGTGATCGCCGCCGTCACCGATGCCTGGGATCAGGAGAAGCTAATCGAGTACCGCGAAGGGAACACGACGGTGGTCGCCGAGCACGGCGGCCGCTTCGTCGCCCGCGGCGGCGCCCAGGAGCTGCTGGAGGGGGACTGGGACCCGAAGCGGATCGTGATCATCGAGTTCCCCGACATGGACGCCGCGCGCGCCTGGTACCACTCGGAGGGCTACGCGCCCCTGCGCGAGCTGCGCAGGAGCGCGTCCGTCACGAACATCGTCGTCGTCGAGGGGACCTAGCCCACTAGCCGCCGGCCGCTTCGGCGCTGCGCAGGCCGCGGACCGCCCACCAGCCGAACAGCACCACCAGCGCGGCGCCGATCCCGTACGCCAGGCCGACGGTCGCCGGCGAGCCGGAGATGAAGTCGCGCCCCGTTTCGATCAACGGCGTGACCGGGTTGACCTTCGCGACCGCGTGCACCCAGCCCGACAGCAGGTCGAGCGGCACGTACACGGGGGCGAGGAACAGGACCAGGAACACCGGCATCTGCATCAGCGGGCCGGCCTGCATCGTCCGCAGCCGCATCGCCACGCCGGCGGCGAACAGCGACGCCGACAGCGACACCAGGTATGCGAGCAGGATCAGGCCGAGGAGGTCGACGCCGTCGCCGCCGACCTGCATCCCGGTGAGCAGTCCGACGACGAAGATCAGCGCGCCCACGAACGTCGTCCGCGTCGCGGCCGAGATCGCGTAGCCGGCGATGATCCCGAGCCGGTTCGGCGCCGCCAGCAGCAGCCGCCGCGCGAAGCCGTGCTCGAAGTCGGCGGCGATGCCGAAGCCGGTGAACACGCCGCCGAACGCCGACGCCTGCAGCAGCACGAACACGAACTGGAACGCCGTATAGCCGGACGGGAAGTCGAAGCCCGGCACGTTGCCGATGTTCGACAGGCCGCCCGCGAAGGCGACGAAGAAGAACAACGGGAAGATCACCGACGGCAGCAGCAGCGCCGGCGTGGTGGCGATCTTGTGGATCGAGCGCCAGGCGACCGCGCCCGCGACCTGCCCGAAGCGCGTCATGTCCGCACCAGCCTCGTCCGCAGGGCGCTCGACGCGGCGGCGATGGCCGCCACCGCCACCACCACCGCGATCCCGAAGCCGAGCGCGAGCGCCTCGGCGTCCCAGCCCGTGATGATGAACGAGCGGATCCCTTCGATCAGGTACGAGACCGGGTTGTAGGTGGCAATGAAGCGGAACCAGTCCTGCTCGATCAGCGGCCGCGGCAGGCTCATCGAGGACAGGAAGAGCAGCACGAAGAACAACGGGAAGAAGCCCTGGACGGTCTCGCCGGAGCCGGAGCGCAGACCGACGAACGCGCCGATGGCCGCGAACGCGAGCGCCACCAGCATGGCGAGCACGAGCAGCGCCGGCACGCCGAGCGCGCCCGCCTCGAAGTCCATGCCCGCCGCGAAGCCGACGACGACGTAGATCAGCGCCGAGATCAGCGACACGACCATCACGCCGCCGAGGTGGCCGATGAGCAGCGCGGCGCGCTGCATCGGCGTCATCGCCAGGCGCTTGAGGAAGCCGGTCTCGACGTCGCGCGCCAGCGCGGCGCCCGCGTTGATGCAGGCGAACAGCGAGCACTGCATGAACGGGACCGCGATCGCGAAGTCCAGGTAGGTGTCGGCGGGGAAGCCCGGCAGGTTCGTTGCCGCGTTCAGGCCGCCGGTGTTGATGGCCATCATCACGAGCGGGAACACGATCGGCGGGATCACCAGCGCGGGCTGGCGCAGCGTCTGCAGGATCGAGCGCCGCGCCATCTCGAGGACCTGGTTGGTCATGCCGGCACCGGCTCCGGTTCGGGCGCCGGCTCGCCGCCCTCGAGCTTGCGGCCGGTCTTGGCGAGGAAGACGTCGTCGAGCGTCGGCGCGTGCAGGCGGAAGTCGGCGACCGTCAGGCTGTCGGCGTCGAGCGCGCGGATGACCTCCGGGAGCTGGTCGACCGCGCCGTGCAGCCGCACCGCGACCCCGCCCGGCCGCGCGGTGACCGGCGTGCCAAAGCGCTCGAGCACGGCCGCGACCGCGTCGCGATCGCCTTGGTCCGCGGGTTCGATCTCGAGCGTCGGCCGCCCGATCTCGGCCTTCAGCGCCGCGGGCGTGCCGCGCGCCACGATCTTGCCGTGGTCGATGATCGCGATCCGATCGGCGAGCACGTCCGCCTCTTCGAGGTACTGCGTGGTGAGGAAGACGGTCACGCCGTCCTCGTGCGCGAGCCGCGCGACCTCCTGCCACATGTCGGCGCGGCTCTGGGGATCGAGGCCGGTGGTCGGCTCGTCGAGGAACAGGATCCGGGGGTGGTGCACCAGCGCGAGCGCCAGGTCGAGCCGGCGCTTCATCCCGCCGGAGTAGCCGCGGACCTTGCGGTCCGCCGCCTCCATCAGGCCGACGCGCTCGAGCAGCGCGTCGCCGCGCGGGCGACGCTCGGGCTTGGGGACGCCCTGCAGCGTCGTCTGCAGCCGCATGTGCTCGCGGCCGGTCAGCAGCGGGTCCAGCGCCGCCTCCTGCAGCGCGGCGCCGATCGCCCGCCGCACCGCCGGCCCTTCGCGCACGATGTCGTGGCCCGCCACGCGCGCCGTGCCCGCGGTGGGCGGCAGCAGCGTGGTGAGCATCAGCACCGTCGTCGACTTGCCGGCGCCGTTCGGGCCGAGGAAGCCGTAGATCTCGCCCGGCTCGACGACCAGATCGACGCCGTCGACCGCCCTCACGCCGCCCTTGAACTCGCGCTCGAGGCCTTCGACCTCGATGCCGTTGGGGAGGATCGTCATAGCGGCACTTGATAGCGCTGATATTTGAGCTTGTCAAATATTTGCCTCCTCAAATATCCCGTGGTAACGTGGTGTTATGGGTGTAACCGTCGAGGCGTCGAGCACCGCTGCGCGCGAGGCCTGGCGCCTGGTCTGGCAGGTCTTCCTGCAGGACAAGCGGCGCCGGTGGGCGATCCTCTCCGAGCTGGGCATCCCCCCTCAGCAGGCGATGGCGATCGGCACCCTGAAGCCCGGCGAGCCGCTGCCGATGAGCGCGCTGGCCGAGGCACTGCACTGCGACAACTCGAACATCACGGGGATCGTCGACCGGCTCGAGGCCGCGGGCCTCGCCGAGCGCCGCCCCGACGAGCGCGACCGCCGCGTGAAGGCCGTCGTGCTCACCAAGGACGGCGAGCGCATGCAGATCGAGATCGAGCGCCGCGCCGGCGAGCCACCACCGACGATTGCCTCCCTGTCCGCCGAGGACGCGATCGCCCTGCGCGACATCCTCTCGCGCGCGCTCGAACCCAGCTGAGGCCGGGCCGCGTGTACGGTGCGCCCCCCGAGCTAACGCTTACGAGCTTCCGGCATTGAGGGGCCGGGACCCGGGGGTATCTGCGATGCACCTGTTTCGCGTGGGGCGGTTAGTACTCGCATACCGTGCATAGACAGCCCCAGGCCCGCGAAATCCGTCCGGAGCAGGCCTCCACGCCTCCCTAAATGCGGAAGTTCGCCCTCCCAGCGGCTAAATACCCCCTGGGTGTACCCTGACCTGATGCTCGGACGCTTCTACCTGAACCCCGTCCTGCCGGCCCAGGACGGCGACCGCGCCAGGACCTTCTACCACGACGTCCTGGGCCTGAACGAGATCGTCGCGTAGCGCCGGGGTGTTGCGCGCCTTCAAGCTTGCTCGACGATCTCCAGACCGTTGCCGTCCTGGTCTCGGACCGCGAACATCGGCGGCACGCCGGGCCAGCGCAGGAGCTCCCCGACGTCGACGCCGCGCGTCTGCAGCTGCTCATGGACGGCGGCGGCATCCGGGGTCGTGAGTCGCACGCCGGTCTCGACGCCGGTGGGCACGCCCTCCTTTGTAGGGACGAGCGCAATCGTCGTCGCCGCGCCTGCGGGCGCCACCTCGATCCAGCGTGCGCCGAACTGCTCGACGGGCATGTCCAGGCGCGTCTCGAAGCCGAGCGTGTCGACGTAGAACGCGAGCGCGCGATCCTGGTCGCTGACGGGGACGCCTACGGTCCTGATGTCGGTGATGGGGGTCATGGTCAGCCGCCTTGCGTGTAGAGCAGCGAGCCCGGGGTGGTGAGCCGCTCGCCGGTTTCCAGCAGCGTCTTGAGGCCGGAGAGGACCATCGGCCAGCCGCCGTAGAGCTCCGGCCGGGCGTCCTCGGGGAGCTGATCGTGGATGACGGTCAGCTGGCATGAGTCGCCGACCGGGATGATCTCCCACGTGACCCTCGAGGTCCCGGCGGCCTTGACGTCGTCGCTCCAGAGGGCCTGGAAGCTCTGCACGAGCCGGCGCGGCGGGTCGACCTCGAGGTTCTGTCCCGCCGAGATGTCGACGACTCCGGGGACGGACGCCTTGTAGGGCGAGCCGACCGTCCACTCCGAGTGGGTCTCGACCCCGAAGCTGTACATCGCCCTCAGCTTGGGATCGATGATCGCCTGCCACAGGCGCTCCGGCGTCGTCTTGATGTAGATCTCGAAGACCGCCATGGCGCCGCCGCCGTCGGGGTCGGGATGCAGCGGCACGCGGTGTGGGACGTCGACGGCTTCCATCGTTTCCTCCTCGAGGTGTCGCTTGAGACCCGTGAGCGTCGCCGCCCAGGGCTCGGCGTACTTGCTCACCCACCGGTCGTGGACGAGCCGGATCGGGACCGGGTTCAGGAA
>DATDKF010000189.1:0-3890 GCA_036520135.1 Solirubrobacteraceae bacterium
GATCGCGTCGTCGGGCGTCGCGTCGGCGACCTCGACCAGCGTCTCGCCGGTCGACGGGTCCTCGACCGCGAGCGTCTCGCCGCCGCCGGCGGCGCGCCATTCGCCGCCGATGAAGAGCTGGGTGGGGGCGGCCTCGACGACCGCCGTCTCGCTGTCGGTTGTGATGCTCATGCTGCCACCGTTTCCGTTCCGAGTTGCTCAGAGATCCTCACGTCGATCGAGTAGTCGATCGGGACGACGATCAGCGACGGGACGTCGAGGCTGAGCGCCTGCTGCAGATGCCGGCCGAGGTCGTCGACCGACTCGCAGCGCCACGCCGGCATGCCGAAGGCGTCGGCGAGGCGCACGAAGTCCGGGTTCGTGAAGTCGGTGCCGAAGTGGCGGCCGAACTTCTTGTCCTGCTTCCACACGATCGAGCCGTACTGGGCGTTCTCCCAGATCACGTTCACCACCGCGGTGCGCAGCCGCACCGCGGTCTCGAGCTCCTGCACGTTCATCAGGAAGCCGCCGTCTCCGCTGACCGTGACCACGTTGCGTTCGGGGCGCACGAGCTTGGCGGCGATCCCCGTCGGCAGCGCGATACCCATGCCGGCGAGGCCGTTGGCGATGAACACCGTGTCCGGCTCGTGCGCGGGGAACATCCGCGCGATCCACAGCTTGTGCATACCGACGTCCGAGACCAGGATGTCCTCGCGGCCGAGCGCCTGGCGGATCTCCCACAGCGCACGCGGCGGCTGCAGCGGGAACGCATCGTCGTCCTTCGCCGCCTCGAAGCGGCTGAGCACGATCTCGTTCAGCCGCGAGCGCCCGGTCGTGTAGGCCGTGGTCCCGAGCTCGCGGGCGAGCACGCCGAGGATGTGTGCGATGTCGCCGATCAGATCGGCCTCGGTGATGTAGTGCTCGTCCACGTCCGGCGGGACGGTGTCGATGCAGACGATCCGCTTGTCGCGCTTCGGGTTCCAGTTCGAGGGCGCGTGCTCGACGAGGTCATAGCCGACCGTGATCACGACGTCGGCGTGCTCGAAGCCCGCGAGCGCATAGTCGCGCGACTGCAGCCCGACGGTGCCGAGCGCGCGCGGGTCCTGGTAGTCGAGCATCCCCTTGCCCATGAACGTCTCGGCGACGCCGATGCCGGTCAGCTCGGCAAACCCGCGCAGCGCCGGCGCGGAGCCGGTGCGGGCGACGCCGTTGCCGGCCAGCACGATCGGGAACTCGGCGCCGGCGATCACGTCGATCGCGGCGCGCAGCTCGTCGCCGCTCGGCTCCGGCCTGCGGCGCGGGCCGCGAGCGGGCAGCGGCGCGGCGTCGACGCTCTCGGCCATGACGTCCTCGGGCAGCTCGATGTGCGTCGGCCCGGGCTTCTGCTGCTCGGCGACCTTGAACGCCTTGCGCACCACCTCGGGGATCACGCGCGAGGAGTACAGCCGCGTGTTGAACTTGGTGACCGGGCGCAGCATCGACACGACGTCGATGTGCTGGTGGGACTCCTTGTGCATGCGCTCGAGGTCGGCCTGACCGGTCAGCACGACCATCGGCGAGCGGTCGAGGAACGCGTCGGCCACGCCGGTGACGAGGTTGGTCGCGCCGGGACCGAGCGTGCCGAGGCAGACGCCGGCCGAGCGGGTGAGCCGGCCGTACATGTCGGCCATGTAGGCGCCGCCCTGCTCGTGGCGCACCGGGACGAACTCGATCCGCGAGGCGTCGAGCGCCTCGTTGAGGTCGAGCGTCTCCTCGCCGGGGATGCCGAAGACGTACCGCACGCCCTCGGCCTCCAGGCACTGCACGAACAGCTCGGCTGCCTTCACGGGCCTAGTCATACCGCAACATCTGCACGATCCATGTGTCGGACTAACCTGACGCCTGGTCCTTCATGCGCCGCCTGCTGCTCCTCACCCTCGCCGCCGCCCTCGTCGTGGCGGCCCCGGCTGACGCCGCCAAGAAGCGCTTCACGATCCGTGGGGCGGGCTTCGGCCACGGTGTCGGGCTCAGCCAGTACGGCGCGTACGGGTACGCCCTGCACGGCGCGAGCTACGACCGGATCCTGGCGCACTACTACACCGGCACCGCGCTCGGCACCACCGACCCGGCACACGTCGTGCGCGTGCTGATCCAGTCGACCGGCAGCGCCACGTTCAGCGGCGCGGCGCGCGCGGGATCGCGCAAGCTCAACCCGGCGAAGACCTATCGCGCGAGCCGCTACGGCAGCACGCAGGTCGCACTGTACGGGCCGCGCGGCGGCCGCCTCGGCGTCTACTCGGCGCCGCTGCAGGTGGCGCCGGCCGGCGGCGGCGTGCTGCGGCTCGGCGGCGCGGGCAGCTACCGCGGCGTCCTGGAGTTCCGGCCTGACGTGTTCGCCGGCGTCAACGTGATCAACGCGGTCCCGCTCGAGGACTACGTCGCGGGCGTCGTCTCGCGCGAGTCGCCGAGCTCGTGGCCGCTGGAGGCGCTCAAGGCGCAGGCCGTCGCGGCCCGCACGTACGCGGTCACCACCTCGAAGGCCGGCACCGGCTTCGACCAGTACGCCGACACCCGCTCGCAGGTCTACGGCGGCGTGGCAGCCGAGACGGACGCCACCAACCAGGCGGTCGCCGCCACGCGCGGCCAGGTCGTGACCTATCAGGGCGCGCCGGTCGTCACGTACTTCTTCTCCACCTCCGGCGGGGAGACCGAGGACGTCGAGAACACCAGCCTCGGCACCGAGCCCAAGCCGTGGCTCAAGTCGGTCGACGATCCCTACGACGACGTGTCGCCCAAGCACCGCTGGGGCCCGATCCGGATGAGCACAGCGAGCGCTGCCGCGCGGCTGTCCGGCCTCGTCAAGGGCCGCTTAAAGGGCGTCCGCGTGGTCAAGCGCGGCAGCTCGCCGCGGATCGTCAGCGCCGACGTGATCGGCACCCGTGGGCGCACGCGCGTCAGCGGCGCCACGCTGCGCGCCCGCTTCGGCCTGTTCGATTCGTGGGCGTTCTTCACGTCGATCGCCACCGGCAAGAAGAAGCCGCAGACCGATCCCCGCACGGGCGGGACCACGCCGGGCGCAGCCACGGCCGGCCCGCGTCCGCGCGCCCTGCTCGCCGGCACCGTCTACCCCGAGCGCGTCGGCGCCGAGGTGCAGATCCAGATCCGCGAGCGCGGCCGCTGGCGCACGGTCGCCTCGACCGCCGTGCACCGCGGCGGCCGCTACAGCGCCGGGGTCACCCGCACGGGCACGTACCGCGCGATCTTCTCCGGCGACGCCGGGCCCTCAATCCGCGTGGGCTAGTGGTCTGAGTCGGACGATCGGCGGCTCCGCCGACTGCCGCCGAGATTTCGACTCACGCCACTTAGCCGCTGTAGACGCGGGCAAGCGTCTCGGCGACGCAGACGGGCTTCTCGCCGCCGTCGCGCTCGAACGTCAGCTCGAGCGTCATCTGTGCGCCGCCCGGCACGTCCTCGAGCTTGGCCAGCGTCGCGGTCATGCGGACGCGGCCGCCGACCGGCAGCGGCGCCGGGAAGCGCACCTTGTTGAGCCCGTAGTTGATCGCGAACGCGAAGCCGTCGAGCGCGAGCACCTGCTCGGTGAACATCGGCGCGAGCGAGAGCGTGTAGTAGCCGTGCGCGATCGTGCCGCCGAACGGCGTGTCCTTCGCGCGCTCGGGATCGACGTGGATCCACTGGTGGTCGCCGGTCGCGTCGGCGAACGCCTGGATCCGCTCCTGCGTGACGTCGACCCAGGCGGAGGGGCCGAACTCGTCGCCGACGTTCATGCGCCCCACCGTACGACACTCGCGGCCCACGTGTAGCCGGTACCGGCAGCAAGGAGCAGGACGAGTTCCCCGTCGCGGAGGTCGCCCGCCCGCGCGGCCCGGTCGAGCGCGAGCAGCGGGTCGACACCGCTCATGTGGCCGGTGTCG
>DATDKF010000190.1:0-2897 GCA_036520135.1 Solirubrobacteraceae bacterium
CAGGGCTGGTACTACCTCACGGGCTCCTGGCCGGGCGAGAAGCGGCCCGATCCGGATATGTAACGTCGCCGAAGGCGAGCGCGAGGAACGAGCAGCTCGCCTGGCAGGCGAAAGCCTTATCCCGATTTCAGGACGAAGCCGCGCTGAGCGAGCGTCGCCAGCGCGTCCTCGAACGCCGCGAAGTCGCGGTTGAGCAGCATCGCGAGCGGGACGCCCGCGGGTCCGGAGGCCCGGACCCAGCGGCGCAGGACGGGCGCGCCGGCACGCTCCTCCGCCTCGGCCAGCAGGTCGAGCAGGATCGGCAGCTCCGGCTTGTGCTCCAGCTCGCCGGTGATCACGGCGAGCGGGTCGGCGTCGAGGATCGCGAGCAGCTCGTCCTCGCTCAGGCCGAGCAGCTCCTGGAGATGGTTGGCAGGCGAGCTCAGAACAGCTGGTTCTCGCCGCCGAACACCTCGGACACCGAGTCGTCGGTGAAGATGCGGCGGATCGTGTCCGTGAGGATGTCGGCGACCGAGAGGACCGTGATGTTGCTCGGCCCGCCGGGGCGCAGCGGGATCGTGTCGGTGACGACGACCTGCTCGAACCCGGCGGCGTCGAGGTTCTCGAACGCGTTGCCGGACAGCACCGGGTGGGTCGCGGCGGCGAACACGCGGCGGGCGCCCTCGCCCATCACCGTGTCGGCGGCCGCGCGCAGCGTGCCCGCGGTGTCGATGATGTCGTCGATGATCACGGCGGTCTTGTCCTTGACGTCGCCGATCACGTAGGCGATCTCGGCGACCTGCTGGGCGGGCCGCTCCTTGTTGAGGATCGCCAGCTCGGCGCCGACCTTCTCCGCGAACTTCTTCGCCAGCTTCACGCGGCCGGCGTCCGGCGACACGACGACCAGGTCGTCGAGGTGCATGTCGCGGAAGTACTGCGTGAGCATGAACATCGCGGTCATGTGGTCCACGGGCTTGGAGAAGAAGCCCTGGATCTGGCCGGCGTGCAGGTCCATGGTCAGCACGCGGTCGGCCCCCGCGGTCTCGAGCGCGCGGGCGACGAGGCGGGCGCTGATCGGCTCGCGGCCCATCGACTTCTTGTCCTGGCGCGAGTAGCCGTACCACGGGGTGACGGCGATCACGCGGTGCGCCGACGCGCCGACCGCGGCGTCGACCATCAGCAGCAGCTCCATCAGCGCGTCGTTCGCGGTGATCCCGGTCGCGGGGTTGCCGCAGGTCGGCTGGACGATGAACAGGTCGGCCCCGCGGATCGACTCCTCGAACCGGCAGTAGACCTCGCCGTTGGAGAAGGTCCGGAGCGTGACGCCGCCGAGCGAGACGCCGAGCTTCTCGGAGATGCGGCCAGCCAGCGCGGGGTTCGCGCGCCCGGAGACGACCATCAGCCGCTTGTCGTACTCGACCGCGAGAGACGTGCCGAGGTGGGCGATGCCGGTGCGAGGATCCAGCGCGCTCACTGGACTTCGGAGTGTACGACCGTCGGTGGACGGCGTCGCCGCCGCGGCGGTCACTTCTTGCGGTCCGCGTAGCCCTCGATGTTGGCTTGGCGCGCTCGCGCGATCCCGAGGGCGCCTGGCGGGACGTCGTCCGTGATCACGCTGCCGGCGCCGGTGTAGGCCCCGTCGCCGACGGTGACCGGCGCGACGAACGCCGTGTCGACGCTCGTCTTGACGTTCGCCCCGATCGTCGTCCGGTGCTTGTTCTTGCCGTCGTAGTTGGCGGTGATGTTGCCGGCGCCGATGTTGGTCCCCTCCCCCACGTCGGCGTCGCCGATGTAGGACAGGTGCGGCACCTTGGCGCCGGGGCCGATCTCGGAGTTCTTGATCTCCACGAACGTGCCGGCCTTGGCCTTGGGGTGCAGGTGGGCGTCGGGGCGCAGGTAGGCGAAGGGGCCGACGGTCGCGCCGTCGTCGACGCGCGCGTTCGTGAGGTGGGAGTGAAGGATCGTCACGCCGTCGCCGACGCGGCTGTCGATCAGCGTGGTCATCGCGCCGATCAGCGTGCCGGAGCCGATCGTCGTGTCCCCGCGCAGCTGCGCGTAGGGCTCGATCGTCGTGTCGCGGCCGATCGTGACCGTGACGTCGATCGTCGTCGACGCGGGGTCGACGATCGTCACGCCGCTCTTCATCAGCTCCGTCTGGATGCGGCGCTGGGCGACCCGGTGGGCGTAGGCGAGGTCGGTGCGGTCGTCGACGCCGTGGGTGAGGTCGGGGTCGCCGATCGGGTGCGCGGCCACGGCCTTGCCGGCCTTGCGCATCGCGGGCAACACGTCCGGCAGGTACAGCTCGCCCTGGGCGTTGTCGGAGTCGAGCAGCTGGAGCGCCGCGACCAGCGCGCCGCCGTCGAACGCGTAGACGCCGGTGTTGACCTCGCGGATCTCGAGCTCCTCGGGCGTGGCGTCGCCCTCGGTCTTGGCCTCGGCGACCCGCAGCACCGACCCGTCGCTGTCGCGGATCACGCGCCCGTACGTGCCGGGCTCGTCGAGCTCCATCGTCGCCATCGTCGCGGCCGCGCCGGCCGCCTCATGGGCCTCGACGAACTTGCCGATCGCCTCGGCGGTGAGGAGCGCGACGTCGCCGTTGATCACGACGACCGTGTCGGTGGAGCCGATCAGCGAGGCCGCGGCGGCGACCGCGTCCCCGGTGCCGTTCGGCTCCTCCTGGATCGCGACCTCGACCCCGTCCGGCAGGTGCTCCTCGAGCCGCCGCTTGGGATTGTCGACGACGATCACCCGCGCCGCCCCGGCCTCGCGCGCGGCCGCCACGGCCCAGGCGATCAGCGGGCGGCCGCAGAGCGGATGCAGGACCTTCGGCAGCGCCGAGCGCATACGGGTCCCCTCGCCGGCGGCGAGGATCACGACGGTGGGTTCAGGCACGCGGGCATCGTAGTATCGGCCCGGCG
>DATDKF010000191.1:0-3878 GCA_036520135.1 Solirubrobacteraceae bacterium
GTCAGTGCCTAGCACGGTCTACCTCGGCACCTCGGAGTTCGCCGCCGTGGTGCTCGAGCGGCTGGCCGCGAGCCCGCATCGCCCGGCGCTGGTGGTGACGCGGCCGGACCGGCCGAAGGGCCGTGGCCGCCGGCTGCAGCCACCGCCGGTGGCGATCCGGGCGCGCGAGCTGGGGCTCGACGTGATCCAGCCCGAGCGGCTGCACGAGCCCGAGCCGCTCGAGCGGATCGCCGCGGCGCGCGCCGACGTCCTGTGCGTGTGCGCGTACGGCGTGCTGATCAGGGAGCCGCTGCTGTCGGACTACGAGATGCTCAACGTGCATCCGTCGCTGCTGCCGCGCTGGCGCGGCGCCGCGCCGGTCGAGCGGGCGATCATGGCGGGCGATGCCGAGACCGGCGTGTCGATCATGCGGCTGACCGCCGGGCTCGACTCCGGGCCTGTGTGCCTGCACGAGGCCGAGCCGATCCGCCCCGACGACGACTACGGGTCGCTCGCCGCGCGGCTGGAGCGCCTCGGCGGCGAGCTGCTCGTGCGGGCGCTCGACAAGCGCCCGCCGTTCGCCGAGCAGGACGAGTCGCGGGTCACCTACGCGCACAAGATCGAGGCGGCCGACCGGGCGCTCGGCCGGGACCGCACGCCCGAGGAGCTCGAGCGCACGGTGCGCGCGCTGCGCCCGCACATCGGCGCCCGCGTCGCGCTGCCCGGCGGCGACTTCCTCGGCGTGATCGCCGCGCGCGTGGCCGGCGAGGGCGGGCCTGAGCCCGGTCGCGTCCGCGCGGAGGGCGATCGGCTGCTGCTCGGCACCCGTGCGGGCGCGCTCGAGCTGACCGAGATCCGGCCGCCCGGCGGCCGCCCGATGGCCGCCGCCGACTGGCTGCGCGGCCGCCCCGACGAGCGCCTCACCGACTTCGCCGTCGCCTAAAGGGGACTGTCCCCTTTAAGCGGCCTAACGGGCGCCGAAGGGGGACAGTCCCCTTTAACGCGGTCCGGCCGCGCGGGGCGGCCGGACGGAGGAGGAGGTCGTGGCGAGGCTCAGGCGGGCGGCTGGGCGGGCGCCTCGGCGGCGGGAGCCGCGGCCGGGGCGGGAGCCGGGGCGGTCTGGGCGGGGGCGGTAGCCGGGGCGGGCGCGGGGGCCGGAGCCGGAGCGACGGCGGGCGCCGGCGCAGGAGCGGCGGGAGCCGGAGCCGCGGCGGCCGGGGCGGCGTCCGCCTGGGCCGGAGCGTCGGTGTGGGCCGGGGCGTCGGTGTGGGCCGGGGCGTCGGTGTGGGCCGGGGCGTCGGTGTGGGCCGGGGCGTCGGTGTGGGCCGGAGCGTCGTCCGCGTGCACCGGGGCGTCGGTGTGCGCCGGCGCGGCGTGCGCCGTGGCGGTCGTGTCCGCGGCCGGCGCCGGGTTGTCGGCCGGGGCCGGGTTGTCGACCGGAACGGTCGGGGCCGGCGTCGCGCCCGAGTCGCCGCCGCCGCCGGTGTCGCCACCGTCGTCGGCCGGGTCCTCGATCTGCACCGGATCGGGCTGCGTCGCCGGGTTGTCGCCACCGTCGTCGGCCGGGGGCTGCTGCGGCTGGTGCGGGTTGTCGTCGGTGTCGGCCGGCGGCTGGACCGGAGCGGGGGTCCCCGGAGCCGGCTCGGCGACCGTCGGGTCGGTGCCGACCTGCTCCTCGCCGGCGTTCGAGACGCCGTCGCCGTCCTGGTCGGCCGCGCCGTCGAGCACGCCGTCGCCGTCGCTGTCGGGCAGCCACGGCTGGGAGCCGAGCTCGGCCTCGGCCGCGTTGGAGAGGCCGTCGCCGTCGGAGTCGACGCTGGCGTCCGCGACGCCGTTGGTCACGTCGCTCATCGGCGAGGTGCGGACGCGGAACTCGTTGATGTTGGTCAGGCCGTCGCCGTCCGGATCGGCGGCTGCGTCGTTGACCGTCGGGTCGGTGCCGTGGGACTGCTCCCACACGTCCGGCATGCCGTCGCGGTCGCTGTCGGTCAGGTTCGGCTGGTTGAAGCCGGTGCCGCCGAAGTTGTTGCCGGTGCCGGTGCCGGGCGTGCTGACGCCGAGCTGGTCGGACGTGAGCGTCGTCGTGTCAGGCTGGGTGGCCGTGCCGGTGCCAGTCCCCGTCCCGGAGCCCGAGCCGGGCGTGCCGCCCGCGGCGGCGGAGAGAACGAGGGCCGTGGCAGAGCCGACGCCGGGGACGGCCGCCGGCCCGGTGGGCGTGCGACCATTGCCGGGGCGATCGACGACATTGCCGTGACGCGGCGCCACCGGGGCCATCTGGACTTTGTCGTTGCCACCGGGCTGAAGCTTGTCCGGCCAATCGGTCCAACCAAGGAGCGGAGCGCTAAGGGCTCCAACGCCGAGCACCCCAGCCACCAGTCCGGCCGCCACGGTGCCGGCGAACCGCAAATCGCGCAGGCCAGCCGAGCGCCCCTGGCGCCGGGCCCCGCGATTGGTGTTCGTCAGCGACATGCTTATTCCCCTTCCGAGGCGGCTATCGGCTAGTTCTACGTGCTGCTTTAGCCCTGGCGCCACGAAATCTGAGGGTTTGGGTGCCGGAATGGACGAACGTACGACGACCCGCACGAAAACACCCTGGAAATCACCCCAAATTGCGCGGCCATGACACACCGAAATCTGGCGAGACAGTTCCCGCGGCGTCCCACGAGGAAAATGCCCGCTCGGCGGGCAGGCCGAACGTCGCAGCGCGGGGCGGATCCAACCGCTCAGCAGGGCGAGAGTCAAGCAGAATCGGGTCGCCGCCGGGGGTCGCGCCCGCGCGCGCGTGCGCGCTCGCGGTCGTCAGGCGCGTGTTCGAGCGCAGCGCGTACGCCGACCGGGCGCTGCACGGCGAAGCGGAGCGCCTCCACCTGGACGCTCGCGACCGCGCGCTCGCGATGCGCCTCTCCTACGGCGTCGTGCAGCGGCGCGACACGCTCGACCACGTGATCGAGACGCTCGCCGCCCGCCCGGTCGCCAAGCTCGAGCCGGCCGTGCTGGCGGCGCTTCAGCTCGGCGTGCTGCAGCTCGTGTTCCTCGACCGCATCCCGGCTCACGCCGCCGTCGCCGAGTCGGTCGAGCTCGCCAAGCGCGAGTCGCGCGGCGGCGCCGGGCTCGTCAACGCTGTGCTCCGGCGGGCGGCGCGCGAGGCCCGCGCCATCGTCGAAGCGCTGCCCGAGGACGCCGCCGCGCAGGCCGCGCTCAAGCACTCGCACCCGCGCTGGATCGCCGAGCTGTGGTTCGACGCGCTCGGCCCCGAGGCGGCGCGCGCGCTGATGGCCGCCGGCAACGAGCCCGCCGAGGCCGCGGTCCGGGCGAACACGCTCCGCACCACCCGCGAGCAGCTCGCCGAGCGCCTGCCGGTCGCGTCGCACCCGGCGGACCGCCTGCCCGAGGGGCTCGTCCTCGACGAGCCGTTCGACGCGTTCTCATCCCCGCTCTGGGAGGCCGGACTGTTCATGCCCCAGTCGCGCGCCGCGATGGCCGTGGCGCGCGTGCTCGACCCCCGGCCGGGCGAGGCCGTGCTCGACCTCTGCGCCGCGCCCGGCGGCAAGACGACCCACCTCGCCGCGCTGACGGCGAACGAGGGCCGCGTCGTCGCCGTCGAGCGCCATCCCGGGCGCGCCGACGCCCTCCGGCGCACCACCGAGCGCATGGGCGCGACCAGCGTCGAGGTCCGCACCGCCGACGCCGCCGCGCCGCAGCCCGAGACCTTCGACCGCGTGCTCGTCGACCCGCCGTGCTCGGACCTCGGCACGCTCGCCGCCCGCCCCGACGCCCGCTGGCGCAAGCACCCGCAGGACGTCGCGGAGCTCGCCGAGCAGCAGACCGCGATCCTCGACGCCGCCGCCGGCGCCGTCCGACCCGGCGGCATCCTCGTCTACTCGACGTGCACGATTTCC
>DATDKF010000192.1:0-11478 GCA_036520135.1 Solirubrobacteraceae bacterium
CGTCACGTGCGCGGCCGACTGGTTGAGCGACTGCGCGTCGGTGTTGAGCGCGATGAACTCCACGCCGGTCACCTCGGCCTCGATCATGCGATTGACGGCGTTGACGCCGCCACCGCCGACACCGACCACGCGCAGCTCGGGCTGGCGCGTGATGTCGGCGCCGGTGGACTCCCACTCGTACTCGGCCGCGCTTGGGCGCCGGGGCTCCGGCGGGGCCATCATGTTCTCGGGCAGGTCCGACGAGAAGGCGTGGCGGAGGCGCTCCTGCGGCGTCGGCGTGCGCGGCGCCGAGCGCTCCTCCTCGGCCACCTCCGGAGCTTCCTGCGGCGGCTCGGCGGGCGCGGCCGGCGTGGCCTCGTCCGTGCGCCGGAAGAGCGCTGCCAGCGGCCCTTCCCGCATGCTCGCCCGCTTACCGCTTGCCATTCGAGAGCACCTCCTTCGCCAGCTGGCGATAGGCGTCGGCCGCCGTACCCGACGGGTCGTACTTGAGCACGGACATCCCCTTTACAGGAGCTTCCGCGAACCGGACGGTCTTCCTGATCCGCGCGCCGAACACGCGGTCGCCGAAGTTCTCCTCGAGGATCTCGAGCGCCTCCTTGGCGTGCAGGGTACGCGTGTCGACCATCGTCGGCAGGATGCCGGCGATCTGCACGTCGGGATTCAGGTTCTCGCGGATCATCGAGAGGGTGTTCTGCAACTGCAGCAGCCCACGCATCGACAGATACTCGCATTGCACGGGGACGATCACCTGATCGGCCGCGGTCAGCGCGTTCACCGTCAATAGTCCCAGCGACGGCGGCGTATCGATGAAGATCCAGTCGTAGTCCTCGGAAACTCCGCGCAGCGCCTTCGCCAGCGAGCGCTCGCGGCCGATCTTCGTGGACATCGCGATCTCGGCGCCGGCGAGGTCGATCGAGGCGCACGCGATGTCGATTTCGCGGCGGCGGATGACCTCGCGGATCGACAGGTCGTGCACCAGGACGTCGAACATCGAGCGATCGAGCGTGTCGGGGTCGATCCCCTGGGACATCGTCAGGTTGCCCTGCGGGTCCATGTCCACGCACAGCACGCGATGCCCCTGCTCGGCGAACGCAGCCGCGAGGTTCAGCGTGGTGGTCGTCTTTGCGACCCCGCCCTTCTGATTGGCGAAGGCGATCACCTTGGCCTGGCCGGTCACGTCGTGCTCCGATCACGGTCGGGGAAACCCATCGGCCTTGCCTGTTCGCTCCCGAACACGGCTTTCCTGCACCCCGCGACGACGTTACGATCGCGCGATGGCGCTCCGTGTGTCCCTCGGCCTGCTGCTGGCGAGCCTGCTGCTCGCCGCGCCCGCCGCCGCGCAGACCCGCTCGCCGGACCTGCCGCCCGACCTGTTCGAGCCGCTGGCGCCCGACCGCGCGGCGGACGGCGGGTCCTCCAGCGGGCTGCCGATTGGGATCGGGTTGGCCGCGCTGGCGCTCGTCGCCGTGGCCGGCTTCATGATCGGCGACCGGATGCCGGGCGCCGCCCGCCGCGCGCGCCCCGGCTGCTGGATCGCGGTCTGGCGCTCGGGGACGACCGCCGAGTTCCGCGCGTTGGTCGGCGAGGGGCCCATGCGCTGGGTCCTCGGCCGCTCGCCCGCGTTCGACGCCCCCGCCACCGGTCCGATCCCGGACGACGCGCCGGCGCGCGCCGCGCACGAGGAGCTGATCGACCGGCTGCGCGCGCTCGGCTGGGAGCCGACGGGCGGCGAGTCGGACGTCTGGTACCAGCTGCGGCTCGAGCAGCGGACAGCCGAAGAGCGGCTAGCTGTCCCGTCGTAGCAGGCGGATGTCCTGGGCGAGCAGCGCCGGGTCGAGCTGCTCGAACGGGAAGCCGACGCGCTGCTCGCCCTCGCGGTCGATCAGCATCACGTAGGCGGAGTGCTCGAAGTCGAAGCCGGCGACGTGCCGGGCGCGGCCGCGGAACGTCAGGTCGTTCGGGTCCGGGTAGTCCTCCTTGGCCGCGTCGGACGCGCCGCGGTCGGGATGCTCGTACGGCTTCGGCTCCGCGTCCTCGCCGTATTTGATCCGGTACGCCTTGGCGGCCGCCGCGGCGGCCTCCTCGCGGGTCGCCCCGATCGGCGCGATGCCGTACGCCCGCCACACCGGCGCGAGCTCGGCGCGCGTGCCGGTCAGGTAGCGGACCGGCGCGTGCTCGAGCCCGTGGACCGCGAGCCACTCGTGCACGTGCGCGGGCGTGTCGCCGACCGGGTCGACGCTCACCCCGTAGACCATGACGCCCTCGCCGCCGACGCGCCCGACGGCGTCGACGATCTCGGCCGCCTGCGCCGGGCACAGGTCCTTGCAGCTGGTGTACAGGAAGGTCAGCACGACGACCTTGCCGCGGGCGGATCGCAGACTCACCGTGCGCCCGTGCTGGTCGTGCAGCTTGAAGTCGTACGCCGCCTCGCGCGGCGGCGTGAAGCGCGCCGGGCGCGCCGGCGACGGGGAGCGCGTCTCGACCGCCAGCAGCGCGCCGAGCCCGCCGAGCGCGAGGCACATCGCGGCGGCCACCAGGAACCGACGCAGCGGCGAGAAGCCCGGCTCAGCGTTCAAGGCGGATCACCGCGTCGGCGGCCACGTCGGTCACCCACACGCTGGCGGCGTCGAGCGCCAGCGCCGTCGGCGCGCGGCCCGCGGGCCGCTTCCAGCTTACCTTCCCGTCCGCGTCCAGGTTCCAGACCATCCGGTCGCCGGCGCACAGCACGTACACCTCGTCGGCGTTGTCGGCCGCGACCGCGACCGGGCGCCTGCCGACCTGCAGCGGCGCGGTCGTCTCGCCCGTACGCAGGTTCACGCGCGCGACCGTGGCGCCGCGCGTGTCGGCCACCCAGGCGATGTCGCCGGCCAGCGCGACCGCGACGGGCACGCCGCCGACGCGGATCCGGTCGCCGACCCGGCGCGTCTTCGCGTCGATCCACGTGAGCGTCCCGTCGCCGGCCGAAGCCACGACGACGCGCCGCTCGTCGGCCGCGATATCGACCGGGTCGCTGCCCACGCCGATCGTGCGAACCCGCTGCGCGCCGGGCTCGAGCGTGCGCACGACGCCCTCGGCCGAGCTGAGCGCCCACACCGCGCCGGCGCCGAGCGCGACGTCGGCGACGTCCGCGCCGACCGGGATCGGGTCGAGCGCCCGCCCGCTCACGCGCCGGACGGGGACGACGGCGCCGCGCGTCGTGTCCGCGACCCACACGCCGTTCGCGCCGAGCGCCAGCCGCGCGGGCGCGCCGCCGATCTCCACGGGCGGCTCGGTGCGGCGCCCGGTGCGCGCGTTCAGGACGGTCAGCGCGCCGGCGTCCGGTGCCGCCACCCACACCTGCCCGCCCGCGACCGCGACGCCGGTCGGATGCCCGGTGACCGCGAACACGTCGCGCGCAGCGCCACCGTTCGCCCGCACGAGCAACAGCGCCGCCACGACACTGGCGACGAGCAGGACTGCGAGTGCGCCCGCCATGCGCGCTCGCCGGACCTTCGGCGGGCCTGCCAGCACGCCTGTCCGTGCGCGTGGGAAGGTGGCGGATTGCGTGAGGCGAGCCTACGGGGCTCTGCGGCGCAAAGGTCAATTTCTTTGTCACGTCCGTGACCTCGCCAGCGAGGCCCGCTGGACCCGGTTAGCATCGCGCCGTGCGGCGACTCGCCGTGATCGTCTGCAGCATGGGCCTAGTCGGATCCCTCGTCGTGGCGCTGGCCGCGGTTGCGCAGAGCTCCGACAAGCTCGACCTCTCGGTCGTGGGCGTCGACGCGCGCGTCGGCGGCGACGAGCTACGCAGCGCGGGTGTCGTGATCGACGCCGACGCCGGGCTGGTGCTCACGTCCGCGCGCGCGGTCTGGGGCGCGACGTCGCTGCGGCTCACCACCGGCGTCGGCGAGCTCTACGGGCGCATCGTGGCGCGCGCGCCGTGCACCGGCATCGCGCTGGTCGAGGTGCAGCCGCGAATCCCCGGGCTTGTGGCGCTCGACGGCGCGAGCGGCTCGTCGGGGAGGCCCGCCTCGCGCGACGCCGGCGGGGACATCGTGCACGTCAAGCGCGCGGGGGCGCCGGTCGTGGACGCCGACGGCCGGATCACGGGCATCGTCAACGGCTCCGCCGTCGTGCCGTGGTCGGCGATCGCCGCGCGGCTGAGCGAGCTGCAGCCCGACGAGCACCGGATCTACGTCGGCTGGCGCGACGAGTACGCGTGCACGCCGAGGCTGCACGCGCTCACCAAGGCCGCCCATCCGCGCTTCCGCATGATCGACGCGGTGCTGAACGCCCCGGTACCCGCGAGCCGCGTGCCCGGCACGGAGGAGCTGGACCGATGACGACCGCCGCCCGCCCGCTCGGGTTCCGGCCGTGGGCGCTCGCGGCCGCGATCGTGGTGCTGCTCGCGCTGCTCGCGGCGCCGGCGATCGTCGTGCTGCTCACGAGCGGCGACGACACCGCACCCGCGACGCCGCCGCGCACCATCAAGGCCGGTCGTCAGCCCACGGACGTCGCGGTCGCGAACGGGACCGTGTGGGTGGCAAGCGGGCGCGACAACGGGATCGTGGCAATTGACGCGGGTGCCGCGCGGCCGTCGGTGACCCAGCACGAGACCGGCGCGGCGCCGCTGCACCTCGCGATCGGCGAGGACTCGGTGTGGACCGCGGACGTCGGCGACGACACGGTCACGCGCGTGAACCCGTTAATCCCCGGCTCGGCGGGGCGGCAGATCCGCATCGGCGCGGACGCCGTCGACGTCGCGGTCGGCTACGACGGCACCTGGGTCACGAACGGCCAGCGCGGCACCGTCATGCGCATCGACCCGGTGTCCAACCGCGTCATCGGCTCGCCGATCCGCACCGGCAACTTCCCGACGGCGCTGGCGATCGGCGCGAACTTCATCTGGGTCGTCAACTCGGGCGACGGCACGGTCGCGCGCGTCGACCCGCGCGAGGGGCTGGTGATCGGGCGCCGCACGCCGGTCGGCCGCGACCCGCAGGACATCGCGGTCGGCTTCGGCTCGGTCTGGGTCGCCAACCGCGGCGATGGGACCGTGTCGCGGCTGTCTGCGGCGACAGGGCGCCGCGAGGGCGATCCGATCCAGGTCGGCGGCGCGCCCGGCGCGCTGGCCGTGACCAGCGACAGCGTGCTCGTGCTCGACACCAAGAGCGGCGACGTGCTCCAGCTCGACCCGCGGTCGCTGCGGACGCGGCGCGTGCTGCACGTCTCCGGCTTCCCGACCGCGCTCGCCGTGGGGGCCGGCGCGGCCTGGGTCGTCGACGCCCGCAGCGGCACGGTCACGCGGCTGTCCGGGCAATAGAGTCCGCGCAGATGTCCGATACGCGCACCGCACGCCGGATCAACCGTGCGCATTGGGACGCGCTGGCGTCGACGCACGGCCAGGACGCGTACTACGACACCGAGGCGCTGATCGCGGGCACGGACTCGCTCAGCGAGGTCGAGGCCGCCGGCGTGCGCGAGGCGGTCGGCGCGGTCGCCGGGCTCGACGTCCTGCACCTGCAGTGCCACATCGGGTTCGACGCGATCTCGCTGGCGCGCCGCGGGGCGCGCGTGGTCGGGGCGGACTTCTCCCCCGCTTCGCTGGAGAAGGCGCGCGCGCTGGCCCGGCGCTGCGAGGTCCGGGTCGAGTTCGTCGAGGCCGACGCGACGAAGCTGTCGGCCGAGCTGCACAACCGGTTCGAGCTCGTGTACGCGACGATCGGCGTGCTCATGTGGATCGACGACGTGCGCGCGTGGATGCGCAGCGCGGCGGCCGCGCTGCGCGGCGGCGGCAAGCTGCTGCTGATCGACTGCCACCCCCTGTACACGATGGTCGACAGCGTCGACCCGCTGCGGATCGACTTCCCGTACATCAACGACGGCCCGCGCGCGTTCGACGAGCCGGGGTCGTACGCGGGCGCCGAGCTGCCGGTGGCCGCCACCGCGTCGGTGCAGTACGGCCACTCGCTCGGCGAGATCGTCAACGGCGCGCTGGCGGCGGGGCTGAAGATCGAGCACCTCGAGGAGCACGTCGCCGCCGACTTCGACCCGCGCGGCGAGGTCCTGACACGCGAGGAGGACGGCCGCTACCGCCTGCGCGTCGACGGCGAGCTGCTGCCGGTCCTGTTCACGCTCGTCGCCGCCAAGCCCTGACTCATCCGCGGACGGCGCGCAGGTCGACGGTCGCCTTGACCTTGCCCGTGGTGAGCGTCGACCTCTACGCCGAAAAAACCTGACAGGTTCCGCCGCCCATTACGATTCGCCTGGGTCCCACGGAGGAGGAGCACGAGAAGCATGATCGCCGAGCGTCTCGCGAACCGCGTCACCGCGCTGCAGGCCGAGCGCGTGCCGTTCGTGCACGCGACGGTCGTGCGCGCCGGGCGACCGGCGAGCGTGCGGGCGGGTGCCAGCGCGCTCGTGCTGGGCGACGGGACGATCGAGGGGTTCGTGGGCGGACACTGTGCGGAGCCGAGCGTGCGCCTCCACGCGCTGCGCGCGTTGGAGACCGGCGACGCGCTGCTGCTGCGGATCGAGCCCGGCGACGGCGAGGGCGCCGCGATCGACGGCGCGGTGACCGTGCACAACCCGTGCATCAGCGGCGGCGCGCTCGAGATCTTCCTCGAGCCGCACCTGCCCGCCCCGCGGGTGCACGTGATCGGCGACACGCCGATCGCCACCGCGCTCGCCGCGCTCGGCGGCGGCCTCGGCTACGACGTCGTCGCGCACGCGGGCGGTGCCGTCGAGCCGAGCACGGACGACGCCGCGGTGGTCGTCGCCTCCCACGGCCGCGACGAGGAGGCCGCGCTCGCCGCGGCGCTCGCGGCCGGCGTGTCGTACGTCGGCCTCGTGGCCAGCCGCCGCCGCGGTCAGGCGGTCGTCGCCGAGCTCGACGTGAGCGACGACGAGCGCGCACGCGTGCACACGCCCGCGGGGCTCGACATCGGCGCGCGCACGCCGGAGGAGATCGCGCTATCGATCCTCGCCGAGATCGTGGCGACGCGGCGCCCGCAGACCGCGCCGGCGCCGCTCCCCGACGAGCATCACGCGCACGATCACGGCGGCCGCCACTGCCATGGGTGAGCCGTTCGTGCGCAGTCAACCGGCGGGTGGATAAGGAGGTGGGAGATTGACCGGATGGCAGGTTGGGATCGCCCTCGGCGTGGTGGTGATCCTGGTCGCCGCCGCGATCGTCATCACGATCGTGATGCTGGCGCGCCGGATCGCCGACCAGGCCGCGACGGCCGTCAAGGCCGTCGACGTCGTCCGCGCGCAGACCGATGAGCTCGGCGGCATCCCGCGGATCAACGACTCCGGCGTGCGCATCCTGCACAGCGCGCGCGCCCTGCGGAAGGTGGCGGTCGGCAAATGAGCGCGCACGGCTACTGGACGCTCGCGCTGGTCATCGGCCTCGGCGCCGCGCTGATCGTCGCGACGCTGCTCGTGCTGCTGCTGCAGTCCGTCGGCAGCATCGAGAAGTCGGTCGACGGCCTGCTCGAGATCGCAGGCAAGGTCGCCGGCAACACGGCCAACATCCCCCAGCTCGAGGCGACGGCGCCGGTGCTGGCGCTGATCGTCGACGAGGCGGTCGTGCAGGACGGCTACATGAACGCGCTGACCGACGGGCTCGGTGACGCGCGATGAGCAGCAACGACGTGCTCGTGCTCCTGAGCGTCCTGCTGGCGCTCGTCGTCATCGCCGTGCTCGCAGTCGCGCTGATCCTCGTTCGCCGGGGCCTCGAGCGCATCTCGACCGGCCTCGCCACGCTCGGCGACGCGCTCGCCGGCGTCGAGGCCGACCATCTGCGCCCACTCGAGCCCGCCGTCACGGCGATCAACGCGCAGTTCGACGTCATCCTCGGCGCCCTCCCGGGCATCGCCAAGAAGGCCGCCGTCGTCGCCGAGAGGAGGCCGCGATGACGCTCTGGTGGATCGGGGACATCGTGCTGCTCGTGGTCGTGCTCCCGGTCGTCATCTACCTGCTGCACGGCGTGCTCAAGGCCGCCCGCAGCATCGTCCCCAGCGTCCGGCAGATCGCCGACGTGGCCGCCGCGGGGTCGAAGGACCTCGACGCGGTCCCGCTGCTGCTGACGACGCAGGACCAGGTCCGGCAGACGGTCGCGGGAGTCGCGAACTACGGCGGCTCGCTCGACGTAATCATCGACGACGCCTGAGAGGAGGAGACGATGCCCGCAGCAGGAGCAGTGATGATCGTGGCGGTCGTGGCGATCGTCCTCGCGCTCGTCTACTACCTGGTCTCCACGATCGTGGCCCTGCGCCAGATCACCAGCGGCCTGGACGAGGTCATCGCCAGCGTCGGCGAGATCGTCGAGAAGAGCGCGCCGGTCAACGGCGTCGTGACCGACATCAACGAGAACCTCGACGCCGCCGTCGGCGCGCTCGAGGGTCTGCTCGTCAAGAAGGCCGGTATGGAGGACGCGCTCGGCCTCGTCGACGGCCTCTACCCCGGCGCCGCCGCCGCCGGCTTCCGGGACTACCCCGAGAGCCGCGAGATCGTCCCCCCGCGGATCGCCGAGGTGTACACCAAGGGCACGCTGACGCTCGCGCGGCTCGGCCGCGAGGCGCCGATCGCGATGGCCAATCCCGCCGGTCCGGTGCTGCGCGACGTCGAGTACGGCAGTCGCAACGCGCGGCTGCTGTACCCGGACGGCCGTCCGGAGCGGCCGGAGCAGCTGCCGCGGTCGCCGGTCATCGGCACCGACGCACCGGTCCAGTACGAGCAGCGCGACGACGTCGGAAAGCCGCGCAAGCGGATGAGGAGCGCCTGATGCAGACGCCCGCGCCATTCGGCTACGAGCGCGCGACGAGCCTCGACGGCGCGATCGCCGCGCTCCAGCGGCTCGGCTCGGAGGCCCGCGTGATCGCCGGCGGCCACAGCCTGCTGCCGATGATGAAGCTGCGGCTGGCCAACCCCGAGCACCTCGTCGACATCAACGGCATCGCCGACCTGTCGTTCATTCGCGAGCAGGACGGCGAGATCAGGATCGGCGCGCTGACCCGCCACGTCGAGCTGCTCGAGTCCGATCTGCTCGCCGAGCGCTACCCGCTGTTCCGCGACGCCGAGCAGGTGATCGCCGACCCGGTCGTGCGCAACCGCGGCACGATCGGCGGCTCGCTCTGCCAGGCCGACGCGGCCGAGGACCTGTCAGCCGTCTGCTCGGCGGTCAAGGCGCAAGTGGTCATCCGCGGCGCCGACGGCGAGCGTGTCGTCGGGATGGAGGACTTCCACGTCGGCCCGTACATGACCGCGGTCGGCGCGGGCGAGATCCTCACCGAGATCCGCCTGCCCGTCCGCGAGGGCGCGGGCAGCGCGCACGAGAAGGTCGAGCGCCGCGCAGGCGACTGGGCGATCGCGGCCGCGTCGGCCGCCGTCTGGATGGACGGCGGGACGTTCGCCGACGTCGGTATCGCCCTCAGCGCCGTCGGCCTCACCACGATCCACCTCACCCGCGCCGAGGAGCTGCTGCGCGGCAAGGCGCCGTCGTACGACCTCTTCACCGAGGCCGCCACGATCGCATCGGAGGACTGCGCGCCGATGGCGGACGGGCGCGGTCCGGTCGACTACAAGCGGCACCTCGCGGGCGTGCTCTGCGGCAGGGCGCTGCGCCGCGCCACCGCTCGCGCGCTGAACGAGGAGGTCTAGAGCATGGAAGTCACGATGACCGTCAACGACGAGCGGGTGACGCGCGACGTCGAGCCGCGGATGCTGCTCGTCCACTTCATCCGCGAGACGCTCGACCTCACCGGCACGCACTGGGGCTGCGACACGTCGAACTGCGGCGCGTGCGTCGTGTTGATCGACGGCGAGCCGGTCAAGTCGTGCACGACGCTCGCCGTCATGTGCGAGGGGCGCGAGATCCGCACTGTCGAGTCGCTCGAGGTCGACGGCCGGCTCGACCCGATTCAGGAGGGCTTCCACGAGAAGCACGCGCTCCAGTGCGGCTTCTGCACGCCGGGGATGCTGATGACGACGCGCGCGCTCCTGGACGAGAACCCGCACCCGACCGACCACGAGATCCGCACGGCGATCTCCGGGGCGATCTGCCGGTGCACGGGCTACAAGAACATCGTCGCCGCGGTCCAGTGGGCCGCCGAGCGCGAGGCCGCGGCGAAGAAGGAGGTCTGAGGGATGGCGATCGAGACGACCGAGCGCCCGATCGGCTTCGGCCGGCTCAAGCGCAAGGAGGACGCGCGCTTCATCCGCGGCCAGGGGAACTACCTGGACGACATCAAGCTGCCGGGGATGGTGTACGGCGCGCTGCTGCGCAGCCCGTACGCGCACGCGAAGATCCTCTCGATCGACACGTCGCGCGCCCTCGCGCACCCGAACGTGGCGGCGGTCGTCACGGCCAAGGACCTCGAGACGCTCGGCCTCGCGTGGATGCCGACGATCTCCTACGACACCCAGGCCGTGCTGGCGGGCGACAAGGTCCGCTTCCAGGGCCAGGAGGTCGCGTTCGTCATCGCCACCGACGAGTACTCGGCCAACGACGCGCTGTCGCTGATCGACGTCGAGTACGACCCGCTGCCCGCGGTCGTCAACGCCCGCAAGGCGCTCGACGAGGACGCGCCGCTGATTCGCGACGACAAGACCGGCCAGCGCGACAACCTCGCCAGCCCGACTTGGGAGGCCGGCGACGCGGACGCCACCGACAAGGCATTCGCCGAGGCCGACACCGTCGTCAGCCGCGACATCATCTACCCGCGCTGCCACCCGGCGCCGCTGGAGACGTGCGGGATCATCGCCGACTTCAACCCGAAGACCGGCCAGCTCGACATCTACAACGGCAACCAGGCGCCGCACGCGCACCGCACGGTCTACGCGCACGTCGCCGGGCTCGCCGAGCACATGATCCGCATCATGTGCAACGACATCGGCGGCGGCTTCGGCAACAAGGTGCCGGTCTACCCCGGCTACGTGTGCGCGATCGCCGGCTCGATCGTCGCCGGCGTGCCGGTCAAGTGGGTCGAAGACCGGACCGGCAACCTCGTCTCGACCGGCTTCGCGCGCGACTACGAGATGCACGCGGAGATATGCTCGAAGAACGGCAAGATCACCGGCCTGCGCGTCGACGTGATCGCCGACCACGGCGCGTTCGACTCGACCGCGCAGCCGACGAAGTTCCCCGCCGGCTTCTTCCACATCTGCTGTGGCAGCTACGACCTGCAGGCGTCGCACGTCAAGGTCAAGGCCGTCTACTCGAACAAGGCGCCTGGTGGTGTCGCCTACAGGTGCTCGTTCCGGGTCACCGAGGCCGTCTACCTCGTGGAGCGGATGGTGGACGCACTCGCGCTCGAGATGAAGGCCGACCCGATCGCGCTGCGCATGGGCAGCTTCATCAAGCCCGAGCAGTTCCCGTACGAGACGACCACCGGCTGGACCTACGACTCGGGCGAGTACGCCGAGACGATGAAGGTGGCGATGGACATCGCCGGCTACGACGACCTGCGCCGTGAGCAGGCGGAGAAGCGCCGGGCA
>DATDKF010000193.1:0-2820 GCA_036520135.1 Solirubrobacteraceae bacterium
GTCCGGCGACGCGATCGGACACCTGTACTTCGAGGGCGAGTACGGCGAGAACGGCCTCAAGGGCTCGAAGTACTTCGCCTCCAAGAACGGCATGAAGGTCGTCGAGCAGAAGATCAAGGCGACCGACGAGGACATGTCCGGTCAGGTCGCCGCGTTCAAGCGCGCCGGCGTGAAGGCGATCGCCGTCACAACTGCGCCGACGCAACTCGCCTCCGTCGCCGGCATCGCCGCGTCGCAGGGCATGAACGTCCCGATCGTCGGTAACAACCCGACCTACGACCCGGCGCTGCTGAAGTCGCCCGCCGCCAAGGCGGTCAAGGCGAACGCCTACATCTCCGGGTCGATTGCTCCCTGGACGCTTGACAAGCCCGAGGTCCAGAGCGTCAGTCAGCAGTTCCAGTCCGCCTATCCGAAGTCCGACCCCAAGGCCTCCGTACAGTTCGGCTGGGCACAGGCCGAGGTGATGTACGAGATCCTCAACAAGGCCTGCGCGAACAAGGACCTCACGCGCGAGGGCCTCATCACGGCCGCGCACGAGCTGTCGAGCGTCGACACCGGCGGGTTGATTGCGGGGCCACTGGACTACACCAAGGCGGGCGAACCGGCCACGCGCGCCGTCTACATCGCCCGTCCGGCGGACGTCACCGGCGGCCTGAAGGCGCTGCCGGGCACGTTCGAATCAGAGACCGCCAAGTCCTACGACGTCTCCGCGACCTGAGCGCTCGGGCTCGCCACTTCTCCGAGTGGCGAGCCCCGTCGCCGGGCATGCCTCATGGGTGACCGGCAAGGGCTGGACATTGAGGACAGGCCGCACGGGCGAGACCGTCGTGGTGACGCTGGCCGGTGTCGTGGTCCAGAAGCACCCCGAGACGTGGGAGATCGTCGAGGAGACGGGTCTGCGGCGCTAGCGCAGAGGCCCGGCAGTGAAGGCATCGCTTTGGCGCACGTCGCGGACGTCTTGCGCCACGAGCCCGGGCATGTCGGCCGTGAAGACCGCCGTCCTCCCGTCGGCGGAGACGTCCGCGCTCCATACGCAGCTGCCTGCATTCGAGACGACCGTCGGAATCCCCGGAGCACGGTGCCAGACGTAAACGTCGTCGCCGAGGCCGTCGCTGCGGCTGAGGTTGTACGCCTCCGAGCAGAAGACGACGGTACGGCCGTCGGCCGAGACTCCCGCCTCTGAGATGGTGCGATCGGGCGGGCGACCGTCGAGGGTCGGACTCGCGTTCCGCACCCGACCACTGCGACGGTCCAGCACGCGCAGACCGTCCTCACACCAATGCAGGACGTAACCGGCGCGCGGCGTGAGCGCTAGGACGGGCGGGTTGTAGCAACCCACGGCCCCTGGACTAGCCACGCGGGTCACACCCCGCCGCCGGTCGCGCAGATACACGTCGGACAGCGCGTCCGTGTCCGCCGACGCCAGGTGTGCGCCCGTGTAGAAGGCGACGAAACGACCGTCGGGCGAGATCGCCGCGCCGGCCGAGCCGGCCGATCTGCGCCCACCGGTCGGGACGGCCGCCGCGCGGACCCGCCGCGAGCTCCAGTCGTAGACGAAGGTCTCGATGAAGCCGTTCCGATCGCCTCGCACCAGGTCGGTCGCCTCAGATTCGAACGCGACATCACCCGTGTTGGCGACGCTCGGACGGCAGCTCCCGGCATTCGCCATTCCGCCGCGCCAGTCGCTGCTCGCCCGGCGTGTGATCCGGCGCCGGAGGTCGCGCACGAAGACGTCGGTGCGTGGATCCAGGCCCGGCCCGAAATGCGGCACCCGAGGCAGCCGATCCGGTCGCGACAGGTTCGACGCCGTGGAGCAGAAGGCGACGAAGCGCCCGTTCGGCGACAGCGACGGCTGCCAGCTCCAGCCGTTGCTCACGCGCCCTCGTGAGCTCCGGCTCACCAGCCGCGTGACGCCGCGGCGGCGGTCGCGTAGGTAAACCTCCTGGTCGTCGGGACGCTGAAGGCGCGCTGCCGAGAGGTTGGTGGCGAGCGAGTCGAACACGACGAGCCGCCCGTTGCCCGAGATGTCGGCGTGAATGCTGTGTCCGTCGGCTTGCATCTCGTGGCTGCTGACGTTGACGAGCTGTAGGGCGACGGCAGCTACCGCAGTCACGCCGATCATGACCGTCGAGTACCCGTATGGCGCGGCCGTCTACTCGGCCGGCGGCGGCGAGGGCGAGCCGACTAGAGCTTCGGCGCGTCACCGGGGCCGGTGTTGATCGGAGGCGAGCCGGCGCTCGTGGGGCCCGCGGCGGGGGGCGCGACCGGCGTCGCGTCGGGGACCGGCGAGTGCTCATTCCGGCCGGCGTCGTTGCGCCGCGCCAGAGAGGCCAACTTGTCGCGATTCTTGAACACCACTCCGGCGGCGCCGGCGAGAAGCGCCAGGCCCCCGGCCTTGCCGCGCCGCCCGCTCTTGCTCGAGGAGGTCGAGCGGCCCTTGGAAGCTCCGGGCAGCGCTCCAGTCACACCGCTCAACATCCGCTTGACGCGAGACTGCGTCGGCTGGCTGCGCTGTAGCCACCCACCGGCGAGCCCGCGCCGCTGCGGTGCGGCCGGCCGCCGTCGCTGGTTGCGAGCGGCGCCGGAGCGGCTGAAGCGGCCGGTTGCGGCCGTGGACGAACGGCGTGCCTGGGTGCGGCTGGACATGCGGGGCCTCCTGGCGTCGGGAATGCACGTCCTACCCACACATTTCGCGCGCCATCACGGACTGTCAGCGACAAGGCCGAGCGGCTGGGTCAGTCGGGACGCTGACATGCCGATCCGGGCCGGAGCGGAGCGGCGCAGGAATCGAACCTACCAACGACTGGGCTACAGCCGCCT
>DATDKF010000194.1:0-7730 GCA_036520135.1 Solirubrobacteraceae bacterium
GGCCGCCGCCCGGCGCGCCTCGATCTCGTGCGGGTTGTTCCGGTAGCCCTGGTAGAGGTATGAGGTCCACAGCCGCAGCCGCCGGTGCTGGTCCTGCCAGACGTGGCACAGCTCGTGGACGATCAGGTCGTCGGACGTCTCAGCGAGCGGCCGGCGGATGAGGATGAGCGGGCCGATCTCGTAGCCGCGGAAGCGCCGGAACCACGGCAGGCGAAACAGCCACGGCGCGTGCAGGATCCGCACGCGGCCGATGCGCACGGGCCGCGGGTAGAAGTCGAGCCGGTCGAGCCGCGCCTTCGCGCGGCGCAGCGCCGCGATCTCCTCCGGCGAACGCCTCACCGCTGGACCGTGTGCCCGGCCTGCGGCGCAGCTACACGGCGAGGACCGGCGCGGGGGCCACCGCGGCGTCACCGCATGCGATCGCAAGTGCCTCCGACGCGGAGATGCTCGCCAGGAAGGTCCCGTCGTCGAGCTTCAGCTCGCCCCACGCCCGGCCCAGAGCGGGCTCGGAGACGAAGTGCAGGGCGAGTGACTCCGGGAGCGGCTCCTGAGCCCGCTCCCACGCGGAGAACACCTCGTCCAGGACCTCAGGCGGCGGGCTGGACGGGAGGTCTTCGGTCACGTAGGAGCGGGGCATCAGGAACGTTTCGGAGGAGGACACGCTTGCAATCACTTGATCGGCGGGCCCGTGTGCACCCCTCATGGGGTGCGGACCCCAAGCGCCCTACAGACCCTCGGGATGGCGCGCGACGAAGCCGGCCGTGGAGCGCATCGTGTTGCCCCAGCGCGAGCCGGTGACGCGTGAGTTCGAGGTGTCGAACCGGACGCCGGCGACCTCCATGAACACGTGCCCGGGGCTCGACCAGATCGTCACCCACTTGCCCCGCCCGGGCTTGCCCCAGCTCATCAGGGGCCCAGAGGCGAGCGGCCCGTCGAGCAGCCCCGCAGCGGCAAGCGCAAACGACACCGAGCCGGAGCAGTCGTAGCCCGTGTCGAGCCACTTGCCGTGGCCGCCGCCCCACACGTACGGCGTGCGAGCGATGATGTTGCCGGCCTCGATGATCTGCTTGACCTCCTCCGGCGCCTCGAGCGGCGGGAGGGCGACGCCGTTGCCCAGCGCCGTGGCCTTCGTGATGTCGGTCGAGCCGGCGCCGCCCTGGCGCTTGGTGCCGGCGGATGCCGGGCCGGTCGGCTTGGGCCCGACGTCCTCGAGACCGGGATCGGTGACAGCCTCTTCGGAGGTGCCGCCGCTGCCCGCGACGGGCTCGACGACCTTGGGCCGCATCTTCTCCGGCAGCGGCGGGAGGTCGGCGGCCTCCTCGGCGACCGGCTTGGCGGCCGGGGCCGGCTTGGGCTCGCTGCCGGACGAGAGCGCGGCCACGACAAGCACGGCCACGCCGGCGAGCAGGACGAGCAGGACGCCTCTCCGCATCAGACGAGTATGGCGGCGTCGCTCGCTCACTGGGTCCAGAAGCTCGTGCGGCCCTTGGCGCCGGCCTTGGTCATCCCGATGTGGATGTGGTCCTGGTGCGCGGCGGTGCGGTCGAAGCGCTTGCGCTTCTTGCCGTTCGCCTTGTAGCAGACGCTGTAGGGGGCGAAGTCGGCCATCCCGGCACCCCAGTACCCGCAATCCCAGATCAGCTCCTCCACGCCCATGCGGCGGGCCAGCGCCTGCGGGTTACCGAGCCTGTCGGGCGCCAGCAGCAGGCGGATGAGCTTGCCGGTGGCCTTGCGGTCGGCCTTGTCGGCGACGTCGAGGTACCAGTCGATCGCGCGGTTCTCGGCGTGCAGCGACGCCGAGTGCTTGCCCCACTTCTCGCAGCGATAGGAGCCCCAGAAGACGCCACGGGTGTTGGCGGCGAGCCAGTCGGCCAGCGCGGTGATACCGGCATTCCGCTGGTTCTTGCAGCGGGTCGCGATGTCGTACGCGGAGTCCTCGATCGGCTGGTCGGCGAGCCGGTCGGCCGGGTTGTCCTTCACCGGTGGGAGCGGTTGCGGGAGCTTCGGATAGGCGTGGGCGCTGGGCGCGGCGACGGCGAGGAGGGTCAGGGAGAGCAGCAGAAGACGCATCCCCCATGACATCGGACGTCCAGCCGTGCGCTTGAGGCGTCCTCGGACGGCCGCCGGATGGCGGCCGTCCGAACGCTTGGGCTACCCGACCTTCTCGATACGCGTGAGGGCGGGCGGCGCCAGCGGCGAGTGCGCCCCGAGGTAGCGCGCGAACGCGTCGAGGTCGACGTCGCCGCCGAGCGGCTCCGTGCACGACCGGAAGACCGTGTAGTTGTCGCCGCCGTCGGCCATGAAGTTGTTCACGACGACGCGATAGCTGGCGGCCTTGTTGATGACCGTCGTGCCGCCGTCGAACGACACGGTCCCGTCCACGACGTGCGGCCCGTCGACCGTGGTCCACTGGTAGTGGACGTTCGCCGACGGCAGCATGATCCGGTTCGACCCGGCGGACGGGTTGTTGAACTGCTGGTTGAGCACGTCGTAGATCTGCTGTCCGGTGCAGGTCTTGACCACGAGCGTGTTGCCGAACGGCTGCACGGTGAACGCCTCGCCGTACGTGACCTGCCCGGGCTGCTCGCCGCCGCTGATCTGGTTGAACAGCAGGCCGGCCCGGACGCCGCCGGAGTTCATGAACGCCGCGACGGCGCCGCCGAAGTCGGTCGGCTTGGTCGCCTCCAGCATCGCGTCGGCGATCACGTCGCCCATCGGCTGCTCGCCGGCCGCGTTCTGGCCGCTCGGCGTGTCACGCGCCGAGCGGATGTCGGCGGTGATGCTGCCGATGACGCGGTTGGCAAGCGGCGCCGACAGCGCGGTGTACTTGTCGAGGATCGCCTGCGCCGCCGGGTCGGGCGTGACGTTCTGGGTCACGATCCGGTTGCTCGCCGTGGCCGTGGTGATGGCCTTGGACCGCGTGTCGATCGTCAGGTCGACGTCGGTCACCAGGCGGCCGAACGAGGCGGCGCTCGTCACGAGCTTGCCCGCCATCGTGCAGATGTAGGGCTGGTGCGTGTGGGCGCTGATAATCACGCTCACGCGCGGGTCCAGCCCGGCCGCGATCTGCTCCATCTCAGGACCGCTGAAGTTCACGCAGCGGTTCACGTCGGTGTACTCGTCACCGTTCGGCTGCGTCGCCGGGGAGGCCGGCGGCGCGGGCGGCCGCTGCGTGCCGCCCTGGTGAAGGAGCACGACGAACGCCTTGACGCCCTGCGAGTTGCGCAGCTGGTTGACGAGCCCGTTGACCGTCGAGATCTCCGGCCGGAACTCGAGCCCCTCCACGGCGCTCGGCGTCACCACCGTCGGGGTGCCTTCGAACGTGAGCCCGATGAAGGCGATCTTGGTGTTGCCGACCTTGTGCACCTCGTACGGGGGCAGGATCGTCTGGTTCGTCCCCTTGTAGAAGACGTTCGCGGCGAGGTACTCGAAGATCGAGCCGCCGAACGGGGTGCCGTCCTGGCAGCCGTCGACGGGATGGCAGCCGTCGCCGCCTTGCTGATTGCCGTACCGCATCCGCAGCAGCTCGTCGACGCCCTCGTCGAACTCGTGGTTGCCGACGCCGGTGACGTCGAGACCCATCCCGTTGAGCGCCTCGATGGTCGGCTCGTCGTGGAACAGCGCCGAGACCAGCGGGCTCGCGCCGATCATGTCGCCCGCGCCGACGGTGATCGTGTTCGGGTTGGTCGCCCGCAGCGCCTTGATGTGGGCGGCCAGATAGGCGATGCCGCCTGCCGGCACTGTCTTCTGGGTCCACCCGGTCTGCACGCCGGACGAATTGAAGACGGGGTTGCAGCAGCCGATCTGGATCGTGCCCGGTGTGTTCGGCGCGAGATGCCCGTGCAGGTCGTTGATGGCCAGCAGCTGCACATGGGTCTCCTGCGACGGCTTGGCAGCGGCCGCGCCCGGCCAGAGCAGCGCCGCCACCAACACGCACGCTGCTACGAGGCTCCTCATCATCTCTCCCCCCTCAGGTCGGCGTCATGCCGAAGTCCAACGGCAACGGGCGTACCGTACCGCTCAGGCGGCGACAGGGACGCCTATAGCGCGCGCGAGGTCCTCGACGAGGTCCTCGGCGGCCTCGATCCCGCAGCTCAGCCGCACGAGGTCGGCCGGCACGGCCGCCTGGGAGCCCTCGACGGACTGGTGCGTCATCGCCTGCGGGACCTCGATCAGCGACTCGACGCCGCCGAGCGACTCGGCGAGGCTGAATACCTCGCAGCGGGCCGCGATCCGCGTGGCGTCGGGGTGGCGGAAGGAGACCATCCCGGAGAAGCCGGGCCAGCGGACGTCGGTGACGCCGTCGACGGTCCGCAGCCACTCGCTGACCGCCCGGGCGTTCTCCGAGTGCGCCCTCATGCGCAGGTGCAGCGTGCGGATGCCGCGGTGCACGAGGAAGCAGTCGAGCGGGCCGGGCACGGCGCCGACCGCGTTCTGCACGAAGCGCACGGCGTCGTGCAGCGTGTGCTCGCGGACGATCACGGCGCCGCCGACGGCGTCCGAGTGCCCGCCGATGTACTTGGTGGTGCTGTGGACGACGGCGTCGGCCCCGAGCTCGAGCGGGCGCTGGTAGACGGGAGTGGCGAACGTGTTGTCGACGACCACGAGGGCGTTGCGCTTGCGCGCGACCACGTGCTCGATCTCGACGACGTTGAGCGTCGGGTTGGTCGGCGTCTCGACCCAGATCAGCTTCGTGGCGTCGGTGATCGCCCCCTCGAGCGCGTCGAGATCCGTCTGGTCGACCATCGTGTAGTTCAGGCCCCAGCGGGTGAGCACCTTGTCGACGAGCCGGTAGGTGCCGCCGTACAGGTCGTCGGGGATCACGACGTGGTCGCCGGCCGCGGCGGTCGCGGTGATCAGCGCGTGCTCGCCCGCCATGCCGGAGGAGAACGCCGACGCCAGTCCGCCCTCCAGCTCGCCGAGCGCCCGCTCGAGCGCGGCGCGCGTGGGGTTGGCGCTGCGCGAGTAGTCGTAGTCCTCGACGAACTCGCCCGGGTTGGCCTGCACGTACGTGGAGGCCTGGTGGATCGCCGGGACGACGCCGCCGTAGGACGGGTCCGGCTCGAGGCCCGCGTGCACGGCGCGGGTGGCGAAGCGGCGCTCGCTCACGAGACCAGCGATTCCAGCAGGTCGGCGCGGGTCACGATCCCGACGGGCTTGCCGTCCTCGTTGACGGTCAGCGCCTGGCGGTCGCCGGAGAGCAGCTCGACGGCCTCGCGGACCGGGTCGGTCGTCGACACGGCGGGGAACGGCGGCTCCATCACGTCGACGATGTCGCTCGACATCAGGCCGGGGTCCGAGAGCGCGCGCTTGAGCAGCCCGCGCTCGCCGACGCTGCCGACCAGCGTCGTCGCGTCGCTCCCGGAGACGACCGGCAGCTGGCTGACGCGGTGCTCGTGCAGGAGGCTGATGGCGTCCTTGACCTTCTGGTGCGTCGAGACCGTCACGAACGGCGGGATCTCGCCGGCCGCGGTCTTCTCGCGCAGGACGTCGCCGACGGTGCGGTCCTCGGTGCGCTCCAGGAAGCCGTACTGGCTCATCCAGGCGTCGTTGAAGATCTTCGACAGGTACGCGCGCCCGCCGTCGGGCAGGATCACCGCGATCATCGCCTTGTCGTCGTCAACCTCGGCGGCGACGTGCAGCGCGGCGTGCACGGCGAGGCCGCAGCTGCCGCCGACGAGCAGGCCCTCGTCGGCAGCCAGCCGGCGCGTCGTGAGGAAGCTGTCGCGGTCGCTCACGGTGACGTAGCGGTCGACCACCGACGGGTCGAACGTGCTCGGCCAGAAGTCCTCCCCCACGCCCTCGACCAGGTACGGGTGGACCTCGTCGTTGGAGTAGATCGAGCCGACGGGATCGGCCCCGATCACCTCGATCTGCGGGTTCTGCTCCCGGAGGTAGCGGGCGACGCCGGTGATCGTGCCGCCGGTCCCGACGCCGCAGACGAAGTGCGTGATCTTGTGTCCCGACTGGCGCCAGAGCTCCGGCCCGGTGCTCAGGTAATGCGTCTCCGGGTTGGCCGGGTTCGCGTACTGGTTGGGCTGGAAGGCGCCGGGGATCTCCTCAGTCAGCCGGTCGGCGACGCGGTAGTACGACTGCGGCGAGTCCGGGGCGACGTCGGTGGGAGCGACCACGACCTCGGCGCCGTACGCGCGCAGCAGGTCGATCTTCTCCTTGGACATCTTGTCGGGCATCACCGCGATCACGCGGTAGCCCTTCAGCCGCGCCGCGATGGCCAGGCCGGTGCCGGTGTTGCCGGACGTCGGCTCGATGATCGTCCCGCCCGGCCGCAGCCGCCCGTCCTTCTCCGCGGCCTCCACGAGCCGTATCGCCACGCGGTCCTTGATCGACCCGCCGGGGTTGAACGACTCGAGCTTGGCGACGATCTGCGGCCGTAGGCCGGCGCCGATCCGGCTCAGGCGCACGAGCGGGGTCTCGCCGACCGTGTCGAGGATCGAGTCCTTGATGTCGGCTTGCGAGCCGGTCGCGGACGTGCTCATGGCCTGGAGTCTAGGCACGGCGGCAGGTCATACCGGAGACCGGCGGTTGACGACCATGGGTTTGAGTGCTCGGAATTCTTTGCGCAATTTCCGCACATTTCGCGCAGCAGGGGGGCGAGCCATTTCCGCGCCGCGCTAGATGCGGCAGAGTCGGCAGGAGCGGAAGCGGCGGTCTTCAGTGGGAGCGAGCAGGGCAGGCTGGCAGGTGGCAGCAGCGGAGGGCACCCAGGCAGCGCGCGGCGAGCACGAATCGCGCATCGCCACCGTGGTCGCCCGTCACGAGCAGACGCTGCTCCGCGTCGCGCAGCAGTTCTCGCTCTGCCACGACGACGCCCTGGACGCCTATCAGCGGGCGCTCGAGATCTTCGTCCGGCGCGTGTCGACGGTCGACCCTGCGACCGAGGTGGCGTGGCTGAAGGTCGTCGTCCGCCACGAGGCGATGGCGATCCGGCGCGCACGCTCGCGACTGGTCGCAAGCGACGACGTCGACCTCGACGCGATCGACCACGCCGACGCCCGCAGCGTCGAGGAGCAGCTCGCGGCGACCCAACGCGTCCGGCGATCCGCGGAGGCACTCCGAGCGCTCAAGCCCGACGAGGCGAAGGCGCTTGTCCTGAAGGCGCACGGCCTGTCCTACGACGAGATCCGCGAGCGGTACGGATGGACCTACACGAAGGTGAATCGATCGATCACCGAGGGCCGCCGGCGGTTCCTGGGCGTCTACGAGGAGATCGAGTCCGGCAAGCACTGCGAGGCGTTCGCGGACACCCTCGAGGCGCTCGCGGCGGGCAGCGCCACGCCGCGTCAGCTGCTCGCGATCCGGCCGCACCTCCGACATTGCGACGGCTGCCGATCGACGGTCCGCGCCCTTCACCTGTCCCGGCTGAGGCGAGCGCTGCTGCTCCTGCCGTTGGCCGCGGGCATTCGCCTCCCCTGGCGGGACCGCCTGGCGGAGATCGTGCATCGATCCGGCGCGTCGGACGTCGCGATGAGCATCCAGGCCGCACCGGCGGGCGGCGGCGGGCGCCTGGCCACGGCGGCGACGGTGCTGGGCATGTGTCTCGGCGGCGCCGGGGTCGGGACGGTGTGCGTATCGCAGCTGCTCGATGAAGCGCCGCAGAAGCGGTCCCAGGTCGGCGCTCCGCATCGCGCGGCGAAGAACGCGGCACGCGCCGACGACGATGCGCCGCGGCCGCGCGCGGTGGCGGCGGTCGCCACACCCGCGCCGACCGC
>DATDKF010000195.1:0-6780 GCA_036520135.1 Solirubrobacteraceae bacterium
GTGGTCTCGCCTGGCGTGAAGCGCGCGCTCGGGCTGCCTACACGGCAGCCGCGCTGCCTGCACCGGGCCGAGGATCCGGTCGATCGCTGAGCTGGCCCAGGCCGCGCGCGTGCGGCGGCGACCAGCCGTCGGCGCGGACGCGCGGATGCAGGCAACGGTCCTGGAGGTCCGCGATCTTCACCAGCCGTGCCAGACGGCCGGCACGGCCCGCCGCGCGCGCGATCAGGTCCAGGTGCGCGAGGTAGACGCGGTCCAAGCGCGAATCATGCGTGAGCTGCAGGAGCCGAAGCGCGCGCAGCTCCTCGCTGTCGAGGCCCTCCATCAGGAGCTCGTGCTCGGTGACCGCGGTCCACTCGAGGGCCTCGTGCAGCCACGCCACGGCCCGGGCGTCGGCGTCCACGAGGCGAGCGACCCGCCGGATGTGCTCCAGGAGCGGGGTGCCGTCCTCCTCGCAGTCGTCGGCGTGCAGTCGCTCGGCGATCAGCTGGGCGCGAACGATCTCCATCGCGCCTCGATCCTGCCCGACCGCTGCGCCGCGGGCCAGAGCGTGCGCATGCGTCCACCACGGGGCGTGCACACCACGAGGAGATCACCAGCCGCGACCGGCCGGAACGCGGTCGCGGCGGCGCCGCGCGCGAACGCGCGCAAGCGCGAACACCCCGCTCGACCCGCATGCACACCATCTTGCCGGCCGGCGCCTGCTGCAGGAGTATTTTCCGCCGACCACCCGCATCCGGAGGGAGACGACATGGTCGTGGCCGCTGATTATCCGTTCGTCGACGTGCTGTGGACGATGATCATCTTCTTCTGCTGGGTCGCCTGGATCTGGCTGCTGATCCTGATCTTCTCCGACCTGTTCCGGCGCGACGTGTCGGGCTGGGCGAAGGCGGCCTGGGTCGTCTTCTTGATCGTGCTGCCGTTCCTCGGCGCGCTTGTCTACGTGATCGCAAACGGCAAGGGGATGACCGAGCGCCGCGTCCGCGACACCGCGGCCTCGCAGGCACACTTCGAGAACCACGTCCGCTCGGTCGCCGGGAGCGGCGGCGGGGGCGCCGCGGGCGAGATCCAGCGGGCCAAGCAGTTGCTCGACAGCGGCGCGATCACCCAGCAGGAGTACGAGCAGCTGAAGGCCAAGGCCCTGGCGTGACCGTCGCCGTGATCGAGCTCGCCGGGACCGCACCCCCATGACCGTGCAGGCCGGACCGAGACCCGGCGCGAGCGAGCCGGAGTCGTCGCCGAGCCATTCCGACTGGGGTCCTGGAGTCTCGCTGGGGACGAACGCCGGGATGCCAATCGTCACCCTCGCCGGGCCGGTCGATCGCGAGCTGGCCGAGCGGGCCGACCCGCTGCTTCAGCTCGTGACGTTCGAACACGACGGACCGATCGCGATCGACATGTCTGGCGTGGAGGCGGTGAACGGAGCGCTGCTCGGGCTGCTGCTCCGCGCGAGCCGGCGACTCGCCTGGCGCAACCGTCAGCTGATCATCGTCTGCCGCGATCCCGAGACGTCCCGGCGGCTCCGGATCGCCGCCCTGGACGAGCTGGCCACGCTCGTGGAGTCCGCTTGACGCCGTCCGCCGCCGCCGAAACCGGCGCCGGCCCGCGCGGCTCGGGCCAGGGGCGCGTGCCCCATCCGTCCGTCACCGAGCGCGCGGCCCGCGGCAAGGCGGCGCGCGCGAGCGTCCCGCGGTCGCACCACGCCGACTGGGAGCCGTCCCCCGCGCGGCGCGCGCCGGAGGACGTGCTCCTGGAGCAGGCTGCGGATCGCGTGCCCGAGCTCGTCCCGGTTCGGCACGCGCGGATGCTCGCGTCGCCGTTCGCGTTCTTCCGCGGCGCGGCCGCGCTGATGGCCGGCGACCTCGCCGACACGCCGCACTCGCGCCTCCCGGTCCAGCTGTGCGGCGACGCGCACCTGTCGAACTTCGGCGGCTTCGCCGCGCCCGACCGCGAGCTGGTGTTCGACATCAACGACTTCGACGAGACCGGCCGCGGACCCTGGGAGTGGGACGTCAAGCGGCTCGCGGCGAGCATCGCGATCGCCGGCCGCGAGCTCGGGCTGTCGCCGGCGGTGCGGCGCGACACGGTCCAGGCCGCCGTGCGTTCCTACCGCACCGCGATGCGGCGATTCGCGACGATGCGCAACCTCGAGCTCTGGTATGCGCGGCTCGACGTCGCGCACATCCTCAGCCACGTCGGCGACCGGGTCAGCAGGCAGGAGCGCAGCGCATTTAAGAAGCGCGTGGCGAGCGCGCGGGCCAAGGACCATCTGCGCGCCATGTCGAAGTTGACGCAGCGCGTGGACGGAGCGCCGCGGATCGTGAGCCGCCCGCCGCTGATCGTGCCGATCGAGGAGCTGGCGCCGGCCACGACGGGCGAGGCCGTCGAGGAGCAGGTGCGCGGCCTGCTGCGGACCTATCGCCGCAGCCTCCCGGTCGAGCGGCGCCGCCTGCTGGAGGGCTATCGCTACCGGCACATGGCACGCCGGGTCGGCGGAGTGGGGAGCGTGGGCACCCGCACCTGGATCGTCCTGCTGACCGGACGCGACGGCGACGATCCGCTCTTCCTGCAGGTCAAGCAGGCCGGCCCCTCGGTGCTCGAGCGCTACGCCGGCCGCGAGGCGTCGCGCCATCACGGACAGCGCGTGGTGCAGGGCCAGCGGCTGATGCAGGTCGACGGCGACATCTTCCTCGGCTGGCTGCGCGCCGACTGGGCCGACGAGACCCCGCGCGACTACTACGTCCGCCAGCTGTGGGACTGGAAGCTCGGCGCGGAGGTGGAGCTGATGTCCCCGGCCCGCCTGTCCGTCTACGGCACGCTCTGCGCCTGGACCCTCGCGCGCGCGCACGCGCGCTCGGGGGACCGCGTCGCGATCGCGGCGTATCTCGGGTCGGGGAACGCCTTCGACCGCGCAGTCGCCGTCTTCGCCGAGATCTACGCGGACCAGAACGAGCGTGACCACGCCGTGCTGGCGGAGGCCGCGCGCGCCGGCCGCATCGCGGTCGAGCGCGGCGTGTGAGCGCCGCATGACCACGCAGGACCCGCAGCATCGGGGTCTCGCCCGCGTGGTGCCGGTCATCGCGTGGCTCCCACGTTACGAGCGCCGCTGGCTCTCCGGCGATCTGGCGGCGGGGATCGCGGTCACGGCGCTGGTGGTCCCGAAGAACCTCGGCTACGCGGGCATCGCGGGGATCCCGTTGCAGAACGGGCTGTACGCCGCCGCCGCCGGGGCGATCATCTACGCGCTTTTCTGCACGTCCCGGCACATCTCGACGGGGCCGAGCTCGTCGCTCGCGGCCGTCGCCGGCGGCGCCGTGCTGGTCACGGGTCTGGGCGGAGACCAGGCGGCGCAGCTCGTCGCGGCGATCGCGCTAGCGACCGGCGTGCTGTTCCTGTTGCTCGCGCTGCTGCGGATGGGCTGGATCGCGAGCTTCCTCTCCAAGGCCGTCGTCACGGGGTTCCTGGCCGGAGCCGCCGTCGACGTGGTCGTCGGGGAGCTGCCCAAGCTCACCGGCACGTCCGCCGAAGGTGACAACGCGTGGCGCGAGTTCGCGTCGTGGCTGGGATCGCTCGATGAGACGCACTGGACGACCGTAGTCGTCGGCGCCACCTCGCTCGGCGTGATCCTCGGGCTGCGTCGCCTCGCGCCCGCGGTCCCCGGCGCGCTCGTGCTCGTCGCCGGCGGCCTGCTCGCCTCGGCGCTGTTCGACCTCGACGCGCACGGGGTCGCCCTCGTCGGCGACGTCCCGCGCGGACTTCCCCTCCCCGAGCTTCCCGACGCCGGGCTCGTCCGCGACCATCTCGCGGTCATCGCCGTCGCGGCCGTGGCATTGCTGCTGATCGGGTTCTCCCAGACCGCCGGAGACGCGCGGGCCTTCGCCGCGCGCCACCGCTACCGCATCGACGTCAACCAGGAATCGGTGGCGCAGGGGATGGCGAACGTCGGTGCCGGTGTGTTCCAGGGAATGCCGGTCTCGACGAGCCTCTCGGCCAGCTCGCTCAACGAGAGCGCCGGAGCGCGGACGCCCGTCGCCTCGCTCGTGACCGGGGGCCTCGTGGTGGGGACCCTGCTCGTGCTCGCACCGCTGTTCTCGCAGCTGCCGAAGGCGGTGCTCGGGGCCGTGATCATCGACGCCGTCGTGTTCGGCATGATCGACGTGCCCGAGATCCGCCGCCTGCAACGGGTGGCGCGGTTCGACTTCTGGATCGCCGTCGCGGCAATCGTCGGAGTCCTCTCGTCCGGCGTGCTGGCCGGTGTCGTGATCGGGGTCGCCCTCTCGCTCGGCTGGCTCGTCTACGTCGCGACGCGGCCGCCCATGCCCCTGCTCGGCCGTCAGGCCGGCACACAGGTCTTCCGCGACCTCGACGAGAACCCCGGCGACGAGACGTTCCCGGGCATCGCCGTCCTACGCCTCGATGGCGGCCTCTTCTTCGCCACCGCGGAAGCGCTCGAGGATCGCATCCGCGAGATCGCCGAGGACGGCGATCGCCGCCGGGCGCTCGTCCTCGACCTCGAAGGCGTCAACTTCGTCGACTCCCAGGGCTCAGCGAAGATCACGGAGATCCACCAGCTGACCGAAGCCGACGGCGTCACGCTGCGGCTGGCCCGGGTCAAGCCCCAGGTTCTCGCGGTGCTCCAGGCCGACGGCGTCGTCGACCGGATCGGCGCCGACCACATCCACGGCAACGTCCACCGAGCGGTCGAGGCACAACTGGCCGAGGCCTCAACGTGATCACCGACGACGGCGTTGCGTGCATGTGGTCACGAGGCAGGTCGGCAGCTTGCCGATGAAAGCCCGGATCGAGCACACTGCCCGTGTGGCACTCGATGACGGACGCGGCGGCCGCGTGCGTGTCGGACCGGCGGGCCTTGCGGAGCAGTGCGGGCGAGGTCCGCTCTGGTTTAGTTGCCCTGTTCACGGCTGGCTCAGCTGCGCGGCGGAGCGCTTTGTGCGCCGTGCGCGTCGGTAGGAAGGGAGATGATCGCGGATGCTGCTTGAGGACTACGGCTTGATCGGCGACTTGGAGTCGGCCGCCCTGGTGGGTCGTAACGGAGCGATCGACTGGCTGTGCCTCCCGCGCTTCGACTCTGCATCCTGCTTCGCCGCGCTCGTCGGGGATGAGCGGCATGGACGCTGGCTGCTGACGCCGTCCGGCGAGGTGCGTGCGACCGCGCGCCGGTATCGACCGGGGACGCTGGTCCTGGAGACCGAGTTCGAGACCACCGACGGCGCCGTGCGCGTGATCGACTTCATGCCGCGGCGCGGGTCCGGTCCGCCGCGCGTGATGCGGATCGTCGAGGGGGTGCGGGGCCGGGTCCCGATGCGCATGGAGCTGTGCGTGCGCCCGGACTACGCGACGATCCGGCCGTGGGTCGAGCGCGCGTCCGACGGCGCGGTCGCCACCGCCGGGCCGGACGCGTTCCGCATCAGCACGCCGTTGCCGCTGCAGATCGAGGACGGGACCGTCAGCGCGGAATTCGTGGCCGTCGAAGGCGCGCGCGAGCGGCTGACGCTCATCTGGCATCTGTCATACGAGGACGCGCCGGCGGTGGAGGATGCCGACTCGGCGCTGGCTCGCACCGAGGCGTGGTGGCGCGAGTGGAGCGGGCGCTGCGGCTACGAGGGCGCGTATCGCGAGCAGGTGCTCACGTCGCTGATGGTGCTCAAGGCGATGACTTCGGAGACGACCGGCGCGGTGATCGCGGCGCCGACGACGTCGCTGCCCGAGGACATCGGTGGCGTACGCAACTGGGACTACCGCTACTGCTGGCTGCGCGACTCGGTGCTTGCGCTGGAGGCGCTGCTCGACGCCGGCTACACAGATGAGGCGTTGGCGTTCCGCGACTTCCTGCTACGCGTCGGCACCGGCGATCCGCGAGCGATCCAGATCATGTACGGGATCCGGGGCGAGCGGCGCCTGACCGAGTTCGAGCTGCCGCAGCTCCCCGGCTATGAGGGGTCCAAGCCGGTCCGCGTCGGCAACGCGGCGTCCGAGCAATTTCAGCTCGACGTCTACGGCGAGGTTGCGGCGGTTATGTTCATCGGCGCCGAACGACTGGGCAGGATCGAACGGCGGTACTGGCCGCGCTGGCGAGCCATCATCGACCATGTCGAGACGATCTGGCGCAAGCCGGACGACGGAATCTGGGAGGCGCGTGGACCGCAGCGGCACTACACGTACTCCAAGGTCATGGCCTGGGTCGTGTTCGATCGCGCAGTGCGGCTCGCCGAGCGGTTCGAGTTGGACGCGCCGCTCGAGCGCTGGAGGCACGTCCGCGACGACATCCACGCGGAGGTCTGTGAGCGCGGATATGACCGCGAGCGTCGCACGTTCACCCAGTACTACGGGTCGCGGGAGCTCGACGCCAGCGTCCTGAACATCCCGCTGGTCGGCTTCCTGCCGGGAGACGACGAGCGCGTGGGCGGGACGATCGACGCCGTCTGGCGCGAGCTCGGCCGCGACGGCTTCGTGTCGCGCTACTCGACCGCCATCACCGACGACGGTCTGCCGGGCGACGAGGGCCAGTTCCTGGCCTGCTCGTTCTGGCTGGTCAACGCGCTCGCGCGCAACGGACGCGTCGACGAGGCACGCGCGTTGTTCGAGCGGCTGACCGGCCTGGCCAACGACCTCGGCCTGCTCGCCGAGGAGTACGACGTCGCGCGCCGGCGCCAGATCGGCAACTTCCCGCAGGCGTTCAGCCATCTCACCCTCATCTTGGCGGCACGCGCGATCTCCACCGCCGAGGCGAAGGTCGAGCAGGCGGCCACGTGAGCGACGCGG
>DATDKF010000196.1:0-12260 GCA_036520135.1 Solirubrobacteraceae bacterium
CAGCTCGGCGAGCCGCGCGAGCGGGTCCACGTCGCGCCCCGGCCGCAGCGCGCCGAGTTCCGCTACCGCCGCCGTAAGCTCCTCCTCGGCGCGCTCCCAGTCACCGTGCCAGAGCAGCACATCCGCGTAGGCCGTGCGGCAGATCGAGAACATCTGCCGGTCCGCAAACCGTGTGGCGATGTCGCGCACGCGCAGGCACCACTCGGTCGCCCGCTCCAGGTCGCGGACCAACTTGCAGGCATCGATCATGTGGCAGCACACCGTCTCGATCGAGTCCGCATCGGTCATCTCGCCGCCGACCGCGGCGGCCGCAGCAGCGTCCAGCCGCCGCATCCCATCCTCGATCTCGCCGGTGCTGACCAGAGCAAGGCCGTTGACCGAGAGCGCGAGCATCTCGACGTCGACCGCTCCCACCTCGCGCGCGAGCGTGAGCGCGAGCGCCGACTCCGCCTGCGCCGAACCGGGGTGGTGGTCGGCGAGCGCGAACTGCGCGCGGATCACTGACACCCAGGCGGTCGCAATGCTTGGCGGCTTCCCCTCTATGAGCAGCGCAGCGCGCTCGACCCAGCCCGACGCCTCGGCCGGCCCGCGAAATGCGTACGCGTCGTAGCAGAGCTGGATCGCGAGCCGTGCGGCGGTAGCGGCGTCGCCGCGCGACCGCGCGAGACGGTAGCCACGCTCATGCGCCTCGATCGCTGCCTCCCCATCAAGCTCGTAACGGGCCGCCAGACCCGCCCCCTCGAACGCCTCCGCCGTCTCCTCCTGCGCCAGCGCGTCGGCGAACCGCACCCGCGCCTCGGCCCACGCGCCGCGCGCGAGCGCCAAACGCCCGTCCTCGATCGCCCTATTCCGCTCCTCCGCTCGCGTGGAAGCAACCATAGTGCGGACAGGCTGCACTCAAGGGTTCGGGCGACTCGCACGGAGACGGCACGCGCGATCGGCATTGAGGCGCTCGTGCACGAGCGCAGACCCGTCGGTGCGCCGGCCGCGATCCGCTCCAGATACCCGCGAGACGAGCGAGACGACCGCCGCAGCGCCCGAGTTGCATGGATACGAGCAGTCGGCGCGTTGCTGCTGTCTTCCACGGGAGTGGCCGTGAGCAGGGACGCCACCAGCACCCGCCGAGACGACTGTCTCTCGTCCCGAGCAGGCGTCTCATAGTCGCCGGCACAGTCCCAAGCGGGCGCGCGCTGGAGGCGGCTGAGACGCTCGGATTTCGCCCATCGCGGAAGTCCGGTTCGCGTTGCGCAGGTCGCGGCTTCTGTTGACCGGGACCGCGGCGCTCCTGAAGGCGATCGTGGAAAGAAGGCGCGTTGCGCGAGCTCAGCCGCTTGGCGTTCGTGTGGTTCGAACACGGGCTGGTCGGCTGGGTATCCCGGCCTAGGGCCCTGCGCCTAGGCACCCGGCGGGACATACACGTGTTAGACCGCGCCCATTGTGCACGCCTTGAGCGGCGTTTCAGTCCGTGCACGCGGGCTTGTACTCGCGGCCGGGCAGGAACTCGTCCCATTCGGCGCGCGTGAGGCCGCGCCCGGCGATTCGGCATGCCTGGCGGACCAGGGTCTCGGGGCGGATGTCCCAGCGGTAGGCCTGCCCGGTGTCGTAGCCGGCGATGACGGCGTTGCCGTCGGGCGTCAGGAGCCCGGTGACGCCATGTCCGGGTAGGCCGGGTAGCGGCGCGCCGATGGCCTGTTCGCTCTTGATGTCCCAGAGTCGCACGGTGCCGTCCCAGCTGCTGGTTGCCAGCGTGCGGTTGTCGCGGCTGATCGTGACCCAGTAGATCGGGCCGGCATGCCCTGTGAACACGCGCGTGACCGGTGTCCAGTCCTCGGTGGACCACACCTGCGCGCCGTTCGGGTTCGCCACGGCGAGCAGCCGACCGTCGGGCGAGAAGCGGGCGGTGTCGATGCCGTCGACGCTCTTGACACTGCGCGCCAAGCGGCGAGTGTGCGCGTCCCAGATCTCCAGCCTGCTGCCGAACGCTACCGTGACCAAGCGGCCGTCGGGGCTCAGCTGCACGTCGCGCGGAGGCTGCCGGAAGCGCAGCGGTGGCCCGAGCGGGCGGCCGTCGGGCAGTGACCAGAAGCGCACAACGGGATCGGTGCCGCCGGTCACGAGCAGCCGGCCGTCGGCGCTGATGCCCGGCGTCCAGATCCACCCGTGGGCTCCGCGAAGGCGCCGGAGTACCCGACCCGAGTCGGCGTCTGCGAGCGCGAGGAAGCCCGTGGAGTTGCCCACGACCAGAAGGTGGCTACCGGGCACGAAACCGATTCCGAGAATCTGCGGGTAGCGCGTCGTCACGACGGGGAACCGCCGGCGCGGGATCAGCGTGCGTGCGTCGACCACGCTGACCGCACCGTCGCTCTGCCCCGCCGCAATCAGGCGGCCGTCGGCGCTCAGGGCGTAGCGGGAGTTGAAGAGGTTGGGCGAGCCGGCGCGGAACGGGCGCCCGAGGCGGCGTGTGCCAGCGAGGTCCCACGCGAAGACGCTGCGGTCGAGGCCGCCGCTGTAGAGCGTGTGACCGTCGCTCGTGACGGCGAACGAGCGCACCGCGCCCGCGTGGCCGGTGAACGTTTCGTCCACCTCCGCCCGGCGTACGTCCCACTTGGTGATCTGGCCGTCGACGTTCCCGGTGATCACCGCACGGCCGTCCGGCGTGAAGGCGATCGTATCCACCGCGGCGCCATGCGGTCCCGCTGCCGTGCGGGTCTCGCCCGAGCCCAGATGCACCATGTGCAGCGAGCCATCGTCCCCGCCGACCGCGAGCGTGCGGTCGTCAGGGCTGAGCTCGGACGCGGTGACTTGGCCGACGACGGCGTGGATGCGGTGCAGGATGCGCGCGCTTTTCGCGTCGCGCACGATCGTCTCGTTCGCCCCGTCCACGACCAACCGGCGCCCGTCGCTGGTGACGTTGACGGGCGAGCTGCCGATCCTGCCGTCGGCTGTCGGTCGGCCGCGTGCGATATCCACCGGTGGGCCGCGTCGTCGTCCCGTGCGCGGATCAAGGCGGACGAGCTCGGAGCGTCGCGTCGAGAAGTCGCCGAGCACGGCGGCGAGCGTCTGCCCGTCCGCCGAGTAACGCAACGCGACCACCTCTCGCCGGCGCGGGATGTCCAGCCGAGCAGCAACTCGCCTGGTGCGCGCGTCGAGCACGGTAACGCGCTGGTCCGATACTTCCCCTTGCGCGACGGCCAGCCGTCGGCCGTCGGGGCTATATGCCAGCGCGTAGGTGCCGCTGTCATCGGGGCTGGCGGACCGGTCGATGCGAGGCTTGACTGTCGCCAGCCGGCGCCTCGTGCGCGCGTCGTAGAACGTGAGGTTGCCGCCGTCGTCGCCGACGGTCAGCGTGCGGTCGTCGGGACTGAGCGCGACGCTGAGAATGCTCTGGCCGGTGGGGCGGAAGACTGAGAGGGCCGCAGGGCTCTTGAGCAGCGCGGCGAGGAGATTGCCGCGGGTCTGGACGGTGTCGTCGAGCGCCACGCCCTGTCGGGCCAGCAGCAGCGAGCGGTCAAGCTCGGGCTCGACGAGAGCGCGGGCGCCGAGCCGCTGCGCGTCGGCCGCGGTCGCCTGGTCGCGCGCCCTGCCGCGTTGACCGAGCGCGACCAGCCCGGCGATCAGCGCGAGCACGAGCAGCGTCGCGACGCCCACGAGCATCGCGCGCAAGCGGCGCTGGGAGCGCTCGCCGGCCGCTCGACTCTCGGCCAGGAACGAGTGCTCGGTGGGGTTCAGATCCGCCTCGTGTCCACGGAACCAGTCGAGCGTCGCTGCGAGCCGAGCGCCGCGGTAAAGCTCGCCCGGGTCGCGACCCTCCGAGTCCCATTCGTGTGCGGCGCGGCGGATCTGATGGTGCAGGTGACGGCCCTGGGCGTCCTCCTCGAGCCAGCCGCGCAAGCGCGGCCACTCACGCAGCAGCGCCTCGTGCGCGACCTCGACCTCGCCCGCGCCGATGGTGACCAGCCGGTCGTCGGCGAGGACGGAGAGCACGTCGGCCACGCCTTCGCCGTCGAGCTCCTCGAGGCGCACGCGCTGGCGCACGACGGCCTCGCCGTCTCCCTCTCGAGCGAGCCGCAGCAGGATCCGGCGTGCCACCTCCCGTTGCTGCGGGTCGAGCCGCTGGTAGGCGCGCTCGGCCAGCCTCGCGACCGCGCGATGAACGCCCCCGGCCTCGCGGTAGGTGCTCAGACGCAGGCGCCGCCCGTCGCGCTGCTGCCACAGCTCGAGCAGCGCGGTCGACAGCAGCGGCAATGCGCCCGGCTCGCCCTCGACGTCGGCGATCAGTGCATCGACGAGGTCGCGCTCCACACTCAGTCCGGCGCGCTGTGCCGGCAGTTCGATCGCGCGTCGCAGCTCGTCGCGGCGCATCGGCCCCACGGGAGACTGGTTGGCGCCGAGCAGACGCCACAGCTCGGGGTAGCTCGCACAGCGGCCGTAGAAGTCGGCGCGCAGGGCGATCAGCACCAGCGTCCGCCGGCGCGGGTCACGGGTGCAGGCGATCAACGCGTCGACGAAGCCCGCGCGCTCGATTTCGTCGCGGCAGGCGGTGAAGAGCTCCTCGAACTGGTCGACCGCGACGACCAGCCGGCCGCGGGGAGTCACATCGGTGGTCGCCTGCTCGAGCGCGCGCAGCGGATGCTCGCCGGGGCGCAGCAGCGCGAGCGCCCAGGTCTCGCTGCCGGGGAGCACGCCGGCGGCCAGCGCGGGCAGTAATCCCGCACGTAGGGCGGAGGACTTCCCGCTGCCAGACGGCCCGACGATGCCCAGCAGCGGCGCACCGGCAAGCCGGGCGACCATCTCCGCCACCAGCCGCTCGCGCCCGAAGAAGAACTCGGCGTCGTCTGTGTCGAACGGCGCCAGCCCCTTAAACGGACACGCGACCAGCTCCGAGATGACGTCGCGCCTACCGGCGCGCTCGCGCAGCGACTGCAGCTGCACCACGTCGCCGGCCAGCTCGTCCTCGGTCGCGCGCAGTCCCGTGCGCTCCGTTGCGGCTCGACTCGCAGAGGCGCCCAGACGCCGCGCCGCCGAGCCGCGCGCCAATTCTGCAGCGAGTTGATGCACCCGCTGCGGGATCCCGTCGCTCTCGCGGAGGACGTGCCCTGCAGCCGCCGCTGCTTCCTCGGGCGTGGCGGCGTAGAGCTCGGCCACCGCGCGCACCGCCTCGGCGTCGAGCGGCGCGAGACGCAGCGTCGCGTCGGCCAGTGCCCCGGAGGGGAGCTCGGCGTCCTCGGCCGTCGCCACCACGAGCACTGGCAGTGCGGCCAACATGGCGGCGAGCCCGTCGAGGGCGCCGAGGACGGCTTCGCCCGCGTGGTCGACGTCGTCGAGCACGAGCAGTGTCGGCCGGCGTGCGGCCCGCACGCGCACCATCGCCGCCAGCACCGGATCCGGCGCGCCCACACCCGACGCGTAGAGCACCACGCCGCGATTGCGATGCACCTCGCCGGCCAGCGCGGCCGCGAGGCGGGTCTTGCCGATCCCGCGCGCGCCCGCGATCAGTACGAGCCGGCCAGCGCCGGCGTGCGCATTGCGCCATAGCTCGCGCAGCCAGTCCAGCTCCTCCTTACGGCCCGCCAGCGGCGTGCCCGCATCGAGCTCCGGCGGCAGCTCGGGATGTTCCTCCGCCGGCGGCTCGAGCGACGGATCCTGGCGCAGGATCGCCTCGTGGAGCCGCCGCAGCTCCGCTCCCGGCTCCACGCCGATCGCGTCCACGAGCGCCGCCCGCGCCTGGCGGTAGGCCGCGAGCGCATCGGACTGCCGGCCGGACCGGTACAGCGCAAGCATCCGCTGAGCGTGCACCCGCTCGCGCAGCGGCTCGGCAGCGACAAGCGCCTCAAGCTCCGCGACCACGTCCAGATGCCGGCCGTCATTCAGGTCGCGGTCGATCGCGAGCTCCAGCGCCCCCAGTCGCAGCTCCTCCAGCCGGCGGATCTCCGCGCCGGCGAACGGCTCGTCGGCCACGTCGTCGAGCGCCGGGCCGCGCCACAACGCCAGCCCCTCGCGCGCTGCGCCGCCGGCCACCAGCCGCTCGAACCGCCCGGCGTCGACGGCGTCGTGGCCGACGCGCAGCTCATAGCCGCGGCCACGTGTGACGATCGCTTCGCCGTCTCCGCCTGCCGCGAGCGCCTTGCGCAGCTGGGACACGTACACCTGGACCAGCTTGGTCGCCGTCGCCGGCGGCCGCTCGCCCCAAAGCCCGTCGATCAGACGCTCGGTCGAGACCGTCGAGCCGACATCAAGCGCCAGCATCGCCAGCAACGCGCGCGGCTTGCCGCCGCCGAGGGCGATCGGCCGCCCCTCGACGCTGGCCTGCACGGGTCCAAGGACCTGGACGTCTATCTCATCATCGCCTGCACCGACCCTATCCGCGACGACCTGGAGCGTGCAACGCCTTTACCAGCCTTTGCCGGGCCTGCCGCCGGCGCTTTACCGGCTGCAGCGACGCTCCGTCCCATCAAGTCCACACCTCCCTGCCGTGCTCACCACCACCCAGCCCAAAGGAGTCCTCCCATGAGGTCAATCAACGCCCGCCGCGCAGTCGCCGCTATCGTCGCCGCCTCCTGCATGGCGATGCCAGCGTCCGCGTCGGCCCAGACGCTGCCGCCGACGTTCCGAACCGACGCCGCGCAGTCCGGCGGCGACAACAAGACCACCGCGGCCGCGGCCAGGTCTACCTTCGCGTCGGCTCAGAGGCTGCCGCCGACGTTCCGGAGCGACGCCGCGCAGTCCGGCGGCGTCCAGGCCGAGCCGACGACCGTCGAGGTCGTCCGGCCCGAGCGCACCATCGTCCGCGAGGTCAACGGCGCCCTGCCGATCGCGCTGTCGGCCACCGCGCTGCTGCTCGTTCTCGCCATGCTCAGCGTCACGCTGGCGCGCACCCGCCTCGTGCCGCGTCCCCGCCGCGGCCACTAACCCCGCGGCCAACACAAGGAATTCCGTCAAAGGGAGCCCGCGACCGCGGGCCCCCCGACCGTCCAGCGAAACGCGCGCGCTCGTGCGGCGGACCAGGACGACATAGCCGGTCGTACCGCGACTCGCTCGCGGCCTGCTGCTCGATCGAGGCGCCGGGGCGACGAGCCTCCGACTCGTCCTCGTCCACGCCCACTCCAACGCCGCAGTGGCCGACCGCAAAGCCATCGCCAACGAAACCCAACCCGAAGCACGATCCGAGGTGCCGTGAGTCAAATGACGACACGCTCGCCGCAACGCGCTATCTCACGCGCCGGAGGACGAGCCCAAGAACACAAGGACACCGGCACGCACTTGTACGGCCCGTGCAATGAGCGTCGCGCCTATGCGCTAGTTTGCAGTCTAACGGAGCTCAGTACGCTTCAGCGAGCCGGTAGTCCATGCCAGTCGTACGGGTCTGACGTGATCGGATCGAATGGCGCCGGAGGTCTGTGGGAGCTCGTTCGTCACAGACTTCGGGCGCGCAGGGAGCGCTCGTCCGCGGCGGGCAGGGCCTCCCGTGCGGTCTCCAGCTCGCGGCGCGCCCGGGCCGACGCTGATGTCGGGATCGGATGCGGGCTAAACCGGGCCTCCTCGAACAGCTCCGTCAGCGTCGTCAGCGAGCGCTCGGGCATGCCCTGCTCGCGCAGCAGTCGCCGGAGGTACTCGCGCGGCGCCTCGGGGATCCGCCGGCCGAGCTCTCGCGACGCGAGGACGTCCTCCATCCGCGCGTATGCCTCGATCACCGTCCCGCGCGGGTCGGCCGGTTCGCGCAGCGGTGCCAGCGCGGCGTCGAGCGCCCGCCGCGCCACCTCTGCGTCGGCCTCGGCATCTGCGGGCGACGGCTCGACCACGGCGGGCTCCGTCGCCGGCGGCTCGTCGTTGCGCCCGCGCCGCCTTAGCCTCCGCCTCAGGCGGGGCCATCTCGGGCGCCATCGCAGAAGTTGCGGCACGAGCACGACGGCCGCGGCGAGCAGCCCGACGAGGCCGACCGCGGTCATGACCACCAGCAGCCAGGTCAGGTCAGGTCCGGTATCTAGTCCGCAGCAGTCCGGAGGGAAGACCTCCGGGGGCAGGGCGCCTGGGACCGGGAAGTCCGACGTGATGACCCCGATGCGCTCGAGCTCGTCGCGGCTCGGCTGGGACGGCTCCGGGGCGACGCGGCGCATCGGCTCGTTGCCGGAGATGGCCGCGACGCCAACGAGCATCGTCAGCGCCGTGATGACGGCAGCGGTTCGGAGGCCGTTCGCCCTCATTGCCGGAGGCGAGCATAACCCGCCCGAACGTGTCGTTTGCGGTTATGGTCTTCACGCTTTGGGTGCTCGCGCGAGGAGACGGTGGGCGCGGATATGAGCGTGGCAGCAGAGGCCGTTTTCATCCTCGCTGCAGCCACGGGGACGGGGGCCGGGGTGGCCGCGATCGCCCGGTTACCGGCGCGCGGCGGCGGGTTTGACGACGGGGAGCGGCCTCCCGTCAGGCGCGGTCGGCCGCCGGCCCAGTTCGTGCGGCTCGAGCGCATCGTCGAGTGGTCGGGCGAGAGCGGGTTGAGCGCCCACACGCGGCTGCGGCCGGTGCTCGTCGAGATCGCCGAGGCGCGCCTCGTCCGACGCGGCCTCAGGCTGGAGCGGGACGTCGAGGAGGCGCGGCGCCTGCTCGGGTCGGCGGTCTGGGAGCTGGTGCGTCCCGACCGCCCGACGCCGCGGGGCCGTGACGCCCCCGGGATCCCTCCGCGCCGGCTCGAGGAGATTCTCGACGTGCTGGAGGCGCTGTGAGCGGGTCCGCCGAGGTGGCCGAGCGCGCCGCCCAGATCCTCGACGAAGTCGAGCTCGCGGTGGTGGGCAAGCGCGACGCGCTGGAGCTCGTGCTGCTCGGCCTGCTGGCGGACGGGCACGTGCTGATCCAGGACAACCCGGGACTCGCCAAGACGCTGATGGCGCGGTCGTTCGCGTCCGTGACCGGCCTGCGCTTCGCCCGGGTGCAGTTCACGCCGGACCTTATGCCGTCCGATGTGACCGGGTCGGCGATCTATGACCAGGGCAGCGGAGAGCTGCGCTTCCAGCCCGGGCCGATCTTCACGAACATCCTGCTCGGCGACGAGATCAATCGTGCGCCCCCGAAGACCCAGGCGGCGCTGCTGGAGGCGATGCAGGAGCGCCAGGTGACGAGCGAGGACGGCACCCGGCCGCTCGAGCGCCCGTTCCTCGTGCTGGCCACCCAGAACCCGATCGAGTACGAGGGGACCTATCCGCTGCCCGAGGCGCAGCTCGACCGCTTCCTGCTGCGGATCAGTGTGGGCTACCCCGACCGCGACGCCGAGCTCGAGCTGCTCGCGCGCCGCCTCGAGCGCGGCCAGGACGACGTCGAGCTGCGAACGATCATCGGCCGCGAGGAACTGTTGGCGATGCAGCGAGCGGTCGAGCAGGTGCATGCGGATACCGCGATCCTCCAGTACGCCGTCGACCTCGTCACCGCGACGCGCGTGAGTCCTCAGGTGCAGGTGGGGTCGAGTCCTCGCGGCACGCTCGCGCTGCTCAAGCTCGCGCGCGCGAGGGCGGGGCTGGAGGGCCGCGACTTCGTGACCCCCGACGACGTCAAGCGGATCGCCGTGCCGGCGCTGGCGCACAGGATCATGCTGCGCCCCGAGCTGTGGATCCAGCGAGTCGACGCGGAGGACGTGGTGCGCGACTGCCTCGACAGCTGTCCGGTGCCGCCCGCCCGCGTCCCCGACCGACGATGACGCTGTCCCTCTCGCCGCGTCTGCACGCGTACACGGTGCTCGCGGCGATCGGGCTCATCGGGGCGCTCGGCTTCGGCCGCCCCGACCTCGCGGTGCTCGCCACGCCGTTCGTGGTGCTGCTCGGCGTCGCGTTCGTGGGCGTGCCGCTCGCGCTCGACGGTCGGCTGGAGTTGGACCGCGAGCGAGCTCTGGAGGGTGAGAGTGTGCGGGCGACCGTCACCGTCCGCAACCGCGGCGCCCCGGCCCGCGTCCAGGTTCGTCCGCCGAAGGCGGAGCGGTTGCGGACGAATGCGAGTCCGATCGAGTGCTGGCTTTCCGCCGGGGAGCAGCGTGCCCTCGCGTTCGAGCTGAAGGTCGGACGGTGGGGCGTCCTCGCGGCCGGCCCCGCCATCGTCGGCGCGCACGACCGGCTCGGCGCCTTCACGCTCGAGCGTCCGCTCGCCGGGGCTCCGGAGCTCCGTGCCTACCCGCGTGTCGACCGGCTGCACGCGCTCGTCGCGCCGCTGCGCAGCCGGCCCGTGCTCGGCAGCCAGGTCTCCCGCGAGCGGGGCGAGGGCATCGAGTTTGCAGATTTGCGCCCCCTCATCTCCGGCGATCGCGTGCGCAGCATCAACTGGCGCGCGAGTGCCCGGCGCGGCGTCCCCTACGTCAACGTGCAGCATCCGGAGCACAGCGCGGACGTCGTTCTGTTCCTCGACACATTCGCCGAGGCCGAGCGCGCGGAGGCGGGGACGCTCGACGCGGCGGTCCACGCGGCCGCGGCGCTTGCCTCGACGTATCTGACGCGGCGCGATCGCGTCGCGCTCGTGAGCTTCGGCGGTGTTCTGAGCTGGCTCGTGGGGAGCCCCGGGACCAGGCAGCTGTATCGGATCGTCGACGCGCTGCTCGAAAGTCACGTCAAGCCCAGCTTCAGGTGGAAGGACATCACGCACGTGCCGGGCCACCTGCTCCCGGCGCGCGCGCTCGTGCTCGCGCTGAGCCCACTTCTCGACGAGCGCGGCATCGGCGCGTTGCTCGACCTCCGCGCGCGCGGCTACGACCTCGTCGTGGTCGAGATCTCGCCGCTGGCTCTGGGCGAGGCCGACTCCCACGGGCTGCCGCTGCGGCTCTGGCGGCTCCAGCGCGAGGCGCTGCGCGCACGCTTCGAGAGGCTCGGCGTGCCGGTCGCGCGGTGGGAGCGCCCGCACACCGACCTAGACCTCGTGATCGAGGAGGTGATCGCGTTCCGGCGCCACGCACGAGCCGTCCCGCGCGTGTAGCGACCGCCGCGGGGTCGCTCGCAGTGGCAGCAGCCCTCGGCGCCGCGGCCGCGCTCGACGCCGAAAGCCGCGCGCCGGTGCTGGCCGGCGCGGGCGCGGCGATCATGTTCCTGGCCCTCGGGCTGTCCACGCGGCGGACCGGGGCGATCCCGATCGCGCTCCTGCTCCTCGGCGCGCTGCACGTGATCCCAGACGGCGGCCGGTCGATCGGCACGGTGATCTACGGCAGCGGCCTGCTCCTCACTGCCGAGTTCGCGTACTGGTCGATCGACGAGTACGGCCGCCGGCCCGTCGAGCCGGGGGTCTTCGCCCCACGGCTGCTCGCGATCCTCGCCGTTGTGGCGGCCGGCATCCCCGCGAGCGTGCTGGTGCACGTGGCCGCCGACGTCGACATATCGCGCTCGCCGGCGTCGACGGCCGCCGGAGCAACCGCGATCGTCGCGTGCGTCGCCCTCCTCGCGGCGATGGCGCGGAGGCGCATGATGTCTTGAGGCGCCCGCCAGGCGCGGATCGAAGTAAGGCAAGGCGCCGCTCTCCCGGCACGTCGCGTGCCACGCCTCGCGATGCTGAGGTGCGATCGTCGCCGGAGCAGACGGGGTCCCGAACGAGGTCCCCGACTCAGCAGAAGTAACCCGAACTGGGGCCCACTCCACCGACCGTATTTGGCTCTACAGAGCCAACCGAACTCCGAGCGAGCCACTCATAATCCGAAGGTTCCAGGTTCGATTCCTGGCGGGGGCACTACTACGAAAGGACTGCATTGAGGGGCGGCCCGGGCGCCCGCATCTGCGGGCGCCCGCGCCTCGACCGTCATGGCCCCCAGGCGCGAACGTCCGGGTCTCCGCTTCGCGCGATGGCAACCGTGTCGCGACCTCGGCACAGATGCCCGCTCCGGACGAGGCGCGGGCGTGCCGTCGGACGACGAGGCCACGCCTGCTTCCGCTCGGCGAAGCGGGAGCGGGCCCCGGCGCCCGAGCTGCGCTCGTGTTCGCCAGCGCCTGTGAGGCGCCGCTGCGCACGTGCGGCAGCGTCGATGCGAGTCCTGCGTGCGCGGTCGACGTCAAGCGGCAGTTCGAGTGGCCAACAAGTCGCACCGCTCCGCGGAATCGGCTCGATAGTGAGCATGTCGCACGTTCTTTCACCCGCCGTCTCCACCTTCAGACCATCGCCCCGGCACTCGCCGGGGCGATGGTCGTTCAGGGACCGCTAGGTGCGCCGGTACCGGGCGACCGCGACCGGGAACGCGACCGCGAGGATCGCCACCGTCCACAGGAGCGCACGGGTGACGAAGTACGAGGCGGGATGCCCGAGCAGCGCGG
>DATDKF010000197.1:0-2110 GCA_036520135.1 Solirubrobacteraceae bacterium
CCCAGACCCCGCCTGCGGAGCTCATCAGCGAGTCGAACGAGAGGATCGTGGCTCGCTGCTGCGAGGGGATCATGTCGTTGAGGAAGGCCTGTCGTATCGGCATGGTCGCCGAGAACAGGAGGCCCCAGACCACGGTCAGCCCGATCACGGCCCAGAAACTCTCGGCGAGCCCGATCGCACCGATCGTGATCGCACTACCCCCGGCCATCGCGATCAACGCCGACGCGCGGTGGCGAAACAGGCCGCGGATCCGGGCGGCGAGCACGCCGCCGAGCATCTGGGCGCCGGCCACGATGGCCGCCGAGAGGCCGGCGATCTGGTACGCGTGCGGGTCGCCGTAGAGCTCGAGCAGGTACGGCTGCAGGGCGTAGAAGCCGTAGATGGCGACGCCGCCGGTGAACAGCGACTCGACCATCAGCCACTTGATCGCCGGAACGCGCCAGCCATGGTCGATCGAGGCGGAGGCGACCTGGCGCATCGCAGCCAGGGGCCGCCCGGTCACGGTCGGGGTGAACCCGATGTCGCGCATCAGCTTGAACGCGACCGCGAACATCACCGCGAGGACGACGCCGCGAAGCACGAACGGGACGCCGAGGCTGGTCTGCTGGGCGATGAGGCCGCCAGCGACCGAGCCGGTGAGCATCGCCGCGCCGGTGACGGCCTGGCCACGTCCGGGCCCGGGCACTCCTGCGTCCTTGACACCCCACCCCATATGAGGCGATTGCGAAAGCGGAGACCGTGAGCGGCAACGCAGCGAGGCTGGGTCGGAGCGTCCACCTGTGCCTATGCAAGACGCCGGGACAGGACCGGCTGGCGGCGCTGCTGCTCCTCGTCCCTTGCGAGCGTCTGTTGAGCGTCAGCGGAGACGCTCGCAACTCACGCGAGGTAGGAGCGGTGCCATGAGATCGAGCTCGGTGCTCTCCGATGTCTTTCTCGGCGGTTCGCAGTGCCACGGAGACGAGCGGAATCACGCGAATGCGTGAGCGCGCCCGCGGTTCGCTTGGGTCGGCTCGTGTTGGCTGGCGTTGCTCGCGAGCGAGGACGACGCGATACTTCTGCGACGGTGACTGCGGTGCTCATGTTCGGCACGACCGAGAAGGACAGCGATCTCTTCCACGAGATCCCCACCGTCATCGTCGATCAGTTCCCCTTCCTCGAGGACGGCCGCGGGCGGCGCGCGGCGGTGATCTGGCCGGCCGACGCCGTCCATCTCCCCGAGTACGGGGTGGAGGTGCTGCCGCGCGAGGCGTACGGCTGGGACGAGCTGATCGCGACGACTCGCGACGAGTACGCGACGTGGACGGCCGTCGTCCCGCGGGCCTGCGCGGACCTGGGCATCCGCGACGCGACGGTGCCGCCGCAGTTCCCCGTCTTCATGGCCGATGCGTTGCGGGCCGCCGGTGTCACGCTGCGGGTCGACGCCGCGCTGTTCGTCGGCCGCCGCCGGGTCAAGACGGCGCACGAGCTGGCGGGGATCAGGCGCGCGCAGGCGACCGCGGAGGCGGCGATGGCCGTGGCCCGTGGCCTGATCGGCGAGTGCCGTCCGGCCGAGGAGATTCGGGCCGCCATCCAGACGGTGCACTCCGAGCGCGACTGCGACTTCGACGACGCGATGGTCGCACCCGGCCCGCAGAGCGCGTCGTATCACGAGATGGGCGAAGGCCCGCTCACGCCCGGCGAGCCGGTCGTCGTGGACCTGTTCCCGCGCGACCGCCGGTCACGGTGCTGGTCCGACATGACGCGGACGTTCGTGGCGGGCGGTGCGGACCCGCCCGATCCGCTGGGCGAGATGTGGCGCCTGTGCCGCGACGCGCTCGCGGCGGCGTACGCCCACATCCGCGCCGGCGCGGACGGCACCGCGGTCTACGCCGCCTCGTGCGAGCCGTTCGAGGCCGCCGGCTGGCCGACGCAGCGGACCAAGCCGCCCGGGGAGGCGATCGTCGACGGCTACGCGCACGGGCTCGGCCATGGCGTCGGCCTGGACATCCACGAGCGCCCGAACCTCGGCCGTCTCGGCGACGAGCTCGTTGCGGGCGACGTGATCGCTATCGAACCTGCGCTCTATCGCCAGGGCTTCGGCGGCTGCCGCCTCGAGGATCTGGTGCTCGTC
>DATDKF010000198.1:0-2358 GCA_036520135.1 Solirubrobacteraceae bacterium
GCGCCGGCGTCGATCCCACCGGCGTACGGCGGAAGCAGGATGTCCTGGAGATACCGGATCGGCAGCTGCGCCTCGACCCGGTCGTGCCCGGTGATCGACTGCGAATAGCCGGCGAAGTGCTTCACGGTCGCGGCGACCTGCGGCGAGTTGAAGCCGCCGCCCTGGATCCCGCGAATGTTCGCCGCGCCGAGCGCCGCTGCCAGCATGGGCGCCTCCGCCCAGGTCTCGTAGTACCGGCCCCACCGATTGTCCCGGGCGAGGTCCTGCACCGGCGCGAAGTTCCAGTTCCCGCCGGTTGCAAGGAGCTGCTGGCGGGTGGCGGCGCCGGCCGCCTCGGCCAGGTCGGTGTCCCACGTGGCCCCCATCCCGATCGATTGCGGGAAGAGCGTGGCCTCGAACGGGTGGCCGAACCCGTGGACCGCATCGACGCCGTAGATGATCGGGATGTGCAGCCGCGAGTGCTCGATTGCGTAGTGCTGGATCGTGTTGTACTGCTCCGCCCAGCCCTTGCCGGTGTTGTCGATCGGGTTATCCGTGCCGCCCGACAGGATCGAGCCGGTGTGGTAGTCGATCAGGACCCGCTGGAGACAGACCGTCTGAAGCGGGTCGTTGTTCCCGCCGGCGTTTCCGCAGTCTCCGTTCGCCGGCGGGGTCGTGTCACGCAGTTCTCCGATCACGATCTGGTCCATCTGGCCGACCTTCTCCTCCAGCGTCATGCGCCGGAGCAGGTCGTCGACGCGATCCTTGATCGAAGCGCGCGCGTCGACGTAGCGCGGTTGCCCGGCGCCCGGCGCGGACGCCGTCGCGCCCAGCGCGATGGCCGCGAGCGCGGCGATCAGCACGCCGACCATGGCGAGTGTGCGTCTCATCGCTCCTCCTTCTCGTTGGTTTCGGACTAGCGGGAGGTGGATCCAGCCGCGCCCCGGGCCCAGGCCCAGGGCGGGCGCCGCAGCAACGATCCAAGTCTCGAGGCGGTCTCAGGACTCCCTCTCTCGTTGCTAGCCGAGGCGGCTATACCCGTTCGGCGCTTAGCTCAACCGGGGGAAGCGGAGTCGACGGGCAGCCGGATCTCCACGGTGGTGCCCCAGCCGGGCGACGAGCGCACGTCGAAGGTTCCACCAGCGCTCTCCACGCGAAGGCGCTGCGCGGCGAGGCCGATGTGGCCCTGGGCGAGGCGCTCGTTCAGCTCGCTCGGGTCGAAGCCGCGCCCGTCGTCCGTGACGGCCAGGCTGAGCTCGCTTCCGGACTCAGCGAGCCGAACGGTGACGTTGCGCGCCGAGGCGTGACGGCCGGCGTTGATGAGCAGCTCCCGGGCCGCTGCGAGGATGAGCTGCTCCTGCGGGTGTCGGCGGGGATAGTGGAGGTCAAGGCGAAGCCGGAAGCCCCCGCGCCGCGCCGCGCGCTGGCCGATCGTGCGGAGCGCCGTCTCCAGGCCGGCCTCGGTGAGGACATACGGGTGCAGCTCGAAGAGCGCCTCGCGCAGCTCGGAGACCGTCTGCGCGAGCGCCGCATCGGCCCGCGTGAGCGCAGGATGGGACGTCGAGCTCTCGGCCTCCTCGAGGTCGTGCCTCGCAGAGAGCAGATTCTGGATCGCACTGTCGTGCAGGCCCTCGGCGAGCGCCTTCCGCTCCCGTTCTTCGGCGAGCAGCGCCTCGGCGGCCAGCCGCCGGCTCACCGCGGCGAGCTCGGCGATGCGTAGCGTCCGTCGCGCCAGCAGGTAGGAGAGGAGCGCCGCCGCGGCAGTGATCCAGACGAGGTAGCCGGTGTGGACGACTACGAGCCGCGTAGCGTGGGGACGGGTCGAGTTCGAGTCCGCCAGCGCTTGGATCAGATACGCGGCGATCGCCGCGCCGCCGGCGAGGGCCGTCAGCGAAGGCCGGAAGCGAAAGGCGACGGCGACGGGCACCAGGAAGTACGCGGCGCGCGCCTCGGAGAATGCGCCGCCCGACAGGGACACGAGCGCCGTGATCGCGGCGATGTCCGCAGCCGTCGCGATCAGGGCGAACCGGGCGGTGACCGGGCGCAGGTACACCCAGGCGAGCAGACCTGCGGCCCAGACGGCGAAGAGGGCGAGAGCGACATAGAAACCGCGCTCCTGTGGGTTTCCGAGCCCGTGGCCTGCGGCGATCAGCGCGATCGCAGGGATGCGGAGCCACGCGACAAGCCGCTCGGTCTCCGTCGGCGCCGCAGCCGGAAGGCTGCGCTCCTCCCGTGTGGCCAAGTCCGTTACTCGATCAGCCCTCGGCGCATCGCCTCGGCGACCGCGGCCGCGCGATCGGAGACTCCGAGCTTCTCATAGAGGTGCTGCACATGAGTCTTCACGGTGGTCACGCCGAGGTACAGCTCTCCCGCGATCTC
>DATDKF010000199.1:0-6566 GCA_036520135.1 Solirubrobacteraceae bacterium
GGCGCGCTGCGTCTCGGCGTGGCCCGGTGCCTGAACTCCATCGACGTCGAGTCGAACCGTCCCTCGCTCAAGAAGGCCGGGCTGCTCACGCGTGACGCCCGCGTCATCGAGCGCAAGAAGGCCGGTCTCAAGAAGGCGCGCAAGGCGCCGCAGTTCAGCAAGCGCTGATCCGCTAGCGTCAGCCCACATGGCGCAGCGACTCTTCGGCACGGACGGGGTCCGGGGCCTGGCGAACGGTCAGCTGACCGCAGAGCTGGCCCTGGACCTCTCCGTCGCTGCCGCACGTGTCCTGGCAGAGTCTGCGGAGTTCGCGGACAGTGCCGATTCTGGGCGACCCCTCGCCGTGGTGGGCCGGGACACGCGCATCTCGGGACAGTTCCTCGAGGCCGCCGTCGTGGCCGACGCCACTAGTAGTCCCTCCCGCAGGGAAGAACCACTAGCGCTTGGAGAACTGAGGCCGCTTGCGGGCCTTCTTGAGACCGGCCTTCTTGCGCTCCTTCACGCGCGCGTCGCGCGTGAGGAAGCCGCGGCGCTTGAGCTCGGACCGCAGGTTGGGGTCGGCTTCGATCAGGGCGCGGGAGATGCCGTGGCGCAGCGCGCCGGCCTGGGCGGAGACGCCGCCGCCGTGCATCGTGGCCACGACGTCCATGCGCGTGTCGTAGCCGACGGTCTCCAGCGGCTGGCGGATGTTGCGCTGCAGCGTGCTGCGCGGGAAGAACGCCTCGAGCGTGCGGCCGTTGATCTCGTAGGCGCCGGTGCCGGGCTTGAGGATCACGCGAGCGACGGCGGTCTTGCGCTTGCCGGTCGCGGTGTAGCGGGCGCCGGCGGCCAGGTCGATCGCCGCGTCGGCGATCGGCTGCGGCTCGAACTCGTCGGGTTCGACGCCCTCGGCCTCCGTCTCCTCCTCGAAGTCCTCCTCGCTCCAGCGCGACTCGCCGCGGTGGACGTCGTCGCCCTCGCGCACGATGTCGACCTCGAGGTCGGCGCCGGGGATCTCCGGCCTGACGCGCGGAGTCTCCTCGATCACGTCCTCGAGCTCCTCCTCGGTGAGGACCTCGTCGCCCTCGACGACGACCTCGGTGGCCTCGGCGGCGGGCTCGGGGGCCTCGACGACGACCTCGGGGGCCTCGGCGGCGGGCTGCTCCTCCGCGGGCGCCTCGGCCTCGGCGGCGGGCTGCTCCTCGGCGGCGGCCTCGAGCTCCTCCGGCTCGTTGGCCTCGCCCTGCTTCTCGTCCTCGGCCATCAGGTCTCGATCTCCATCGGTTGCGGCTTCTGCGCCTCGTGCGGGTGCTCGGCGCCCGCATAGATCTTGAGCTTGGTCAGCTGCTTGCGCGCCAGGCGGTTCTTGGGAAGCATCCCGCGCACGGCGAGGCGGATGACTTCCTCGGGCCGGCGCTCGAGCATGTCGTTGAGCGTGCGGGTCTTCAGACCGCCCGGATAGCCCGAGTGGCGGTGGTAGAGCTTCTTCGCGCGCTTGTCGCCGGTCACCGTGATCTTCTCGGCGTTGACGACGACGACGAAGTCGCCCACGTCCACGTGCGGCGTGTACGTCGGCTTGCGCTTCCCGCGCAGCGCATCGGCGATTTGGGTGGCCAGGCGCCCGAGGGTCTGGCCCTCGGCGTCGACGAGCAGCCAGTTGCGCTCGCGGTCCTGTGGAGTGGCGACGTAGGTCTTCAAGGCGGCCGAAGATGATAGCCAGGCGGGTCGGGACGCGCCGTCCGCGGCGCATGCATATACTGCCGCGCGTTCACAGATACGGCCGAATCCGCCTCGGACGGGCGGATCGGGGGAACCGTCGTATCGGGGCGAATCCAGGCATTGCCGCCTGGTAGCGCATGCCGTGCGCGAGCCCGTCAGCTAACCCCGTAGGCCGCCGAATGAGCAGGAGCGCATGGGGCGCCACTGGGGGCTGGCCGCGACACGTCGCGCGCGCACAACTGCATACGCCGCATGGCTTGCGGCCTTCGCGGCGCTCGTGTTCGCCGCCCCCGCGTCCGCCCAATCGACCGGCGGCGTCGCGCCCAGCGATCCCCCCGCCCAGCCGCAGCTCTCCAAGCCGCCCCCGGGCGTCGTCGTCCATCCGTCGCCGCAGCTGCGCTCGTGGACCTGCGTGCGCCGCTGCCAGAACGCGACGACGGGCGCCAGCGGCGCCGTCCTGCGCGTGCGCGGGCGCACGCTCAGCCGCGCCTACGAGGTCGTCTTCCTCGGCGCGCTCGGCGCCGGGGACGACGTCGCGGCGGCGCCGCTGAAGCGCAAGAAGAAGGTCGTGACCGTGCGCGTGCCGCTCGGCGCCGTGTCCGGCCCGATCCTCGTGGCTGACCGCGACGGCCTGCAGTCCGACCCGAGCGCGACCGCGCTCATCGTGGCCGCGCCGGCGACGACCAAGCTCGCCGGCGGGCCGCCGACGATCGAGGTCCAGACCCGCGCGCGGCGCGCGTTCTTCGACGCCGCGCGGCCGGCGACCGTGTCCTACGTCGTCCACGGCGACAGCGCGGCGCGCGTGCTCGTCGAGCTCGTGCGCGCGGGTGACGGCATCGTCGTCGCCAGCTGGGACCAGCCCGACATCCCGCCCGAGGTCACCCAGACCGTCAGCTGGACCGGGATGTCCAACGGGAAGCTCCAGCGTGAGGGCGTCTACTCGTTCCGGGTCTCCGCGGTCAGCGCGAGCGGGATGCGGGCGGTCAGCGCCCAGGCCTCGCGGACGGAGCCCAACCCGGCCGCGTTCCGCTTCCTGCGCAACGAGTTCCCGGTCCGCGGCCCGCATGGCTACGGCGAGTTCGCGGCCCGCTTCGGCGGCGGTCGCGGCCATCAGGGCCAGGACGTCTTCGCCGCCTGCGGCACGCCGCTGTGGGCGGCGCGCGGCGGCGTCGTCAAGTTCAAGCAGTACCACGCCCGCGCCGGCAACTACCTGGTGATCGACGGCGAGAAGACGGGCATCGACTACGCCTACATGCACCTGCGCTCCCCCGCGCTCGTGAACGCCGGCGACCGCGTGCGCACCGGCCAGCTGATCGGCTACGTCGGCCAGACCGGCGACGCCACGGCGTGCCACCTGCACTTCGAGATGTGGACGGCGCCGGGCTGGTACGACGGCGGCAGCCCGTTCGATCCGCTGCCGTCGCTGATGACGTGGGACAAGGTGTCGTGAGCCGCTAGGCGGCGCGTATCGCGGCGATCACCTCGTCGGCCTGGGCGCGCTCGAGCACCGGGCTCATCGGGATCGCGAGGTGCGTGCGGGCGGCCTCCTCGGTCCCCGGCAGGTCCGCGCCGGCGCCCCATTCGGCCATCGCCGGCTGGCGATGGGCGGGAACGCGGTAGTACGCCTTCTGCCCGATGCCCACCGCGGCCAGCGCCGCGCCGACGGCGTCCGCGCGCTCGTGGCGTATCACGTACAGGTGCCACGCCGGATCGGCGCCGTCGACAGGCACCGGCAGCTCTGCCACCTCGCCGAGCCCGCCCTCCTCGTAGTGCCGGCCCGCGGCGCGGCGCCCGTCGGCCCAGCCGTCCAGATGCGGCAGCTGGACGCGCAGGATCGCCGCCTGCAGCTCGTCGAGCCGCGAGTTGTAGCCGACGAGCTCGAACGTCGTCTTGTCCCGCGAGCCGTGGAAACGCAGCATGCGGATCTTCTCGTCGAGCTCGCTGTCGTTCGTGGTGATGGCCCCGCCGTCGCCGAAGCAGCCGAGGTTCTTAGAGGGGAAGAAGGAGAACGTCGCCACCGTGCCGAGCGCCCCGGGGCGGCCCGCGGCCGAGCGCGAGCCGGCCGCCTGCGCGGCGTCCTCGACGACGGGCACGCCGAGCGCTGCGATCTCGGCGATCGGGGCGACGTTCCCGAACAGGTGCACCGCGATCACGGCCCTGGTGCGCGGCGTCAGCGCCCGCTTGACCGTCTCCGCCGTGACGCAGAACGTCTCCGGGTCGACGTCGCAGAAGACCGGCCGCGCGCCGGTCGGCGGGATCGCCTCGGCGGAGGCGTAGAACGTGAACGACGGCACGACGACCTCGTCGCCGGGTCCGACGCCGAGCCCGCGCAGGGCGAGGGTGATCGCATCGGTGCCGTTCGCGACGCCGATCGCGTGGCGGGCGCCCAGGTAGGACGCGAACTCGGATTCGAACGCCTCGACCTCCGGGCCGAGGATGTAGTTGGAGCCGTCGAGCACCTTCGCGATGCGAGCGTCGAAGTCGGCGCGGAGCGGCGCGAGCGGCGCCTTGGTTTCAAAGAGGGGAATAGGCACGAGGCGGGACACGGTAGCCATCGGCCCGCCCGCGCACCCTCCCTGATCGTCCAGCGGTCAGCGGCGCTTCTGGCGCTCGTACTCGCGCAGCGCGAGGAAGCAGACGACGCCGGCCAGGACACCGCCGACGATGCCGGCGGCGACGTGGCCGCTCGCGCTCATCCCGACGCCGTAGAGGACCGCGATGAAGGCACCCGCGCCGACCTTGGCGCGGGTGCTGAGCCCGGATCTACCGATCATCCGTGGATGCCTCGGCGTCGTGGGCCGAGTCAGAGTCGGTCGGCCGCGCAATCATGTGGTGGGCCACCTGGTTCGCGGCCGATCGGCTCTGGCGAACGGCCACGGCGGCGAGGCGCCGCGGGAATCGGTGGATCCGGGCTCCGGCCCTTGTCTCATTCCCACTCGATCGTGCCGGGCGGCTTGCTCGTGATGTCGAGCACCACCCGGTTGACCTCGCGGATCTCGTTGATCATCCGCGAGGCGATCTGCTCCAGCAGGTCGTAGGGCAGTCGCGCCCAGTCGGCCGTCATCGCGTCGTCGGACGTGACCGCGCGGATCGCCACCACGTAGCCGTACGTGCGCTCGTCGCCCTGAACGCCGACCGTGCGGATGTCCGGCAGCACGCAGAACGACTGCCACAGCTCGCGGTACAGGCCGGCCTTGCGGATCTCGTCCTGCAGGATCGCGTCGGCGTTGCGCAGCGTGTCCAGCCGCTCCTTGGTCGCCTCGCCGCCGACGACGCGGATCGCCAGCCCGGGGCCGGGGAACGGCTGCCGCCAGACCAGGCGCTCGGGCAGCCCGAGCTCGGCGCCGACGGCGCGCACCTCGTCCTTGAACAGCGCCCGCAGCGGCTCCACGAGCTCGAACTCGAGGTCCTCGGGCAGGCCGCCGACGTTGTGGTGGGACTTGATCGTCGCCGCCCCGGTGCCGCCGCCGGACTCGATCACGTCCGAGTACAGCGTGCCCTGCACCAGATAAGGAGCAGTGCCGATCTTGGCGGCCTCCTCCTCGAACACGCGGATGAACTCGGCGCCGATCGCCTTGCGCTTGGCCTCCGGCTCGCTGAGGCCGCCGAGCCGCGCGAGGAAGCGGTCCTCGGCGTCGACGGCCACGAGCGGGACCTTGAAGTGGTCGCGGAACGCGGCGATCACCTGGTCGCCCTCGTTCTTGCGCATCAGCCCGTGATCGACGAACACGCACGTCAGCTGGTCGCCGACCGCGCGGTGCACGAGCAGCGCCGCCACCGACGAGTCGACGCCGCCGGAGAGCCCGCAGATCACCCGCCCGTCGCCGACCTGCGCGCGGATCGCGGCCACCTGCTCGTCGATGATCGAGGCCGGGCTCCAGTCGCGCGCGCAGCCGCAGACGTCCTCGAGGAACGTGGTGAGGACCGTCTGGCCATACGGCGTGTGGACGACCTCGGGGTGGAACTGGATGCCGTAGAGGCCGCGCTCGATGTGCTCGACCGCGGCGACCGGCGACTCGGTCGAGCTCGCGAGCGCGGCGAAGCCGGGCGGCGCCTCGTACACGGTGTCGCGGTGCGACATCCAGCAGGGCTGCTCGGCCGGCGTGCCCGCGAGCAGCCGCCCGTGGTCGGCGATCGTCAGCTGCGAGCGGCCGAACTCGCCGACCTCAGCGCCCTCGACACGGCCGCCGAGCGTGAGCACGAGCGCCTGCATCCCGTAGCAGATGCCGAGCACCGGGATCCCGAGCTCGAGCAGCTCGGGATCGAGCCGCGGGGCGCCCGGCGCGTAGACCGACGCCGGCCCGCCCGACAGGATCAGGCCCTTGGGCGCGCGCCTGCGCACCTCGTCGACGCCGACGTCGTGCGGCAGCAGCTCCGAGAACACCCCGCACTCGCGCACGCGGCGCGCGATCAACTGCGAGTACTGGCCGCCGTAGTCGAGGACGAGCACCTCGTCGTGCGCGACCGCGCGCTCGAGCGCCAGCTCCTCGACCGGCTGCTCGGCGACCACCCCGGAGCCGTGGCCGGCGCTCCGCAGATCAGAGTCCATCTCAGGATCGTCCCCATCCGGGCGTGCCAACGCCTGAGATGGGCTCTTAGTCTGCGACAAGCGCGACCGCTCCACCCGTGGCCGCCATGCCGATGTGCTGCTCGCGCTGGAGCTGCTTGCCCTCGGTCTGGAGCGCCGGGGCGACCATCAGCTCCGCCCGGTTGAACTCTGCGATGTCCTGATAGCCGCAGGTGGCCATCGACGTCCGCAGCGCGCCCATCAGGTTGAACGTGCCGTCGTTCTCGCGGGCCGGGCCCGTGATGATCTCCTGCAGCGTCCCGTTCTGCGTGGTGCGCACGCGCGCGCCGCGCGGGAGCGA
>DATDKF010000200.1:0-7571 GCA_036520135.1 Solirubrobacteraceae bacterium
CATCGACCGCTAGTGGCCATCGACCCGAGCAAGGTCCGCCGCTACGGGCACGGCTCGCGCGTCCCGGGCTGGGACGACGCGGCCGACCTCACGAAGGCCCCCGCGGTCGTGCCGGACCCGGCGACCACGCCGGTGCCCGCCGAGCTGCGCGCCGAGATCGAGGCGCACATGGCGAAGTACCCGGACCCGCGCTCGGCCTCGATCCCCGCGCTGCACGCGGTCCAGGCCAGGCACGGCTGGTGCTCGCCGACCGCGATCGAGCAGGCGGCGTGCGTGATGCGGCTGACGCCCGCGTACCTGACCGCGGTGGCGACGTTCTACGACATGTTCTCGACGACGCCGAAGGGCCGCCACGACGTCTACGTGTGCACGAACATCTCGTGCTCGCTGCGCGGCGCCGACGAGATCTACGACCGGATGCTGAGCGCCGCCGGTGACGACCCGGACTTCCACGTCAAGGCGTTCGAGTGCCTCGGGGCGTGCGACATCGCGCCGATGGCGTCGGTCGACGGCGAGTACGTCGGCCCGCTCGAGCTCGCCGACTGCGACCGCATCGTCGGCGACGTCAAGGCCGGCCGCGAGGTGCTGCCGGACAAGCAGCTCCGCAAGCGCAAGATCGCCATCGAGCACTGGAAGGAGGCCGAGCGTGGAGATTCTCTATAGGGAGATCGACGACCCCGCGCTCGCCACGCTCGACGGCTACTCGAGGCGCGGCGGCTACGAGATGCTGCGCCGCGCGCTGGAGATGAACCCGGCCGACGTGCTCCAGGAGATGCTCGACTCGGGCGTCCGCGGCCGCGGCGGTGCCGGCTTCGCGATGGGCAAGAAGATGTCCTTCATCCCGAAGGGGACGATGGACAAGTACCTCGTCTGCAACGCCGACGAATCCGAGCCGGGCGCGTTCAAGGACCGCGAGCTGATGCAGAAGAACCCGCACCAGCTCATCGAGGGCATCATCATCGGCGCCTACGCGATCGGCGCCAACAAGTCGTTCATCTTCATCCGCGGCGAGTACTCGCACCAGGCCGACGTGCTCGACGCCGCGGTCGCCGAGGCGCGCGCCGCCGGCTACGTCGGCGAGCGGATCCTGGGCTCCGACCACACGCTCGCCCTCGTCGTGCACCGTGGCGCCGGCGCATACATCTGCGGGGAGGAGACCGCGCTGCTCGACGCGCTCGAGGGCAAGCGCGGCAATCCCCGCCTGAAGCCGCCGTTCCCGGCCGTCCAGGGGCTGTACAAGGGCCCGACGCTGATCAACAACGTCGAGACGCTGATGAACGTGCCGGTCGTGATGCGGCTCGGCGGCGCCGAGTACGCCACGATCGGCACCGAGACCTCGACCGGCACGAAGGTCGTCTCGATCTCGGGCTGCGTGCAGCGGCCCGGCAACTACGAGGTCGTGCTCGGCACGCCGGCGCGCGAGATCATCTTCGGCCTCGCCGGCGGCCCACCGGAGGGGCGCTCGATCAAGGCGTGGTTCCCCGGCGGCTCGTCCGCGCCCGTGCTCCCGGGCACCGACGAGTACTTCGACCTCCCGTACGACTTCGACTCGCTGGCCAAGGCCGGCTCGATGCTCGGCTCCGGCTCGATCATCATCATCGACGACTCGATCTCGATCGTCGACGTTGCGCTCAAGACCGCGAAGTTCTACCGCCACGAGTCGTGCGGCAAGTGCACCCCGTGCCGCGAGGGCACGAACTGGACCGTGAGGATGCTCGAGCGGATCCAGACCGGCGAGGCAACGCCGATGGACCTCGACATCATGGCCTCGGTCCAGGAGCAGATCATCGGCAACTGCCTGTGCGTCCTCGGCGACTCGATGGCGATGCCGATCGGCTCGATGATCGTCCACTTCCGCGACGAGTTCGAGGCCCACATCGATCAGGCGCGCGAGCGCAACGGCCTCGGCGCCGCGATCCCGCAGGTCAACCGCGGCCGCCAGGCCGGGCCATACCCGATGGCCGACCCGGCGGACGTCGACCCGACCGCAGCGGTGGCCTGATGCCGCGGCCGCCGGTCAGCACGATCACGTTCTCGATCGACGGCCGCGAGGTCACCGCGCCCGAAGGCGCGATGCTGGTCGACGCCGCCAAGTACGGCGACGTCGAGATCCCCGTCTTCTGCTACGAGCCCAAGCTCGGCCAGCCGGTCGGCGCCTGCCGCATGTGCCTGGTGGAGATCGAGGGCATCCCCAAGCTCCAGACCGGCTGCTCGACCCCTGTGCGCGACGGCATGGTCGTCCACACCCAGACCGACCGAGTCCACGACGCGCAGCGCGCCGTGGTCGAGTTCCTGCTCATCAACCACCCGCTCGACTGCCCTGTCTGCGACAAGGGCGGCGAGTGCCCGCTGCAGGACATCACGTACGGCTGGGGGCCGGGCACGTCGCGCTTCATCGAGCCCAAGCGCCACTTCAAGAAGCCGCTCGAGCTGTCGCCGCTGATCGCGATCGACCGTGAGCGCTGCATCCTCTGCTACCGCTGCGTGCGCTTCTCGCAGGAGATCAGCGAGGACTACCAGCTGATCCTGCTCGAGCGCGGCGCGCACTCGTACGTCGGCACGTTCGACGGCCACCCGTACGTGGCGCCGTTCTCCGGCAACATCGTCGAGCTGTGCCCGGTCGGCGCGCTCACGTCGCGCGCCTACCGCTTCCGCGCGCGGCCGTGGGACATCGAGGGCGCCGGCACGGTCTGCACCGGCTGCCCGGCGCACTGCAACGTCGAGCTGACCGTGCGCGACGAGCGCGTGATGCGCGTGCTCGCCCGTGACCACCCGGGCGTCGACGACGGCTGGCTGTGCGACCGCGGGCGCTTCGGCTACCAGGCGGTGCACTCGGACGACCGGATCGTCGAGCCGCTCGTGCGCGAGGGCACCGAGCTGATGCCCGCGTCGTGGGAGAAGGCCTTGGCCGCCGCGAGCGGCGCGCTCAAGAAGGCGGGCGCGAAGGCCGCCGCGCTGGCCGACGGGGAGACCACCAACGAGGAGGCCTTCCTGCTGCAGCGGCTGTGCCGCGAAGGGCTGGGCTCCGGCGACCTCGCGTCGCGCTCCGGCGGCGAGCTGCCGCTCGACGCGACTCGCGCCCTGGCCGGCCCGGCGCTGCAGGCGTCGATCCCCGACCTCGAGTTCGCCCACGCGGTGCTGGTGCTCGACGTCGACCCGATCGACAGCGCGCCGGTGCTGGACCTGCGGATCCGCAAGGGCGTGCGCCGCCACCACGTCCAGGTCGCGGTCGCGAGCGCGCGGCCGACCGCGCTCGACGCACCGGCCGCCGCGGTGCTGCGGCACGCGCCGGGAGCCGGCGAGGGCTTGCTCGTGGCGCTCGACGCGGCGCTGGCCGGCGACGACGGCACGCTCGGCGGCGCCGCCACGGCGGCCGGCTCGAACGCCCAGTCGGTGCGCGACCTCGCGGCCTGGCTGCGCGACGCCGGCGAGGACGTCGTGATCGTCCACGGCGACCTGACCCCCGCGGGCGCCCGCGCGCTGCTCAACCTGGCGACCCGGCTCGGCCTGTCGCGCGACGGCGCCGGGCTGCTCGAGGTGCCGCGCGTGCCCAACGCCCGCGGCATCCGCGAGGCGGGCTTCGCCCCCGGCCACGGGCCGGGATATGAAGCCGTCGCCGCGCCCGGCCGCGACGCGCGCGGGATCGCCGAGGCGCTGGCCTCCGGGGAGCTGTCGACGATCTGGCTCAACTACGCCGACCCGGTGCGCTACCACCCGGACCGCGCGCTGTGGGAACAGGCACTCGGCACCGCGCAGTCGGTGATCGCGGTCGACACCGTGCTGACCGACAGCATCCGCGAGCACGCCGACGTCGTGTTCCCCGGCGAGGCGTACCCCGAGAAGGAGGGGACGGTCACCAACGTCGACGGGCGCGTGCAGCGCCTGCGGCCGGCGATCGGTCGCGCCGAGGGCCGCTCCGGCACGGCCGGCAGCGGCGTGCGGGCGCTGTGGCAGGTGATCGCCGACGTCGCCTCCCGGTGCGGCTACGACCTCGGAGTGCTGACCGGCGCGATGGCCTCCGCGCAGCTGTTCGCCGCCGTGCCCTTCTACGCCGGCCTGTCGCTCGACGAGCTCGGCGGCCGCGGCATCCGCTGGCCCGAGGTCAACCCGCAGGGGAGCGCGTGGGAGCCCGCGCACGTCGACGTGCCGCCCGCCGCGGCGGCCGCGCGCGACGGCTCGCTGCGCCTCGGCACGTACCGCAGCCTGTGGGCCGACAAGACCGTCGACGCCTCGCCGCTGCTGCACTTCATGCGCGCGCGCCAGGTCGTCGAGCTCTCGCCCGACGACGCCCGGGCGCTCGGCATCCGCGAGGGCGACCGCGTCGAGGTCGGCGACAACGGCACGCGCGTGAAGGGCGCCGTGAAGCTCCGCGCCGCCGTGCCGGCGGGGTCGGTGTTCGTCGCCGAGGGCGTGCGCGACGAGCCGGCCAACGTCCTGACCGAGGCGCTCGTCACCGTCCGGCGCGTCGCCGGGCCCGCCGCGACCGAGCCCAGCGCCGTGCCTGCGCAGGTCGCGCCCGCCGCCGAGGGCATGGCCGAGATGCCGCCGTCGGCGCCGCTCCCGATCCCGCCCCGGGAGGCCACGTGACGTTCGCCGAGGTCGGCTACTACGAGGCTTGGTGGATCCAGCTCCTGAAGGCGCTGGTCATCTTCGCGGTCGTCTTCCAGCTCGTGCCGATCGTGCTGCTCGGCGAGCGCAAGATCCTCGGCCGCTTCCAGCACCGCTACGGGCCGAACCGCGTCGGCCCGTTCGGGATCCTGCAGCCGATGGCCGACATCGGCAAGCTGATCTTCAAGCAGCAGTTCCGCCCGCGCACGGCGGTCGCGTGGCTGTTCGCGCTGGCGCCGGCGATCTCGATGATGACCGCGGTCGCGACGATCGCGATCATCCCGTTCTCGAACGTCGTGGACATCTTCGGCACCGGCGTCGGGCTCTACGGCATCGACCCCTCGATCGGCATCCTCTACGCGTTCGCGTTCGGCGCGATCGCGTTCTACGGCCTGATGCTCGGCGGCTGGGCGTCGGGGTCCAAGTACTCGTTCCTGGGCTCGATGCGCGGCGCCGCGCAGCTGATCTCCTACGAGGTCGCGCAGGGCCTGTCGCTGGTCGGCGTGATCATGATGGCCGGCTCGCTGTCGCTGACCGAGATCGTCGACGCGCAGTCACACCTGCCGTACGTGATCCCGCAGTTCGTCGGCTTCATCGTGTTCCTGGTCGCGAGCTTCGCCGAGACCAACCGCCCGCCGTTCGACCTCACCGAGGCCGACGCCGAGCTGGTCGGCGGCTACAACACCGAGTACGCCGGCGGGCGGTTCGCCTCCTACTACGCAGCCGAGTACCTAAACGTGATCGTGGTCTCGGCGATCATGTCCACGCTGTTCCTCGGCGGCTGGCAGCTCCCGTGGGTCGACCCGCCGACGTGGGTCGACCCGTTCGTTGTGCTCGCCAAGACGCTGCTGCTGGTGTTCTTCTTCTTCTGGGTCCGGGCGACGTTCCCGCGGCTGCGCTACGACCAGCTCATGTCCCTGGGCTGGAAGGTGTTCCTGCCCCTGGCGACCCTGAACGCGCTCGTGACCGCGATCCTGGTGGTGGTGACCTGATGTCCTGGACGGCCGGCGACGACGTCATCGAGGTGGTGCGCGCGCCCCAGCCGGGGCCGGTGCGCGGCACCTACCGCGCGTTCGGCGAGACCCTGCGCGGGCTCAAGACCACGTTCGCGCGCATGGTCGAGGGGCCGAAGACGTTCCAGTACCCCGAGGAGAAGGTGCCGGTCTACCCGCGCTTCCGCGGCCGCCACAAGCTCCACCGGTTCGAGGACACCGGACTGGAGAAGTGCGTCGGCTGCTCGCTGTGCGCGGCCGCCTGCCCGGCCGACTGCATCCGCGTCGTCGCCGCCGAGAACACGCCGGAGAACCGGGTGAGCGCCGGCGAGCGCTACGCCGCCGTCTACGAGATCAACCTCTCGCGTTGCATCTTCTGCGGCTACTGCGAGATCGCGTGCCCGTTCGACGCGATCACGATGGGCCACGACTACGAGCTGTCCGACTACAACCGCAGCGATCTCATCTTCACCAAGGAGATGCTGCTCGCCGAGTCGCTCGACCGCACGCCGCTGCGTAACGCGGACGAGTGACTCACATTTGATTGAGGGTTTCCGGGATTTCGCGGCGGGCGCCGCCCGCCTAGTGTCGCCTCATGATGATCCGGCGGCTCCTCGTCCTGACGGCCCTGCTCTGCGCGTTCGGTGCAGCGCCCGCCGAAGCTAGCACCGGCTGCGGGCGGTTCGACGACGGCGAGCTGCGCGTGGGCATCATCTCCGGGGCCGATGCCGTGGGGATCGTCCGCAGCGGCGAGGGGATCGTCGTCACAGTGAACGGCGCCCCGATCACCTGCCAGGGAACCGCGCCGACCGTGAGGAACACGGACACGATCGCCCTGAGCGATATCTCCACCGCCCCGAACCAGGTCACGATCGATCTCTCGGGCGGCGCGTTCGCGCCCGGCGCCACCGCTGAGCTGGGGAGCAACGACGAGATCGAGTTCGACGTCTTCTTGAGCGGACCGGATGTCGAAACGCTCCAGCTGCACGGCGGGCCCGCCGCCGACAGCCTCAGGCTCGGCCAGTCGGCCGGCTCCGGAGGCGTCAACCTGAACGCAGGATCCGAGTCGGGGCCTGCGATCGGCACGGACGTGGACCTCACGTTCGGGGGCGTCGACTTCGTCGTCGTCGACGGCGGCCCGGGCGACGACAGCGTCGACGCGGGCGGCGGAGCCGAGTTCGCCGGTGCGGTCGCGCGGACCGTGCTCCTGACCGGGGCGGCGGGCAATGACCGGCTGCGCGGCGGCGACGCCAGCGACCGGATCACCGACGGACCGGGGGACGACGTCGTGGCCGGGGGCGACGGGGGCGACACGTTCGACCAGACCGGCGATACCGGCGATGACACCATCGCGGGGGGAGCGGGCGTCGACGCGGTCGGCTATGGCGTCATGGCAGCGGCACCGACCCGGGTGGACCTGCGGCTCACGGGCACGCAAGACACGGGCAGCAACGGTCGCGACGCGCTTTCGGGGATCGAGGATCTCGCAACAGGCGAGGGTGCGGACGTCGTCATCGGCGACGACGCGAGCAACTTCCTCGGCGCCCGCGGCGGCGACGACGTCGTGATCGGCGGCGGCGGCGCGCTCGACCAGATCGACGGCGGCGCCGGCACCGATACGTTGAGCTACGCGACCGCGACGGAGGGCGTCAACGTGGACCTGGCCCACGGCAGCCCGGCCGTCGAGCACACGGGCGGAGGCGGTGACGACCGCTTCGCCGGCTTCGAGAACCTGACCGGCAGCTCCGCGGCGGACAACCAGCTTGCCGGGACCCACGAGCCGAACACGATCATCGGGCTCGGCGGCACCGACACGGTCGACGCGCGTGGCGGCGCCGACGTGCTCGAGATCCGCGACGGGGAGGCCGACGGCGCGGTCTGCGGCGACGGGGCCGATACCGTCATCGCCGACGTTTCCGGCGTCGACTTCCTCGCGGCGGACTGCGAGGGGAGACGGTTCGACGTGCGCCC
>DATDKF010000201.1:0-3382 GCA_036520135.1 Solirubrobacteraceae bacterium
ACGCGGCTTCGTCGACCAGATCGATTGCCTTGTCTGGCAGATGGCGGTCCTGGATGTAGCGGCTTGCGAGAACAGCCGACGCCTGGAGCGCTTCGTCCGTAATCGTGCAGCGGTGGTGAGCCTCGTAGCGGTCGCGCAGGCCGCGCAGGATCTGCACCGTGTCGTCGACGGAGGGCTCCTCCACCCGCACCTGCTGGAACCGCCGCTCGAGCGCGGCGTCACGCTCGAGGTACTTGCGGTACTCGTCGAGGGTGGTCGCCCCGATGGTCTGGAGCTCGCCCCTCGCCAGCGCCGGCTTCAGGATCGAGGCCGCGTCGATCGCGCCTTCGGCCGCGCCCGCGCCGACGAGGTTGTGCAGCTCGTCGATGAACAGGATGATGTCGCCGCGCTGGGTGATCTCCTTCATCACCTTCTTCAGGCGCTCCTCGAACTCACCGCGGTACTTCGAGCCCGCGACCAGCGCAGCGAGGTCGAGCGTGTAGATCTGCTTGTTCTTGAGCAGCTCCGGCACGTCGCCGTTGGTGATGCGCTGGGCGAGGCCCTCGACGACGGCGGTCTTGCCGACGCCGGGCTCGCCGACGAGCACGGGGTTGTTCTTGGTGCGGCGCGAGAGGATCTGCATGATCCGCTCGATCTCGGTCTCGCGGCCGACTACGGGGTCGAGCTTGCCTTCGGCGGCGAGCTTGGTCAGGTTGCGGCCGAACTGGTCGAGCAGCTTGGACGACTTCTTGCCCTCGCCCTGCCCGGCGGTGCCGGCGGCGCCGGAGCTGGCGCCCGAGCCGGCGCCCTGGCGGCGGCCGCCCGGGCCGGAGAGCATGCGGATGACCTCGTTGCGGATCTTCTCCGAATCGGCGTCGAAGTCGAGGAGGATGCGCGCGGCCACGCCCTCGTTCTCGCGAACGAGGCCGAGCAGGATGTGCTCGGTGCCGATGTAGTTGTGGCCGAGGGAGAGCGCCTCGCGCAGGGCGAGCTCGAGCACCTTCTTGGCGCGCGGGGTGAACGGGATCTGGCCGGAGGTGACCTCCTCGCCGGAGCCCACGATGCGGACGACCTGGGCGCGCACGCGCTCGACGGTGATGTCCAGGCTCTCGAGGACGCGAGCGGCGAGGCCCTCCTCCTCGCGGAGGAGACCGAGCAGGATGTGCTCGGTACCGATGTAATTGTGCTTGAGGGTTCGGGCTTCCTCTTGCGCGAGGACGACCACCTGACGTGCTCGCTCTGTGAATCGCTCGAACATGGTGGTGCGCAGTCCTTCCTGCTACTTGATGGCTAGCGCTCGGTCGTTTCGGCGGTCCGGTACTGGGGTCGGAAGACGAAAATACCCCGATCCTTCCTCCCTGTATTCGGCAACAGCGCCGGTCGGGATGAACGATTCGGGGTTCGCTTTGCGGCCATACGTCAGTTTACCAACGACCCGGCAGCTGGCCGGATGGTCGAGAGCAGGGCGATCGGCGCCGTGCAGGCGACCGCGACGGCGGCTCCGACGAGCGCACCGGTAGGTCCGCCCAGCTGGGCCAGGACGCCCGCCGCGGGGCCGCCGAGACCGACGCCGGCGTCGAACCAGGAGAAGAACAGCCCGGCCGCCGCGCCGTGCCGCGCCGGGTCCACGCCGGCGAGCGCAAGCAGCCCGAGCGCCGGGACGGCGAGGGCCTGGCCGGCGCCGAGGAGGATCACGCCGGGCACGACCGGCCCGATCGCGACGAGCACGAGCCCCGCGGCCGCGGTCGGCGCCGCGGCCGAGAGCGTGGCCCGCGCGCCGAGGCGGTCGGGGATCCCGGCGCCGAGCGTCCGCGCCGCGATGACGGTGACCGCGAAGGCCGGCACCACGAGCGGTCTGCGGCCCCCGGCGAACGCGAGCGTCGCCGCGTAGCCGATGTTCACGAGCATCAGCCCGATGCCGGGGCGCAGCGTCGCCTGCAGCAGGCCGGCGCCGTCGCCCCGCGCCGCGCGCGCCGCTGCGGGCGCCGGCGGCATCAGCAGCGTGCCGAGCAGCGGCAGCGCCGCGGCGATCACGAGCACGGTCCCGTAGCTCCCCGCCGCGTCGGCCAGCAGCGGCCCGATCGCCAGCCCGCCGTAGTTCGCGAGCCCGATGTGCCCGAGCGCGCGGCCGCGCCGCTCACCGCCGGCCAGGCGCAGCAGCCACAGCACGGCAGCGGCCATCATCAGCCCTTCGCCGGCGCCGACCGCCAGCCGCGACGCGACCTGCGCCGGGACGGTGTCGACCACCGCCGGCGCGATGCCGGCGGCCATCAGCGCGGCGCCGACCGGCACGACCGCGCGCGGACCGACGCGGTCGGCGAGCCGCCCGCCGGCCGGCCGCGCCACGAGGCCCGTGATCGCGGGCGCGCCGACCGCGAGCCCGACCGCGAACGGCCCGGCCCCGAGCGCGGTCAGGTGGTCCGGGATCACGCGCAGGACGGCGCCGAGCGCGGCGTAGCAGAGCAGGGCGACGAGGAGGACGCGCTGATAAGCCATGCCTCCACCATGGGCCCGGAATCCTTCGGCCCGGGCCGAAACGTTCCGGCGCTACGGTCAATCCATGGCCACCGAGAGCACCCACCGCGGCGACGCCGACATCGCGGCCCTCGGCTCGGTCCTCTCAGAGCCGGCGCGGGCGCGGATCCTGCTCGCGCTCGGCGACGGCCGCGCCCTGGCGGCGAGCGTGCTGGCCAGCGAGGCCGGCGTGGCGGCGTCGACCGCGTCCGGTCACCTGTCCCGGCTCGTCGAGGCCGGCCTCGTCGACGTCCTGCCGCAGGGCCGGCACCGGTACTACCGGCTCGCCGGGCCGCAGGTCGGCGAGCTGCTGGAGGCGCTCGCGCGCGCGGCACCCGCCGCGCCGGTGCGCTCACTCCGCCAGGGCACGCAGGCCGAGGCGCTGCGCGCCGCCCGCACGTGCTACGACCACCTCGCGGGCCGCCTCGGCGTCGCGGTGTTCACCGCACTGCTCGACGCCGGCGACGTGACCGGCGGCGACGGCACGCACGACCCGCTGGCCGCCGCCGGCGACCGCCTATCGGCGCCCGGCCGCGACGTCGACTACGGCCTCACCGCGTCGGGCCGCGACCGGCTCACCGCGCTCGGCGTCGAGCTACCCCGCGGCGACGCGCTGCGCTACTGCGTGGACTGGAGCGAGCAGCGGCACCACCTCTCGGGCGCCGCGGGCCGCGCGCTGGCGCACCGCCTGCTCGATCTGCGCTGGATCCGGCGCGCGGACAAGGGGCGCGCCGTGTTTGTCACGGACCTGGGCCGAAGTGAGCTGCCGCTGGCGTTGGGCGTGACGCCGCCGTAAACCCCGGGCATTGAGGGAGTGGGATCGACGGGGGTGTGTCACGAACGTTGCCTATGCGGCAACAAACGTGAACCACCCCCCTCCCGCGCCTCC
>DATDKF010000202.1:0-2577 GCA_036520135.1 Solirubrobacteraceae bacterium
TCAGCCGGTGGAGCTCCTGGTAGTACGCCTTTTGCCGGGCGAGCTCGGCCTGGCTGTCGAGCAGCGCCTGCTCGGCTGCCTTTCGCTCGGTGACGTCGACCATGAACCCCTGGAGGAGGGGCTCGTCGCCATCCCGGTAGCCGACCACCACGGCCTCGTCCCGGACCCAAACCACGCGCCCGTCCGCCGTGATCAGCCGGTACTCGGTGCGGAGGGGCGCGCCGGTGGTGCGCGTGCGCTCGTGATCGCGCAAGACACGATCGCGATCCGCCGGGTGCAGGAGCCTGACGAACAGATCGTCCTCCGCCGCCCACTGCTCGGCCGTGTAGCCGATCATGCGCTCGATCTGGGGGCTCGTGTAGACGTTCGAGCTGAGCTCGTCGAGCCGGTCGATGTAGATGGCGAGCGGCAGCTGCTCCACGAGAGCGCGATAGCGCTCCTCGGCCGCGCGGACCGCCTCCTCGAGCTCCTTGCGTTCGGTGATCTCGAGGAGGTAGCCGTAGCGGTACGCCGGCTCGCCCTCCTGGCTGGCGACCTCGTGCGCCTCGTCGAGGAACCAGCGGACGCGCCCGTCGCGGGTCGTCATCCGGTACTCGGCGCGGAAGGGCTCGCCCGCCTCCTGCGTTCTTCGCTGCTCGGCCAGCACCCAGTCGCGGTCGTCCGGGTGGAGGACCTTGCTGAAGAGATCCGGGTCCGCAGTCCACTCCTCGGCGGTGTAGCCGAGGATCGCCTCGAGCTGGGGGCTCATGTACGCGTTCGGGCCCGGGCCTCCGGGCCGGTAGACGTAGACAGTCAACGGGCCCTGATCGATGAAGGCCTGAAGCCTGTGGTCAAGCAGCTGCCGGTCGGCGTGGGCCACCGCGCATTCTCCCGGGACGCTCGGATCCAGCGTAACCGCTGGCCGTCCATGTTCCAAGCCGCGCTTACGTTAGGCCCGTGAACCTCGAGACGCCCGACGTCCGCTACGCGCAGCGGCGAGCATCATGAGCGACCTCGCGGCCGGCTCGGGTATCGAGTTCGAGGACGCGGGGTGCGGCAGTTCAAGGGCGTTCCCAGCGAGTGGCAGCTGTTCGGGGCTCGACTCAGCGAGCGGGCCGGAATAAGGTAGGCTCGTGCGGCTCTTCAACCAGGACACCAAGGTGCAGGCGCTGAAGCGCGCCCCGCTGTTCGAAGGCCTCTCGCGCAAGGAGCTGGTCCTGCTCGCGCGGGTAACCGAAGACCTCGAGGTGCCGGCCGGCGAGGTGCTCTGCAGGGAGGGTGAGACCGGTCAGGAGTTCTTCGTGATAGTCGAAGGGAAGACCGACGTCACCAGCAAGGGCAAGCGCGTCGCCACCCGTGGAGACGGCGACTTCGTCGGCGAGATCGCCTTGCTCGAGGACACCAAGCGAACTGCGACGGTCACGGCAAAGACGCCGCTGCGGCTGTTCGTGATGACGCGCCAGGACTTCCGCCGACTAGTCAGCGAGAACCGAAGCATCGAGCGGAAGGTCATGCAAGCCCTCGCCCACCGGGTGGTGGAGCTCTCGGCGGACCCGACGCTGGCTTAGCCTCGATTCCCGTTAGCTGGTGCCGCGGGAGGCTGGTGCGCGGGTGGAAACGTCCGCCTGAGCAGGGAGAGTTGTGGTCGTCGAGGCCACCGCTCTCCCGCTCAGGAGGTTCACCTTGAAGGTGATGGGACGTACCGGCATCCGGAAGGTAGATGTTCGTGCGGACGGCAGCGGCGTTCGTCGCGGGCGGGCACGGCGCTGTTGCCGCTGGTGGCCGAGCGGGTGGGGCTCACGGACGCGCTGTCGTGGGCGCTGGCCGAGAGCGCGAGCGGCGCTCGGCGCATGATCCGGGCCGGGTGTTCTGCGATCTGGCGGTGATGCTCGCCGACGGCGGGCGCTGCGTGTCAGATCTGGTCGCGCTGGGTTCCCAGCCGACGCAGTTCGGCGAGGTGGCGTCGGTGTCGACCGCACGACGGGTGCTGCTCTCGGTCGGGCAGGTCGAGCTTGACCGGCTGCGCCGGGCCTGCGCGCAGGCCCGCGCCCGAGCCTGGGCGGCCGGGGCCGCGCCGGCGGAGGTGATGCTGGACTTTGACGCGACGCCGATCACCGCGCGCTCGGACAAGGAGGCGCGGCCGGCCACTACAAGGGCGGGTTCGGGTTCAACCCGCTGCTGGTCAGCTGCGGGGGGAGGTGCTGGCCGCAATCCTGCGGCCAGGCAGCGCCGGCGCCAACAACGCCGCCGACCACCTGGACCTGTTCGAGTTGGCGCTCGAGCAGCTCCCCCGCGACGCGCTGGATGGGCCGATCCTCGCGCGCTCGGACTCGGCCGGCGCCAGCCACGCGCTGGCCGACGCGTGCCGCGAAACCGCCGTCCGGTTCTCCTTCGGCTACGCGATCAACGAGCGCGTGCGCGATGCGATCCTGGCGCTGCCCGAAGCCGCGTGGCGGCCGGCGATCGACGGCGACAACCAGCCGCGCGACGGTGCGTGGGTGGCCGAGCTGACCGACCACCGCGCGCTCGACGCTTGGCCGGAGGGGTCGCGCCTGATCGTCCGCCGCGAGCGTCCGCATCCCGGCGCCCAGACGCCTG
>DATDKF010000203.1:0-14625 GCA_036520135.1 Solirubrobacteraceae bacterium
CGCGCGCCCGCGCGGCACGATCGACACCTTGCGCACCGGGTCGGCACCGGGCACGAGCATTCCCAGCAGCGCGTGCCCGGACTCGTGGAACGCTGTCCGCTCTCGCTCGTCGCGCGACAGAGTGATCTTGCGCTCGGTCCCGAGGACGACCTTCTCGAGCGCCTCGAAGAAGTCCTGCTGGCGCACGCTGTCCTCGCCCTCGCGCGCCGCCGTCAGCGCCGCCTCGTTGACCAAATTGCGCAGGTCCGCCCCGACCATCCCCGGGGTGGCCGACGCGACCCCGTCGAGGTCCACGTCGTCGGCGAGCGGGATCGAGCGCGTGTGGACCTCGAGGATCTTGCGCCGGCCCTCCTGGTCGGGCGGGTTGACGGCGACGCGCCGGTCGAAGCGCCCGGGACGCAGGAGCGCGGGATCGAGGATCTCGGGACGGTTGGTGGCGGCGATGACGATCACGCCCTCGGTTCCCGTGAACCCGTCCATCTCGGTGAGGATCTGGTTGAGCGTCTGCTCGCGCTCGTCGTGGCCGCCGCTGAAGCCGCCGCTGCCCGAGCGCTGGCGCCCGATGGCGTCGAGCTCGTCGACGAAGACGATCGACGGAGCGGCCTCCTTGGCCTGCTTGAACAGGTCGCGCACGCGCGAGGCGCCCATGCCGACGATCGCCTCCACGAACTCCGACGCCGACATGGTGAAGAACGCGGCGTTCGCCTCGCCGGCGACCGCGCGCGCAAGCAGCGTCTTGCCTGTGCCGGGCTGCCCGTACAGCAGCACGCCGTGCGGAATCCGCGCCCCGAGCTTGTGGTAGCGCTCCGGCTGCTTGAGGAAGTCGACGACCTCCGCCAATTCGCGCTCGGCCTCGTCGATGCCCGCGACGTCGTCGAAGGTCACGCGGTCCAGCTCGCTCGGGGCGACACGGCGAGCCGTCGACTTGCCGAAGCTTCCCATGAGACCGCCGCCGGACGCCTGCTGGCGGATCATGTAGACGAAGAAGGCGACGAGCAGCAACGTGGGCACGATGCCCAGCAGCAGATTGACCCAGACCGCCCGACCCGTGTCCGCGGCGCGGGCGTTCACTACCACGTCCTGGCTGCTCACGTCGCGAGTCAGCTCCGCGCGGTCGATGAATGCCGGAACCTGCGTCTTGAAGCGTGTGACGTCGACCGGCTGGGCGTCACCCGGCGGGTCGTAGCGCACGGCGCGCCTGAGCTCGCCGTCGATCGAGTCCTCAAGCGAGCTGATCGACGCGACGTTGCCGGCCCGAAGCTGGTCGACGAAGAACGGCTGGTACGGCACCCGCTCGCGCGCCGCCGGCCCCGTGGTCGCGAACGCCAGCACCAGGTTGAGCACGAGGAACGCCGCGAACAGCGCCCACCAGCGACGGTCACGTGGGAACAGCGGCGGCTTCTCGGCAGGCTCAGTGCCGCGCCCGTCCGGCGTCGGCGACACGCGCCAGTGGGGAGTGTTCTCGCTCTCCGGCGCGGAGGAGCGTTGATCTGTCGAAGGGGATTCTTGAGGCGTCATGGTGCGGCACTCCACCAGCGGCGCAGGTGAGCGGTCATCACATGTTCTGCGTGATCGGCCCGGCGCCGTATGCGCGCCCATACGCCGCTCGCCGATCCTCTTGCCGCCCCGATCTGACGAGCACGAAGGCCGCGATCACCCCGAGCACGAAGCCGCCAACGTGAGCGAAGAACGCCGTGCCGCCCGAGGCTGCGGAGGTCAGCCCGAAATTGCCCTCGAGCAGCTGATACAGGAACCAGAGTCCGAGGAAGATCGACGCCCTGACCCGCACGAAGAACACGAACACGAGCGTCAGGATCCGGGCGTTCGGATAGAGGATCCAGTACGCACCGAGCACCGCGGCGATGGCGCCGCTCGCGCCGAGCATCGGCACCGTCGCGTCGGCCGCCGTGCCGGCGAGCAGGGTCACTGCGGTTTGGGTCGCGGCGGCGGCGAACCCGCCCGCGAGATACAGCAAGAGGTACCTCAGGCGCCCGAAGGCGTCCTCGACGTTCTTGCCGAAGACCCCCAGGAACCACATGTTCCCGAGAATGTGGCTCCAGCTCGCGTGCATGAACATGGCGGTGAACCAGCTCACCTGCCACGGCAGGGGAGCGTGGCAGGACCCGCTCACGTCGCAGGCGTAGAACGACGAATGAACGACTGACGAGTCGAGGTGCGGGAGCTCATAGAAGATCCACACGATGAAGTTGGCGACGATGATCAGCGTGGTGACGATCGGGAACCGTCGCGGGGGCATACCGTCGTTTAGTGGCATGCGAGAACCGTGCGGGCGGCATGGATGAGCCGTCATCACATTCTTTGAACGATACGCGCCCTCCGATAAGCGCCCACCCCGCCGAGCGCCGGCACGCGAATCGCCGTCACGCTGCCGCTCCGGCGCTGAACGGCGCCCAAAATCGTGCGAACTGGGTGACGACAGGTCACATCGGCCGCCCGGATCATCGAGAGGTGAACCTGTCCCCGGCACTCCTCCCGCTCTCATGAAGAACCCCTCACGCCCGCGCTCGCAGTCCATCCGTGAAGGCGATTACGTGACGGACTACCGGCGCCTCTTCCGCGTCCTGAAGATCGTGCCAACGAGGCTCAAACAGCGCGCGGTGATCCTCGAGGACTGCCACACGCTTGACGCGACCCTGTTCCGGCCGAAAGAGCTCAAGCGCATGCGACTGCAGCTGGTTCAGCCTTCACCGGCGCCGAGCCCGCAGTGAACGCGCACAGGGGAGGCGGGTCACGCCGACCAGGTCAGGACGACTTCGACCTCGACACGGTCACCGTCCGACCGGCTCTCGCGCTTCAGCAGGACGCGGTCGGGCACCGGGACCTTGACCTCGGTGCCGTGGGCTCTCAGCTCGAGCGCCCCGCCGGCGGTGAGCGCGTAGGCGATGTCGACGAGGTGCTCCGCGGCGCGCTGACGCGAGACCTGCTCGTCGTGCTTGAAGTCCGTCACGAGCGGGCCGAGACCTCACGCCAGCTCTTCAGATCCTCTCCGGTGATGAGCAGGATCTCCAGCGAGCGGCAATCTTCGACAGCCGCGACCATCGACGCTCTTGAACGAGCCACCCAGGCGAGGAACCGGTAGAGGCGCCCGTCGTCGGTGAAGTAGGACCGGGTGTCGTGGCGTTGATCGTTTCGCATCGTGTACGGAGCATGGGCCGCACTTGTGTGAGCCGTCATCACCCGGTCTTTGTGATCGGCCCCGAACCAGCGCCTCGTGGGTGCAGGCGTAACGTCCTGGGGCGACCCTAGTCTGCGAGGGCGTGACCGACGTCCTGAACGGGCTCGGCGCCGCCGAGCGAGCGCGTGTCGGGGAGCTCCGGTCGGAGAGGCGCTTCTTCTGGCTCGACGCATCGCTCAGCGACACGAGCCGTGACGCCATCGTCGAAGCACTGGGGACTCCAGAGGAGGCCCTGCGCCCGCTGCCGGGGTCCGGCGATGCGTACGCCTCGCGGACATTCCACGCGGATGGAGAGTCCGTCGCCTTCACGCTCCGGTGTTACGTCGACTCGGCGGCGCCGGCCGACGAAGCCGCCGACGGACTCCGACCACTCGAGGTGCGGGTCGTGGTGACAGGCGACTATGTGCTGACGCTTCACGAGGAGCGCATATCGCTGCCCGCGGCCCTCGCGGCCGATCTCCCGGAGGAGCGGAGCAAGCGTTACGTCGTCTACGCGGTGCTCGACGCGATGCTCAAGACCACGTTCGATGCGTTCGGAGAGGTCGAGCTGAGGATCGAGGCTTTGGCCGCGATCTGGGCCGACGGCAGCGGCGGGCGCGTGCCGCGGGCGGCCCTGCGGGCCGCGGGCGCCCGGCTCGCGACCATGCGGCGCTGGGTTACGGCCCAGCAGGCCGTCTTCGAGCGATTGGCGGTCGAGATCGGCGCGCTGCCCGGTTTCGATGCGGAGCAGGAGCCGTACTTCGACCGCCTCGACGAGCAGGTCGACCGCCTGCCGGCGGCGATCGACGCCGCCGCCGACGGGATGGGGATGCTGCTCGACCTGCAGCTGAACGAGCGGGCGTACCTGGTGAGCGTCATCGCCACGATCTTCGGACCGCTGACGTTCCTCACCGGCTTTTTCGGCATGAACTTCGGCTGGATGATCGACCACATCGACAGCCAGCGTGCCTTCTGGCTGCTCGGGATCGTCATCCCGATCGCGGCCGCGGCAGTGTCCTGGCGCTTCCTGGTGCGCCAGTTCCTCATGGGCGACGACCGGAAGGCGAGGAGCCGCTGAGGCTCGCTCGCCCGCCGGGCGTCGCTGCTCACGGCAGCTTGGCCTTGAGCCCTTCCTTGAACCGCTTCAGCCGCTCGTGCCGCTGTTCGCGGCGCGCCTCGCCGTCAGCCCGCTTCTCCGCCGCCTCTGCGGCCCGGACCTCGGCGTAGACGTCCCGTGCGGCTCGGCGAGTGACGGATCCGCCGAGCGCCGCGAGCGCCGAGTCGAGCACTTCCGGATCCGGGTCGGCGATCTCGGCGACGACCAGCGTGACCCCCGGCTCGAGGCTTCTGCTGATCTCCTCGAGGATCGTCTCGCGCTCTCCCTCGTAGGGGGAACGCCCCCCGTGGCCCTCGAAGCCCTCGGCCGGGCGCGAGGAGAGCATCCCGACGGGACCTCCCAGCACGTCGAGCAGCAGGCTGACGGTTCCGCCCGGCGGCAGGTAGTGGCCTTCCTGGTCCCGGGCTGCCGCGGGCGCGTCGATCCCGCCCTGTCCCGACCGCTGGACGAGCGCGGCGCCTCGCACCTGTAGGCGTCCATCGCCGTCAAGTCGCTCCAGGTCGTGCAGAGCCCGGCGCGCCCGGCCCAGCTCGGCGAACCGGAGGATCACGATGGTGTCTTCCATATGCCCGCCTCCCTCCTCAGCGCTCGCTGCCGGCCGTCGCCACGGTGGCGCCGTCGGGCTCGGCGGATTCGCTGTGCTGCCCGTGGTGGAGCTTGCCCTTCAGCTCGTCGAGCTTCGCGTCGACGGTCGCCTTGTTGCGCTCGCGTCGTGCCCGGTCCAGCTCCTTGCGGGCTTCGTGCTTGGCCTTGCGCTCAGCGTCCTCCGCGGCGGCGATCTCCGCCTCGACGTCGGCGACGCGGCGGCGCGCCACGGTGCCGCCGATGTCCGCCATCGCAGCGTCGACGACGTCGGCGCTCTGCTCGTCCACGACCGCGACCAGCGCGGTCTGGCCGATCTTGACGGAGCTCGAGATCTCGCCGAGAGCCGAGTCGGCTTCGTCGGCGTCGTAGATATCGAACAGCGAGCCGACGATGAGCCCGTAGGTTCCGCCGACGAGCACGCCGACCGGTCCGCCGAGGATCCCGATCAGGAGGCCGATCAGGCCCCCGCTGGCCGTGCCCGGGAGGGAGGACGATTCGACCCTGTCCTTGCTGACGACCTTTCCGTCCTCGGCGCGGGCGACGACGACCGCTTCCCGGACCGCGAGGCGACGCTGGGAGTCGAGCTCCTCAAGCATGGTCAGCGCCTTGTACGCGTTGTGGTCATCCTCGAAGGAGACTGCGATGACGTTGTGGCCGTCCCATGCTTCGGCGGCCGTGTTGGTTGTGCTGGTGTGTTCACTCATGGAGCGGATGCTGAGCGACACCTATGTGAGCCGGCGTCACGCATTTCTGGTGATCTCGACGCGATGAGCGGCTAGGCGGGCGTCGTCGACGCGTCGTGCCGCGGCAGACATCAGTTCTCACGCAGGAACGCGAGGACCGCGTGTACGCGCCGGTGCTCGGACTGGCCGGCGTCGAGCGCGAGCTTGCCGTAGATCCTGTTGATGTGCTTCTCCACCGCCGGCACCGTGACCACCAGGGCATCCGCGATGCCTTGGTTCGATTTGCCCTCAGCCATCGCCGCGAGAACCTCGAGCTCTCGCGGGCTCAGCTGCGCGATGCTGCTCCGGTTCCGGCGGCGACCGAGCATCCGCGCGACCACTTCTGGATCGACAGCGCTGCCCCCCTGGGCCACGCGCTCTGCAGCCTCCACGAACTCCTCGACCCTGCCGACGCGCTCCTTGAGCAAATACCCGACGCCGTCGGCGCCATCGGCGAGTAGTTCTGCGGCGTAGCGCTCCTCGTAGTACTGCGACAGGACGAGCACACTCGTCTCCGGGTGGCGCTGACGCACCTCGAGGGCCGCCACCAGCCCGTCGTCTCCGCGGCCGGGCGGCATATTGATGTCCGCCACGAGCAGGTCCGGCCGGTGGGCCAGGCCCTTGCGGAGGAGATCGTCCGCGTCGCCTGCTCGAGCGACCACCTCGAATCCGGCGTCCGACAGCACTCGTTCGATGCCCTCTCGGAGGAGTACATCGTCCTCACCGATCGCCACGCGTAGCGGCGCTGTCATCGGGATGAGCCTACCGCGGCAGGACCGGGCTGGCTATCCGGCGGCAAGCCACGTCGCGAGCGGCGCCTTCGCGAGGTCGGTCTTCGAGACAAAGGCCTGCGCTCCGACACGGCTCGCTTCCGAGGCGGAGCCGTTGGCGGCATTCGTGGAGGTGACGACGACACGCGGCCGCCAGGGCAAGCTGGCCAGCTGGGCCGCGAGCTCGAAGCCGTCGCCGTCGGGGAGCTCCACGTCCACCAACGCGCCGTCGGGCCGCGCCTGCATCGCCGCCGAGCGGGCCTCGGAGACCGAGGCCGCCTCGGCGACGACGTCAAGCCCGTGGGCGGCCAACAACAGTCGCGCCAACCGGCGGAACGTCGGATCGTCATCCACTACGAGGATCGATACGGGCAACATGACCATGATCGCTGCTCAGCAGGGCTTTGGGGGTAAGGACAGCCTTACATTCGTTGTCACGGACGCCTCCGAAGCACGCAAGCTGAGCCGTCTTCCCGCAGCGAGCCGCCCGTGCGATTGTCGCTCAAGCTTCCGCCAGCGACGAACGGAACGGAATGAGCGCTCTCCCCAACACCGCACTCGACCGCGTTGCGCCGATGCGCCGCGCACCGCACGATCTGCCGGTGGACGGCAGCGCGACGGTCGTGCCGCTGATCCGTCCCGCGGGGGGCCCTGTCGGCCTCCTGGACGGGCAGGCGAGGGGCGCCGCCGAACCGATGGTGCTCCGGCGCGCGCTCTGCGAGCGGCTCGGCGGCGCAGGCGCCGTGACCGTGGTCTCTGCGCCGGCCGCGAGCGGGAAGACATGCCTGCTGCGCTCCTGGATCGTCGAAGCCGGTCTCGCAGATCACGCCGGCTGGACAACGATGAGGCCTGGCGAGCGTGACGAGCGGCGGTTCTGGCTGTCGGTGATCAGCGGGCTGGCGAGCATCGCCGGCGGCGAGGAGCTGGCCCGGCTCGGCGGGGCTTCCGTCCTCGGCGCCGAGCTCCTGGTCGAGCGGCTGCTCTCAGAGGTGGAGGCGCTCGAGGAGCCGGGCGTGCTCGTCATCGACGATCTGCACGAGCTGAGATCGGTCGAGGCGCAGGCCCAGCTCGAGCGCTTCTTGACTCGGTTGCCGGCGCAGCTGCGCGTGGTACTGCTCACGCGCGCCGCGACGGGGCTCGGACTGCACGGGTTGCGTCTGGCCGGCGCATTGACCGAGCTGCGGGCCCCGGATCTGCGCTTCTCGCTCCAGGAGACGCGCGAACTGCTCGAGCGTGCCGGGGTCGCGCTGTCGGATACCGGTGTCGCTCTGCTCCACGAACGCACCGAAGGCTGGGTCGGCGCCCTGCGCCTGGCAGCGCCTGGGCTCGCTGCCCATCCCGACCCAGAGCGTTTCGTGAACGAGTTCTCCGGCAGCGAACGAACGGTGGCGGGGTACCTGCGCGCGGAAGTCCTGGACCGCCAACCGCCCGAGGTGCGCGACATGCTGCTGCGTACTTCAGTGGTCGAGCGCGTCAGCGGCCCCTTGGCGGATGCGCTGGCCGGCGGCTCGGGTTCCGAGCGGGTGCTGCACGAGCTCGACGACACCGGCGCGTTCGTCTCGGCACTCGACGTCGGGCGCTCGTGGTTCCGCTACCACCCGATGTTCGCCGACCTGCTGCGGCTGGAGCTGCGTCGTGTCAACCCGACACTCGTCAGCACGCTTCACCGGGTCGCCGGCCGGTGGCACGAGCAGCACGGGGACATCCCCGAGGCGATCCGCCACGCCCAGGCCGCCGGCGACTGGCCTCACGCGGCACAGCTGCTGGGCGACAACCAGCTCGCCCTTATGCTCGACGGCCGCGCCGCGGCGGTCCGCGACCTGCTCAACGCCTTCCCGTCCGGCGCCGCGACCAGGGACGCGGAGCTCGCCCTCGCCTTCGCGACCGCCCAAGCCTTCGACGGCTTCGACGAGGAGAGCGCCGCGTACGTCGCCGTCGCCGAGCGCCTGGCCTCCAGCGTCCCCGAGGATCGGCGTCACCGGTTCGAGCTGGGGCTTGCTCGGACCGGCCTCTGGCTGGCACGTCTCCGGGGCGACGCCGATTCCGCGGTCGAGGCCTTCCGCTCCGTCGAGGCAGCGCTGCGCACACAACCCCCGAGTGAGCGTACGCGCACCAGCCTGGATGACGCGACGGCGCTTCTGAATCTCGGTATCGCCGAGCTGTCGTCGCTGCGGCTGGAGGACAGCCGTCACCACCTCGAGCAGGCACTCGCACTCGCGCGCCGCATCGGCCGTCCGTACCTCGAGATGGTGTGCCTCGCCCACCTGGCGCTCGGGGCCATCCACAGCGGCCTGCCGGTATCCGTCGCCCGTCGGTCCGCCGAGCAGGCCGCCGCAATCGCGCAAGCGCACGGCTGGGAGACCCACCACGCTGCCGCGGCAGCCTTCGCCGTGGAAGGTGTGACGCGGGTCTGGCTCGGGCGCTTCGCGGACGGCGCAGCGTGGTTGGACCGTTCGCGACACGCGCTGGCCCACGGCCGGGCTCCCGCGATCGAGGTGCTGCTCGACAACGCCCGCGGTCTCCTCTTCCTGGGGCAGCGCCGGTTCGAGGATGCGCTGGCGGCCTTCCGGGCCGCGGAGGTAGCAGGACGGGGGCTGCCGAGCGCGCACCCGATCGTGCTCGATCTCCGCGGACGCATCCTCCGGGCACAGCTCCAGACGGCCGAGCCCGGTGCCGTGCGCGCCACGCTCACCGACATGCCACAGCAGGAGCGCAGCCGGTCTGAGATGCGCCTCGCCGCCGCAGCCCTCGAGCTCTCCGAGGGCCGGCCGGAGCGCGCACTTGACGAACTAGGCCCGGTCGTCGACGGCTCGGCGCCGGCGGTCTATCCCGGACTCGCGGCGATCGAGGCGCGGCTGCTCGACGCTGCAGCGCACGACCAGCTCGGCGACCTGCGCGCCGTCGAGGTCTCGCTGGAGCGTGCGCTGGCGCTCGCCGAACCGGATGGGATCCTCGTGCCGTTCGCGATCGTCGCCGAGCGCAGGCTGCTCGAGCGCCATCGGGGGCATCGCACGGCGCACGCCACACTGGGGGCCACCATCCTCGACATGCTCGCCGGCGCCGCCCCGCAGCCCGAGACCGAGCCGCTGTGCGAACCGCTCAGCGACGCCGAGCTCCGTGTCGTCCGGCACCTACCGAGCAACCTCAAGGCGACAGAGATCGCGGCCGAGCTGTGCGTCTCCGCGAACACCGTGCGCACCCACCTACGCCACATCTACGCCAAGCTGGACGTTCACAATCGGACGGAGGCCGTCACCCGGGCCAGGCAACTTGGCCTGCTCGCCCCCGGCGGCCTGGCAAGCTGATGTCGACTGGTTGGCAAGCGGCGGCTCCGCCACGGCGGCCGGTGCTGTTGATCAATCCCCGCTCCGGCGACGGGCGGGCCACGCGCGCCCGCATCGCCGATCACGCACGGGAGCAGGGGATCGAGGCGGTCGTCGTGACGCCCGAGCAGAGTCTTGCCGCGTTGGTCCGCGGTGCGGTGGAGAGTGGCGCGGATGCGCTGGGGATGGCCGGCGGCGACGGCTCGTTGGCAGTGGTCGCGTCCGTGGCCTTGGCACATGACCTCCCCTTCATCTGCATCCCCGCCGGGACGCGCAACCACTTCGCGCAGGACCTGGGGATCGATCGGCACGATCTTGTTGGCGCGCTCGGCGCATTCACCGAGCCGGTCGAGCGGCGCATCGACGTGGCGACCGTGAACGGCCGCATGTTCCTCAACAACGTCTCGCTCGGGCTCTACGGGGACGCCGTGCGACAAGCCGCCTACCGGGAGGCGAAGCTGCGCACGCTGCTCGCGACGGCGAAGGCGGTGCTCAGCTCGACGGCCCCTGCGCCGGCGCTGCGCGTCGTCGACGACCTTGGCCAAGAGCACAGCCAACCGGCCGTCGTACTGGTATCGAACAACCCGTATGCGTTCGACCCACCGCCCGTGAGCGGGACGCGGCCCAGGCTTGACGGCGCTCAACTCGGCATCGTCGTGCTCGACGCGCCCGCGGCCGGTCGGAACCCTCCAGCCAGGGCCTGGAGCGCGGCGAGGGTCGAGGTACACGCGGCGGGCCGAGTGCACGCGGGGATCGATGGCGAAGCGGTGGATCTCGATCCGCTTGTGGAGCTCGTGAGCCAGCCTGCGGCCCTGCGCGTGCGGATCTCCTCACGTCATCCGGGCGTCTCGCCGTCAGGACGGCTCGCGAACCGCGGCCCACGCCGCCGTCCACGATGAGTTCCGTCCCCCGGCCGGGTGAAGGCGCTCGCTCTGACGGGCTTGCGCCGGTAGGGTTCACTCATAGGACGAACGGAGAACGTTCCCGCTGAAATCTGGATGGTTCGGCTGTCGCCCGACGTGCCTCGGAGCCGGCCGTGGTAGCGCACAGCCCCAGAGTCGAGCGGCTGCCGAGCGTGCGCGGGCTCGTACCGCGGCGGCTGCTGTTCGACCGGCTGTCGGCGGACGGCCCGGGCGAGGTGGTTCTCGTGTGCGCGCCCGCGGGGAGCGGCAAGACCGTCTTCCTGCGATCGTGGGCCGAGTCCGCAGGGCTCGCCGACAGGGTGGCCTGGGTTTCGGTGGAACGCGACGAGCGCGACGCGCAGCGCTTCTGGCTGTCGATCATCGACGCGCTGGCCGGCGCTGATGGCGCGGTGGAGCGATTCGACGCGACGCCGGCATTCGCCGGCGAGGCGATCGTCGAGCGGCTCCTGTCCGATCTCGACGCGCTCGTCCGCCCGGTCGTGCTGGTCATCGACGATCTGCACGAGCTGCGCTCGACGGCAGCGCTGCAGTTGCTCGAGGTGTTTCTGTCCGAGCTGCCTCCGGAGCTGCGGGTGGTGCTCGCCACCCGAGAGGACCCTGGCTTGGGGTTGCATCGATTGCGGCTCGCCGACGCGCTAATCGAGATACGCGCGGACGACCTGCGGTTCTCGCTGCAGGAGACCCGGGAGCTGATGGAGACCAGCGGGGTCGCGCTCTCCGACAAAGGCCTGGCGCTGCTTCACCAGCGAACCGAAGGGTGGGCCGCCGGTCTGCGCCTCGCCGTCATCTCGTTGGCCCGGCACCCCGACCCCGAGTGCGGCGTGACGGAGTTCTGCGGCAGCGAGCGCACCGTGGCGGGCTATCTGCTGGCAGAGGTGCTGGAGCGCCAGCCGCCCGAGGTCCGCGACCTGCTCCTGCGCACCTCCGTGCTGGAGCGGGTCAGCGGCCCACTCGCCGACATGCTGACCGCCGCCACGGGCTCAGAGGCGATCTTGCAGGGCCTCGAGGACGCGAACGCCTTCGTCACCTCGCTCGACGTCGGCCGCACATGGTTCCGCTACCACCACCTGTTCGCGGATCTGCTTCAGCTCGAATTGCGCCGGTCGTCTCCGGCGCTGATCGACTCGCTGCACAGGGCAGCGGCGCACTGGCTCGGCGAGCACGGGTTCGAGGTCGAGGCCATCCGGCACGCCCAGGCGGCGCGCGACTGGTCGCACGCCGCCCGCCTGCTCGCCGACAACTACGTCAACCTGGTCTTCGACGGCCGCACGGCGACGCTCCGCGGGCTGCTGGACGCCTTGCCGCCCGACGCGCCAGAGACGGACGCCGAACTGGCGCTGGCCGTCGCCGTGGCTCGGCTCTACGACGGCCTTCTCGACGACAGTGCAGCGCTCATCGCCGTCGCCGAGCGGTCAACCGCCACTGTGCCCGAGGACAAGAGACGGCTGTTCGACCTCCGGTTGAGCAGCGCGAGGCTCTGGCTGGCGAGTCAGCGCGGCGATCTCCAGGCCGCGCGGAAGGCGATGCGGTCTCTACAACTGCAATCGGCCGACACGGTCGCCCGCCGCAATGACCATCTTGCCTCGGCGCTGCTGAACTTCGGTATCGCCGAGCTGTGGTCGCTGCATCTGGATGACGCCCGCCGCCACCTCGAAGAGGCGCTGGCGCTCGCACGCCGCATCGGACGTCCGTACCTGGAGATCGGTTGCCTCGGCCACCTGGCGCTGGCGGCCGATCTGAGCGGCTCGCCAGTGCCCGACGGACTGCGGCTGAGCGAGGAAGCGGCGACGATCGCCCAGGAGCACGGATGGGGAACGCACCGCATCGTCGCTCCGGCGTTCGCGGCTAGCGCAGCCGCGCTCGCGTGGCTCGGCCGCCTCGCGGAGGCCGAGCAGTGGCTAGAGCAAATGGAGGGCACGCAGCCCGGCGCGGCCGAGTTCGCGGCCGAGCCCGTTCTCCACTGGGCGCGCGCGTACGTGCGTCTTGCGCAGCGCCGATTCGATGAGGCGCTGGCGGAGTTCCGCGCCGCCGAGACGGCGCGGCCGTTGCTGGCGCGGGAACACGTGCTCCCCGTAGAGGTGCGCGGCTGGGTCGTGATCACCCAGGCCCTGGCCGGCGAGACCGCGGTTGCGCGCGCGACGCTCGCAGGCCTCACCGCCGAAGAGCGCGACGGGGCCGGGATGTGCGTGGCCGCCGCCACGCTCGCCCTAGCGGAAGGGTCCCCGCAGGAAGCCGCGGACGCGGTGGCGCCGATGCTCGAGGCCCGGCCGGAGCCGACGGCCGACGGACCCCCACAGGTGCTCAACCTGCGCCGGGCGACCGTCCACGCGCTCCTCCTCGACGCCGTCTCCCAAGACGCGCTCGGTGATCCCGAGGCCGCCGAAGCGTCGATCGAGCGCGCGCTCGAGCTGGCCGAGCAGGACGGGATGATCCTGCAGTTCCTGCTCGTTCCCGTCCGAGAGCTGCTCGAGCGCCACCCCAGGCACCACACCGCGCATGCAGCGCTGCTGGCGACGATCCTGGACGTGCTGGACGGGGTGTCACCCCAGCGCAAGCGCGAGACGACGCCGCTGCGGGAAGAGCTGAGCGAGGCTGAGCTGCGCGTGTTGCGATACCTGCCCAGCAACCTCAAGGCCACCGAGATCGCCGCCGAGCTGTTCGTCTCCGCGAACACCGTCAGGACGCACCTCCGCCACATCTACGCGAAGCTCGATGTCCATGGCCGCAGCGAGGCCGTCGGCCGCGCCCGGGAGCTGGGGCTTCTCGCTCCCGGCGGCCGCGCCGGCTAGATCGAGCCCCCGTCAGGCCACGATACGGATCTCGTCCTGGACGTCCACGACCAGGCGCGCCCCTGCCGCTGCGGCAATCGCGGCATCGCGGTCGGTTGGCGAGCGCACGGTCCCGCTGAGCGTGGCCACATTGTCGCGGACGGTCGCTGTGAGCTGAGCCGCGCCGGCTTCACCGATCGCATCGCTCACCCGCTCTATCACCTCGTTCGGCGACGCCGCGACCCAGACCTCCAGGTGATTGCGAAGCTGCGAGACGCCCGGAACTCGTCTGGCGACCTCTTCGGCCCGGTCGCGCTGGTGCTGTAGATCGACGCGCCCGTCCAAGGTGACGGTGCCGTCCGTGGCCCTGACGTGCATCGTCTCGGCGGGCAGTGTGTGGTCGGCGATGAACGCCTTGAGCACGGCCGCCTCCGTCCTGGCGTCCTGGCGGTGCCCCACGCCGAGCGCGCGCGGGCGCATCTCGTCGTCCACGCTGCGCACACCCGCCACTGCAGAGGCCGTCCGGAGCGCGTGGGTGCGCTTGACGGGGCTCTCGACCGACCCGCGCAATTGCACGTGGCCGCCGTCGAAGCACTCGACCGCGATCGTGTCGTCGTCGACGCCGGGGTCCGCGGCGAGAGCGGCCGCGGTCGTCTGCTCGAGGGCGTGGTCGCGCACGGGCCCTACCGATCCGTCGCTCGACTGGGACGGGCGCTCGGAGGCGCCTGGGCGAGCGCGGATCGCAGCTCCGCCTCCGCTTGCGGGGTGAGGAGGTAACGCTCGAACTTCTCGGCCGCCGGGGCGAGAGCCCTGTACATCGCCTCAACGTGCTCGCTGTCGGATACCACCACGACTGCCGATGAGCCCTCGGGCACCTGCTCGCGGATGGCATCGACCGCGGCGCCAGCTGGGGCCGGGCCGCGCCTCGCCTCGACGGTTCCTCCGACGGTCGCCCCGCCGACCACTCCGGCGGCGAACGCCGGCGGTCCCAGGAGCAAGCCGAGCGCAGCGCCGAGCACAGCTCCGATGCCGGTGTCGCGCCCGATCACGTCTCCCTCGCCGTCGACGTCGACGTAATGGCCGGCGACGCTGCCGCGAATGACGATCCGGCCGTCGCGGTGAACCTCGACGAACGCCGCCTCGCCGATCCAGCCGGCGCCGGGATCGCGGTCGCGCGCCTCTGCGAATGCCCGCTCCGCGGCGTCGATACCGGAGAACCTGGCGACCCCGACGTCCAGCGTG
>DATDKF010000204.1:0-16430 GCA_036520135.1 Solirubrobacteraceae bacterium
CAGCAGGGATACCTGTCGGTCTACATCGGGTCGAACCTGACCCAGGGGAACAACCGGATCGAAGGCAACTACTTCGAGCAGGCTCTGCATCAGCACGCGCAGGCGTGGGCGGGAACGTCGACAACACTGATTCGCGGCAACGTCGGCATCAACGACGGTTGCGTGGCGAACGCCACGTTCGAGGCGAACAGGTGGGCGACCGGTTCGCCGCGTTGCGGTGCGACGGACACCGTTTCGGCGGTCGGCCCCGGTGACTGGGGCGGCCCGACGCCGTCGCCCACTCCGACGCCGTCGCCGACCCCCACCCCGTCGCCCACTCCGACACCGACGCCCACGCCGACCGCGCCGCCGACGCCGACCCCGCCGCCGACGATTCCGACGATCCCGACGCTGCCGGTCCCGCCGGTGCCGCCGGTCTCGAACTCCGCACCCGCCAACCTCGTGGGGGCGTGGGGCTTCGACGAGGCGAGCGGCACCACCGCCCGCGACCGGTCGGGCTACGGCAACAGCGGCACGGTCGCCGGTGCCAAGCGCGTGACCGGCAAGTTCGGCGGCGCGCTGAAGTTCGACGGTCGCAACGACTACGTCACCGTTCCCGACGCTGCGCAGCTCGACCTCCGGAACGCGATCACGATGGAGGCGTGGGTGCGCCCCGGCGCGGCGGGCGGTGTCTGGCGCAGCATCGCGATCAAGGAGCACGGCAAGAACCTCGACTACGGCCTGTACTCCAACGCCGGCGCCGACGGTGCCACGGGCTACCTGTACACCGACCACGAGTCCAAGGTCGCCAACGCCTCGCAGCTGGCCAGGGACCGCTGGAGCCACGTCGCCATGACGTGGGACGGCTCGACCGTGCGGCTGTACGTCAACGGCACGCTCGTCAAGAGCTCGCCGATGCAGGGCTCGCTGGCCACGTCCGCCGGCGCGCTGCGGATCGGCGGGAACGCCGTGTGGGGCGAGTTCTTCGACGGCACGATCGACGAGCTCCGCATCTACGCCCGCGCGCTGCCGCAGGCGGAGCTACAGGGCGACGCGGCGCAGGCCATCGCGAGCGTCAAGCTCACGAGCCGCGCCCACGCGAAGAAGAAGCGCAAGGGCCACCACCACGCCTCCAAGCACAAGCGCACGAAGCTCCGGGTACACCGGCTGAGCGCGCGAGCGGACCACCACTGGCACCGCTGAGGACGACAGCGGCGTCAGCCGCGATCGAGCACGTCACCGAGCGTCGCGGGCGTCAGCCCGTGGCGCTCGGCGGCGTCGAGCAGCCGACCCGTGAGACCGGTCACGTACTCGCCGCGCTCGGGCTCGCGGTCGAAGTCGTGCATGAGCACCACTCCTCCCCCGCCCCGCACCACCTGGTCCACGACGTCCTCCTGCCGCGGCAGCTCCCCGAAGGTGTCTCCGGAGACCACGGTCCAGCACGCGAGGCGCCCGCGCCGGCGCCGCAGGGCGGCCCAGGTCGCGAGCGTCAGCTTCCCGTACGGGGGCCGAAACAGGCCGTCCGGCCGCACCCAGCGGGCCAGGCTCTCGTAGCCCTCGTCGATGTCGGCCACGCCGGCGGCGGGCGGCACCTTCCAGGCATTGCGATGATCGAAGCTGTGGCAGCCGACCTCGTGGCCGGCGGCGGCGACCCGGTCGAGCACCTCCGGCGCCTCGAGCGCGCGGCGGCCCAGCGCGAAGAACGTCGCGCGCGCGCCGCGGTCGGCGAGGACCTCGAGCAGCGCCGGCGTGAGGCTGCGTCCGGGCCCGTCGTCGTAGGTGAGCACCAGCGAGCGGGTTTCGCGGCAGCGCGCCTCGAGCCGTCGCTCGGCGAGCTTGCGGAGGGCGTGGGCCGGCAGCGCCAGCGGCGCGCCGGCGACCATCGTGGCACCTCTCACGGGGGCGAGCCGCGACGCACGACCATGCCGAGCCGCTGCCGCTCGCGTACCGCGCGGACGATCTCCGGCTCGCAGCGCGGCGCGCGGCGCACGGCCGACCGCGCGTATCCCCAGAGTATCGCCAGCGCGACCGGTTCGTCGCGCGCGCGGTAGAGGGCGCGCAACAGCAGATAGCTCGGGCGATAGCCCATGTACCACGACGTCGTGCCCTGGAGCACCTTGGCGCGCAGGCGGTCCTTCTCGCGACCGCCCTCGATGCGGTGGTGGCGGAACGGGAGATCGACGAGCGTGCGGGTGCTGTAGCCCTTCAGCGACACGCGGATCTCGTCCAGCCCGTCCCAGCCCATGACCGGCTTCAGCGCCATCAGCTCCGGCACGGCGGCCCAGCGGTACGCGCGCGTGGCGCCGCGCGGATGCGTCTCGACGACCTTGCGGCGTGTCCAGACGCCGCCGTCCTGTTCCCAGCAAGCGCCGCTCGCGATGCCGAGCTTCGGATCGTCGGCGAACGCGGCGACCAGGCGCTCGAAGTAGTCCGCGTCGCAGGAGACGTCGGCGTCGACCTTGATCACGACGTCGACGGGCTGCGGCAGTGCCTCGACGCCCGCCCGGAAGGCCAGCAGGTCGCGGCCCTCGCGGCGCCCGTTCGCAAGCTCGCCCCCGGCGCTGCCGGCGTCGAGCACGGCGATCCAGTCGTGCTCCTCCGAGAGCGCCGCGGCGATCTCGCGCGTGCCGTCGTCGGAGCCGTCGTCGACGATCACCCAGCGCTCGGGACGCTGGTGTTGGGCGATCACCGAGCCGGCGAGCCGCGGCAGGTTCGTGCGCTCGTTGCGCGCAGGCGTCACGATCGCGTAGGACAAGCTCGTCATCGCCACTGACCGTATCGGCTCGTGGGCGGCGCAAAAGCGCTCCGGCCCATCAACTGGACGTTCACCCGGCCCGGCGGCTAGCCGTTCGTCCAGTTCCGCGCGTCGCGCACGCGCGGCGGGCCTACGATCGGTCGCGGCATGTCCGTTCCCCTGTCCGAGGTGTCGACACCCGAGCGCACGCGAGTCCTCTGTCTCGCGCGCCACTTCCCGCCGATCGGCGGCGCGGGCGTCCAGCGGACGATCGGCGTGCTGCGCCACCTCCGCTCGCACGGCTACGAGCCGGTCGTCGTCACCGGGCCCGGCAGCCGCGAGGACCGCTGGAACCCCGCCGATCCCGAGCTCCTGCGCACCGTCGCGGCGGACGTCGAGGTCCACCGGCTCGAGGGGCCCGAGCCCCCCGGCCGCAGCGGCTGGAAGGCGCGCGGCGCGCGCTGGGCCGAGCTGCCCGCCCCGTGGGTTCGCTGGTGGGTCGACGGCGCGACGCGGCTGGGCGAGGAAGTCGCCGGCGACGCGCAGCTGATCCTCGCCTCGCTGATCCCGTACGAGACCTCGCGGGCCGCCGCGACGCTGTCGCGCCGCCTCGGGATCCCCTGGGTGGCTGACCTCGAGGACCCGTGGGCGTTCGACGAGATGCGCGTCCACCCCACCGCGCTGCACCGCGAGTTCGACCTGCACCGCATGCGCCGCGGGCTCGCCTCGGCCTCGGCGATCGTCATGAACTCGTTCGAGGCGGCCGACCGCGTCCACCGCCGGATGCCGCAGCTCTGCGACCGTCCCGTGCTGGCGATCCCGACCGGCTTCGACCCGGTCGACTTCGAGCCGGGCGGCGCAGAAGCGCCCGCCGGCGTCGACCCGGCGGCGTTCAAGATCGTGCACACGGGCTCGATGCACACGCAGCTCGGGCTCGCCCACCGGCGCTCGCGCCGGGCGCGCAAGCTGCTCGGCGGCACATCGGTCGACGTCGACATCCTCACCCGCTCGCACGTGAACCTGGTGCAGGCGATCGAGCAGGTCCTGGAACGTCGGCCCGACCTGCGCGGCCGGCTGCAGCTGCACCTCGCCGGCACGTTCACCAACGCCGACCGCGCGATCATCGACGGCCGCTCCTTCATCACCGTTCACGGCCATCTCTCCCACGACAGCACGCTCGCGCTCATGCGCGCCGCCGATCTGCTGTTCCTCCCGCTCTACGACCTGCCGCCCGGGCAGCGGGCCGGGCTGATCCCGTACAAGACGTACGAGTACCTTGCCGCCCGCAGGCCGGTGCTCGGCGCCGTGCCCGACGGCGACGCGCGCGACTTCCTGGCCGCGTTCGACCGCGCGTCGGTCTGCCGCCCGTCGGACGTCACCGGCATGGCGGCCGCGATCGAGGAGCGCGTCGCGCTCGCTTCGGCCGGGTCGCGCGAGACCGAGAACGACGTCGCGGCGCTCCAGCGCCTCGAGCGCGGCGCGTTCATGGCCCAGCTCGCCGGCGTGCTCGACGGCGTCCTCGCCGACCGCGTCCGCGCGCTCGCGGCGGCCTGACCGTTCATGCGCGTCCTCTACAGCTTCCCGCACGCGCTCGGCGCCCCGGGCATCGGCACGACCGCGCTCAACCAGCTGCGCGCGCTCGTGCGGCTCGGCATCGACGTCAACGTGTACGCGGCGAGCTTCGCGGTTCCGGTGCCGGGCGGCGGCCGCCGCGTTTCGACGCTGGCCGCCGGGCCCGTGCGCGTGCCGCACCGGGCGCTCGGCGTGGCGCGCGCCTACGCCTATCACGACCTGCGCGTCGCCGCCGCGCTGCGCGCGCATCCCCGGCGCTATGACGTCGTCCACGCGTGGCCGCGCTCGTGTCTGCGCACGTTCGCGGCGGCGCGCCGCGTCGGCGTGCGCGGCGTGCGCGAGGTGCCCAACACGCACACCGGCCACGCCTACGAGCGGGTCGCCCGCGAGCTCGAGGAGCTCGGCATGGATCTGCCGACCGGCCACTCGCACGCGTTCGACGACAAGGTGCTGTCGCTCGAGGAGGCCGAGTACCGGCTCGCCGACGTGCTGCTCGTGCCGTCGCCGTACGTGCGCCGGACGTTCCTGGACCGCGGCTTCGCGCCGGACCGGCTCTCGATGCACCACTACGGCTTCGATCCTGAGCGGTTCGCGCCGCCCGGCGACCGCGAGCCCGGCCCGTTCACCGCCGTGTTCCTCGGCCGCGCCGAGCCGCGCAAGGGCCTGCACTACGCGCTGCGCGCGTGGCACGAGTCCGGCGTCGCCGACCGCGGGCGACTGATCGTCGCCGGCGCGTTCACGCCCGGCTACCGCGAACTGCTCTCGCCGTGGATCGATCACCGCAGCGTGGAGGTCGTGGGCTTCGTCGACGACGCAGAGGCGCTCCTGCAGCGCTGCGACGTCCTGCTGCTGCCGTCCGTCGAGGAGGGCAGCGCGCTGGTGACCTACGAGGCGATGGCGTGCGGCTGCGTGCCGCTGGTCTCCGACGCCGCCGGCGCCCGCTGCGAGGACGGCCGCGAGGGCCTCATCCACGCCGCCGGCGACGTCGCGGCGCTGGCCGGCCATCTGCGGCTGCTCGAGTCCGACCCCGCGCGGCTGGCGCGGATGCGGGCCGCGGCGATCGCCGCCCGCTCGCAGCTCACCTGGGACGTCGCGGCGCGCGAGGTCCGCGCCGCCTACGCCGGCTAGTCGACGAACGTCACTGCCTACCGGGTAGGGCGGCCGGGCAGCCAGCGTTTCGTGTCAATGGTCGCCGCGATGGTCGGGCGTGCGACGAAGTGCTGGCTATAGGGGACGAACGTCGCAATCGTTCGCGGCGCCCTTCTGCGACGAGGTGCTGGTTCGGCGTGCGGGTTTCGTCGCACGCCACTGCGGGCAAGCGGCGAGTGAGACGAAACCCACGCCAGAGGACGGTTTCGTCGCAACGATCGCGGCGGCGCGCGCGATTGCGACGAAACCCACGCGGCGCCGATCAGTCGGCGGCGGGTGTGAGGAGGCGGACGGCGGCCTTGGCGTGGCCGCGCGCGACGGCCGGGCGACGCACGTTCGCGAGCGCATGGGTCAGCGCCTCGAGCAGGATCGCGACGGCCTCCACCTGGGCGGCGGGCCACGACCGGTGCTTGCGCGCGTAGTGCAGGCGGCTGCGGGCATGCACCCACAGCAGCGACGACCGCGGCGCCGAGCCGCCGCCGTCGTGGACGACCGTGGCGGCCGGCTCGTAGCCGACGGCCAGGCCGGCCTCGTTGAGCCGCAGGCACAGGTCGGTCTCCTCGCAGTAGAGGAAGAACCGCTCGTCGAACCCGCCGACGAGCTCGAGCGCGCTGCGGCGGAACAGCAGGCAGGCGCCGGTCACCCAATCCGGCCGCCCGGGCCGCTCATACGCCCCGGCGTCGCCGACGACGTCGTCGGTCCACCCCGCACGGCGGCGCAGCCGGTGCAGGAACAGCGCCTTCGCATATGCGGTCCGCAGGCGCGGGAAGCTCCGCTGGCTGAGCATCAGCTCCCCGCTGCTGTCGACCAGCCGCGGGGCCACCAGCGCAAGATCGTCCTCATGTTCCAGCCGCTCGACGAGAACGTCGAGCGCGTGCGGATCGACGCGCGTGTCGGGGTTCAGGATCAGCACATAGGGACTGTCGCCCGCGGCGATGCCGAGGTTGCAGCCGGTCCCGAACCCGTGGTTGGCGCCGGCGCGGATGACCCGCACGGGCAGGTCGGAGACCGTCGCCGCGTCGTCGGTCGGCGATGCGTTGTCGACGACCGTCACGGTCACCCCGTCGAGCCGCGCGAGCGGGTCGACGCACCCGCGCAGGCTGTCCTGGCTGGCGTAGGCGACGACGACGACGTCGATGTCGCGGCGGCTCGTCATGCGCCGCTCTCGGCTGCCACCTGCCGCCGCGCCCGCTCGCGGCGGCCGCGCCGCAGCCGCGCTGCCAGCGCGCTGTCGCCGAGGGCGCCGCGTAGGCTGCGGTCGAGCGCCGCGGCGGCGCTGCCGACCGCGCTGACGGCGAGCGGCCGCGCGCGCCGCGCGACGACGAGGATGTCGGCGTCGTCCCAGTGGCGGTTGGCGAACGTCCGCTTGTACTCGGCGTCGCCGTAGCCGAAGTCGATCGCTCCGACCAGCGGGTCGCCGCAGAGGTCCTCGACCATCCGCATCTGCACGTACGTGCCGACGCGATGGGAGGCGAAGTCGGGGTCGTAGCCGGTCGCCTCGCCGAAGAAGACGCCGCCGAAGCGGTGGCCGATCTCGAACGCCACAGGGCGCCCGTCGAGCGCGACCACCCAGGCACGCGTCAGGTCGCGCTCGAGCATGAGCTCGAGCACCGCGCGCTGGACGTCGTCGAGCCGGAAGCCGACGCCCATGCCGCGCTGGTAGGAGCGGGCGGCGACGGCCTCGACGTCCGCGAACAGGGCGTCGCGGTCGGCCGCGCCCGAGTAGCGGCGGACCTCGAGCGCGCCCGCGGCGCCCGACTCGAGCTTGCGGGCCTGCTTGCGCACGTTCGAGCGCGAGCGCGACGAGAGCGACGCCAGGTACTCGTCGAACGAGCCCGGCAGCTCGATCTGCCAGTGCAGGTGCCGCGGCATGACCGCCTGCCGGCGCCCGCCGCGCCACGGCTGCGTCACGGCGCCGAAGAACGCGCCGTCGGTGGGCACGCGATGCAGGTAGACCGCGTCCACGTCGCCGGCGCGCAGCGGCTCTGAGAGCGCCTCGAGCGTCGCCGCCGCGTGGCCGGGCCGGGCGGCCAGGCCGCCGTGCACGATGGCCAGGCAGCGCAGGCGCGGGCGCACCACCGTGCGCCCGGCGATCCGCACCGGCACCTCCCGGCGCTCGATGCGGCCGATCGCCATGCCGAGGCACTCGGCGTCGCGCTCGACGGCGACGACGCAGGGCTCGGCGCCGTCGCCGCGCCGCTCGCCGACGGTCAGGAAGAACTCGAGATCGGCCTCGATGTCGTCCCATTCGAGCTGGGCCCAGCGGTCGCGGAGCGCGAGCACCTCGTCGGGCGTCCGCGCGATCGTATGCACAGGAACATCCATGTCTGAGGCGAGGCTAGCCCGCGTACCGTGCGGCATTGCTAGACCTCCGGTCAGGTTGCCCGAGCGCCATCGCACCTAGCATCGGTGGCGATGACGGCGGAGACCACCAGCGTGCCCGCAGCCGGTCTGCGCGACCGGGTCATGCGCGGCCTTGGGTGGGTGGCCGCGTCGCAGCTGCTGATGCAGGTCTCACGCGCCGGCGTCGCCGTGCTGCTCGCCCGCCTGCTGACGCCGGAGCAGTTCGGTGTCGCGGCGATCGTGCTCGTCTTCGCCAGCCTCGTGCTCGTGTTCTCGGACCTCGCGCTCGGCGCGGCGCTCGTGCAGGCCAAGACGCTCACCGAGGCCGACCGGTCGACGGCGTTCTGGACGACCATCGCCGCGGGCGTCGTCTTCTGCATCGCCGGTGTGCTCCTGTCGGGGCCGATCGCGAGCCTGTTCGGCGAGCCCACGGTCAAGCCGCTGTGCATGGCGCTCTCTGGGAGCTTCCTCATCACCTCGATCGCCGTGACCCATCAGTCACTGCTCGTGCGCGAGATGGAGTTCCGTCGCCTGGAGACGCAGACGATGGTGAGCGTGCTCATCGGCGGCGCGGTCGGCGTCGCCGTCGCACTCGCAGGCAAGGGCTCGTGGGCGATCATCGCCCAGCAGCTCGGCACCGCGGTGGCCGCGAGCATCCTGCTGTGGGTCCTTTCTCCCTGGCGGCCACGGTTCACGTTCTCGACCGCCAGCCTGCGCCAGATGAGCGCGTTCAGTCTGCCGCTGGTCGGCCACCGCCTTCTCTTCTACGTTCATCGCAATGCGGACAACCTGCTCGTGGCCCGCTTCGTCGGGACCGCCGCGCTCGGCTCCTACCAGCTCGCGTACAACCTGATGCTCGTACCGATGAGCCGGATCGGCGGCCCGCTGCAGCGCGTGTTCGCACCGGCGTTCGCCCGGCTCCAGGACGATCCTGAGCGCATCGCCGAAACCTGGGCGCGCCTGACGCGCATGGTCGCCTCGATTGCCATCCCGTCGCTGATGGGCCTGGTCGTGGTCGCGCCGGACTTCGTCAGCGTCGTGCTCGGCCACGAGTGGGCCCAGGTCGCGCCGATCGTCCAACTGCTGGCCTGGGTCGGCATGATCCAGGCGCTCCAGGCAATCAACGTCGACATCTTGCAGGCCCGAAACCGCACCTCGACGATCCTGCGCTACTCGATCGGCTTCTGCGGCGCCCACGTGATCGGCTTCGCCATCGGCGTGCAATGGGGCGTCCTGGGCGTGGCCGCGGCCTATGCGGTGACGAGTCTGATCGTCGAGCCGTTCCTCACGGTGCTCACGGCGCGCGCCCTGGGCGTGTCTCCGTGGGTGTTCGTCCGCAGCGTCTGGGGCGTGTTCCTGTGCTCGCTGGCGATGGCGGCCGCCGTGCTCGCGGCACGCCTGGCCATGCTCGACAACGGGATCCCGGCGCTCCCGCGCCTGCTCGTGTGCGTCGCCGTCGGCGTCGTCACCTTCGCGCTCGTGTGCGCGTGGCGCGTCCCCGAGGTGCGGTTGGAGTACGAGGCGCTGGTTCGCCGACTGCTGGCACGTCGTCGTAGAGTCATGGAGGTCGTATGAAGGGCAGTCCTGAAGTCTCGGTCGTCGTCGCTACGCATGACCGCGAGGAGCGGCTCGCGTTGCTGATCGACGCGCTGCGCCGCCAGTCGCTGGCGGCGGCTCGCTTCGAGGTGGTCATCGTCGACGACGGATCCAGCGACGGCACCGCGGCGCTGCTCCAGCGCGAGCAGGCCCGCAACGGCCTGGCGCTGCGCTCGATCGCGATCGAGACTGCCGGCGGGCCGGCGGCCGCGCGCAACCGCGGCTGGCAGGCCGCGAGCGCGCCGATCATCGCCTTCACCGACGACGACTGCGTGCCCACCACGGACTGGCTGGCGACGCTGCTGGCGGTCGCCACCACCGACGCCGCCGGCGACGTCATCGTCCAGGGCCAAACGCTGCCGCGGCCCGAGGAGATGGGCGACATGAGCCCGTTCGCGCGGACCTTGTCCGTCACAGGCCCGAGCCCTCACTACGAGACGTGCAACATCGCCTACCCGCGTGCGCTGCTCGAGCGCATCGGCGGCTTCGACGAGCGCTATCCCGCCCCGGCGGGAGAGGACACGGATCTCGGCTCGCGCGCGATCGCCGCCGACGCGTCCCTGCGCTTCGCGCCCGAGGCGCTCGTGCACCACGCGGTGCACGTGCGCGGTCCACTGGCGGCCATGGGCGACGTCAAGCGGGCGATGGAGGACGTGCAGGCGTACAAGCTCCATCCCGAGCTCAGGCAGCACCTCCCGCAGCGCGTCTTCTACCGGCGCACGCATCCGCTGTTCCTACAGGCCGCTCTCGCGGTCCTGCTGGGCCGCCGGACGCCGCTCGCGCTGGCCTTCGCGCTCCCGTACGCGCTCAACCTCAGGGGCCGGTGCCGCGCGGTCGGCGCGTCACCGGCGAAGGGCGTGCCCTTCTACGTCGCCTACGACGGCGCGGAGATCGTCGCAGTGGCTCGCGGCGCGATCCGCCACCGCGTCCCGCTCATCTGAGAGCGAGCCGTCAACGCTCGTACGCGCCGGCATCCGGCGCGCCGTCCCGCGCCTTGCCCATGATGTCCGTCGCGGGATGGTCGGCCGGATCGCCGGCGTTGATCGCCGGGGAGCCGGCGATAAGCCTCAGGTCGCCGGCGTTGCGATTCACGAAGCGCGGATCCGCTTCCCTGTCGGTCGAGCTGCACTTCCAGTCGTCCCACACGTTGTGACTGTAGGTCACGCGGTCGTCGCAGGGCGAGCCGCCGCCGGCGTTACCGACGACGCGCCAGGTGCCGATCGAGTCGCTGTCGCTCGGGCCGGCCCAGTCCTGGGCGAGCGAGTTGTTGCGGATCGTGATGCCGGTCCCCAAGCGCAATGACAGGCTGTAGTACGCCTGCGTGCCGAACCGCGACCTGGACGTCTCGATCACGTTGTTCTCGATCAGCACGTTGTGCAGGCCGTACTTGTCGATACCGACGTTCAGGCCGAACGTGTCGCAGCGCGCGAAGTGGCTGTTGCGGATGGTGAGGTTGGTGGCGTCCATGATGTGCAGGCACTCCATGTGGTCCGTCGGCGTCTTCATGACCATGTCGTGGAACAGCACGCGGTCGATGAGGATGTTCGTCGGCACGACGTCCTGCGGATCGCCCTTCCAGGTGGCGATCGCCGGGTTCTCGCCCACCAGCGGGCCTACGCTGCCGCCGCGGATGCTGACGTTGCTGGTGCCGTCGACGTTGAACGTCTCCATGGACGAGTTGACGAACGAGATCCCGCTGCCGCGACGGCTGATGAAGCCGTCGCCGTTGATCCGGCGGAACTCGATGTTGCCGGGCGACTGGTCCACGTAGTTGCGGCCCAGGCGGATCCAGTTGACGGAGACGGCCGCGCTCGGTGCGGGCACGAACGTCACGTTGCCGCCCGACCCGTGCGAGGAGTCCGCGTTCATGATCTGCTCCGGATAGGAGCCGGCTGCGACCTGCACGACCTGGCCCGGCGCGGCGACGTGGTAGGCGCGGTCGAAGGACCGGCATGGCGCGGCCGCCGAGCACGGGCCGCCATCGGATCCCGTGGTGGAGACGAACACCGACGGCGGTGGCAGCGGCGACTCGGGCACGACGCCGCCCTCTGTGCTGGTGGGGCCGGTGCCGCCCGGTTCCTGTGGCGCGCCCGGCGCACCGGTGCTCGGCGGCAGAGACTGGCGTCGCACGATCTTCTCGCAGCCGGATGAGCGCCGGCGCACCGCGCGCTTGGTCGGCTTCTTGGCGCGGACCACGATCAGCGTGTCGTGGCCGCGGCCGCACGAGACCTTGAACGCCATCTTGCCGGCGCGCACGACGACCACGTCGTTGCCGCTCCCCGCGCGCACGCGATCGCGGCCGTCGGCGCGGATGAGGTCCGTGCCGGGACCGCCGAGCAGGTGGTCGCTCCCGCGGCCCCCGACGAGGAGGTCCTTGCCGGGACCGCCGAACAGCCGGTCATTCCCGCGCCGTCCATAGAGGCGGTCCGCTCCGCCGCGCCCGGAGAGGCGGTTCGCCTTCGGGCCCCCTCGCAGCACGTCCGGCCCGGGCCCACCGCGGGCACGCGCGACCGACGCCGGAGGGGCGGCGTGGCTGCGGCCGGCCGTGGCCGGGGGCGCAGAAGGACCATCGCTCTTGGGCGCAATCACCCCGCCGGTGACGATAAGCGCCGCGACCACCGGGATCACGAGCACCGCGTAAGTCCTACCACGCCGGGCGCTCGGCTGCGTCACGGTGCTCAGCCCGAGGCGGCCGCAGGCTGCCTGCGACGGGCGCCGAGGGCGTCCAGGTGCGAGCGCAGGTCGACCGCCAGCGCCGAGGCGCCGGGCAGCTCGACAGCGGCCGCGGAGCCGGCGCGGCCGTCGGCCTGCAGCACGGCGTGCGGCAGCTCGCGCTCGTCCTCGAGCAGCGTCACGAAGCCGGCAGCGTGCAGGCGCCGGGCGACGCCGAGCTGGTGGTCGTCGACCGCCTCCCCCAGGTGCAGGCGGCGCGGCACGACGATCGGCCGCTTGCCGCAGCGGCGGGCAAGCATGATCGATCCCACGCCGGCGTGGCAGATGACGACGCGGGCCGCCCGCATGTGCTCGGCCAGCTCCTCGAAGGGCAGGAAGTCGACCCAGTCGCCGTGGCCGTGGGGCTCCTGCGAGGACCCGTACTGGACGAGCATCGGCTCCGCGGGATCGAGCTGCGCGATCGCCCGGACGAGCCGGTCGAACGGCTGCTCGTTGGTCCCCAGCGTGGCGACGATCACGGCCCGCTCACTCCGCGAACACGTTGCCGGCGAAGACCGCGCCGCGGCGGCCGGTCAGCTCCGGCCACTGCGCGTACACGCGCCGGGCGACCGGCGCGATCATCCGCGCGCTGAGCGACAGCTCGTTCATGCGCGTGAAGCTCTCGATGTAGATCGTCGGCACGCGCAGCATCCGGCCGACCCACGCGAACGGGACCGCGACGCCCGCGCCGGTGGTCATGATCGCCGCCGGCCGCACGGTGCGCAGGACGCGGAACGCGAGGCGCAGGTTGCGCAGCATGTTGGGGATGTTCCGGTTGGTTGGGCCGAACGCGTGCACGACCTGCTCGCCGGCCAGGAGCGAGCGAGCGTCGGACTTGTCGAACGTGACCCAGACGCGGTCGTAGGACTCCCATGCCTCCCGCAGAGCGTGCATCTGCATCAGGTGCCCGCCGGACGAGCAGACGAGCAGGAGCGGAGCGCTGCGGGGGCGGCTCACGCGAACGCCTCCGACGCGGCGCGCAGCGCATAGTTGGCCAGCAGGGCGTCCGCGACCCGCTCGGCCGCGCGGCCGTCCCACAGCGGGATCGCGGCCGGCGTCGGCGGGTGGTCGGACGGCCGGATCCCCGCGATCTCGCCCGGGTCCTCGCCCAGCAGCCGGTTCGTGCCGCCGGTGAGCGTGACAATGCGCTCCGTGGCCGCGCGCAGCGAATAGCAGTCGACGCCGAACGCGCTCGCCTCCTCCTCGACGCTGCCGGAGTCGGTGACGATCGCCCCCGCCGCGGACTCCAGCGACAGCATCGTCAGGTAGTTCGAGGGACCATGGCAGCGGACGCCGGCGCGCTGCAGGCGCGCGACGACGCCGTCGGCCAGCAGCCGATCGCGGACCCCGCGGTCGACCGCCAGGACGACCGGCGCATGCGCGGCCAGCGTGGTCAGCGCGTCGGTGAGCCGCACCTGACGCGCCGGCTCGAGCATCGCGTCGGCCCGCCGGAGGACGACGAGCACGTAGCCGTGCTCGGGAACGTCATGGTCCTCCCACGCGCGGCGCTCGCGGATGTCGGCTGTGCACCGGCGCAGCGCGTCGATCAGCGTCGAGCCGATGGTGTGGATCGCCGTCGGGTTCACGCCCTCGGCGACGAGCCGCTCCTCGGCGTCGGAGCTGCCCACGAGCAGCAGGTCGGCCACACGGTCGATCAGCACGCGGTCGACCTCCTCGCCGAGCCGCCAGTCGCCGCTGCGCAGCCCCGCCTCGAGCGACGCCACCGGAACGCCCGCCTTCGCGGCCGCCAGCGCGCACGCCAGCGTGCCTGGCCCAGTGCCGGTGACGATCACGACGCCGGGGTCGAGCTCGATCATGAGCCGCTCGAAGTACATGAGCGCGTGAGCGGTCCTGCAGCCCAGGCTCGCCGTCGGCATCTGCACCCTGCGGTCGGGCTCGGGGCAGCCGAGCTGTTCGAGCATCGCGCCCGCGTACGCCCAGTCCTCGGGATTGCCCGCGTGCACGACGATCTGGTCGAATCCGTCGCGGCTCGCCAGCGCGGCGATCACGGGTGCCGCGGCCACCGGCGACGGCGCCTGGCCGATCGCATGCAGGACGCGCGTCGTGGCCGACCGCTCCCAGGCGCGGCGCTCGAGCGCGGGGTCGGGTCCGGGGGCGGAATCTGGCACCAAACGCATGTGCGGCCTGTGGCTGTCAGGGGACATTCCGGCTGAGCCTATGGGGCTTTGTGGCGCGTGGCGCGGCATTCCCGCGCGATCCTCGACCAACGGCTAGCAAGGTCCGCCCCGTCGACTAGCCGCCCACGACGGCGCGGTTCATGTCGCCCGTGACCTCGGCCGTCGTGAGGGCGCGCCGGTAGACCCGGACCTCGTCGATCAGCCCGCGGTACCACTCCGGCCAGACCGCGTTGCCGCCGATCTTCAGCGGTCCCGTGGAGGCCGGCATCGTGCCGGTCAGGGCCATCGTGGAGACCTGCGTGCCGTTGACGTACAGGCGCAGTGTCGCGCCGTCCCACGTCGTCGCGAGATGCGTCCACGCGTTATTGGTCAGGGTCGCCGGCCCCTTGAGCTCACGCCCGACCCCGCCCGTGAACGCGACCGCGGCCGGCCGGTTGTTGTCTGTGCTCGAGTACAGGCCGTACACGAGGTCGCCGGGCTGCTCCTTGAGCAGCACCGTCCGCCAGCCGGCGACGTTCGTCGGCTGCACCCACGACTCGAGCGTGAACGCTGTCGTCAGATCCAGCGAGTTGGCGTCCGGGATCGTGACGTATTGCGAGTTGGCGGTGAACGACAGCGCGCGCCCGAACCTGCCGCTGGTCGAGCGCGTCGCGCCGGTGATCGTCCCTGCGTTACCGCTGCCCGACGCGTCGGTCACTGACGTACCGGTCGTCTCCTCGAAGCCGTATGCCGCGACGAGGCCGGACGCGTCAGGCGGCGCGTTGTTGAGCGTCACCGAGACGGTCGCCGACGTCGTGCGGTTGCCCGCGCCGTCGCGGGCAACCGCCGTGATGGTGTGGGTGCCGTTCGGGACGCCGGCCGTGCTCCAGGTGACCGAGTACGGGGCCGTCGTGTCCTCGCTCGCGACGTCCCCGCCGTCGACCCGGAACTGCACGCCGGCGACGCCGACGTCGTCCGCGGCGTTCGCCGTGAGCGTGACGTCGCCGGAGACCGTGGCGCCCGCGGCCGGGGCGGTGACGCTGACGGTCGGGTTGGTCGTGTCCGCGAGCACGGTCGCTCGCGCCTCGGCCGACGGGGCGCTCGCGTTGCCGGCGGCGTCGACGGCGGCGACCCGGTAGAAGGCGTCGCCGGGCGCGGCCGAGCGATCGACGTAGCTGGTGCCCGAGGTCACCTGCGCGATCCGGTTCGCGGTCGACGGCGTGAAGCCGCTCGCGGTGCCGCGGTACACGTCGTACCGCGCGACGCCGACGTTGTCCGTCGACGCGCTCCAGCTCACCGTCGCCTGGCCGATCGCGCCGCTCGCCGACACGTTCTGCGGCACCGTCGGCGCCTGCGTGTCCTGCACCGCGGGCGCGACCGCGAGGTTCATGTCCTGCTGGAGCTCGCCGGCGCTCAAGGCGCGGTTGTAGACGCGCACGTCGTCGATGAGGCCCGCAAAGTACTCGCCCCATAGCGCGTTGCCGCCGATCTTCAGCGGCCCGGTCCCGGCGGCCAGCGACCCGCTGATCGCGCGGCTGCCCGTCTGCGTGCCGTTGACGTACAGCCGCACCGTCGTGCCGTCATACGTCGCCGCGAGATGGGTCCACGTGTTCACCGCCACGGCGGCGGTCCCGGTCACGCTCGGCTGGCCCGTCGTCGTGTAGAGCCAGGCGCTCGGGCGGTTGACGTCGTCGTTGGAGTACAGCCCGTAGACCAGGTCGTTGGTCTGTTGCTTGAGCAGCACCGTGCGCCAGTTGCCGCCCGCGCTCGGGTTGACCCAGGCCTCGAGCGTCATCCCGGTCGTCAGCCGCAGGGACGCGGCATCCGGCACCGTGACGGACGCGTTCGTGCCGTTGAACGAGAGCGCCGAGCCATGCCTGCCCGACGTCGAGCGCGTGGCGTTCGCGTAGGTGCCGTTGTTGGCGCGCGTCGAGCTGTCGGTGACGGTCGTGCCGCTCGGCTCCTCGAAGCCGTAGGCCGCGACCAGGCCGCTCGTGTCGGGCGCGGTGTTCGTGACCGTGACGGACACGTTCGCCGCGGTCGTGCGGTTGCCGGCGCCGTCGCGCGCCACCGCGCTCAGCACGTGCGTGCCGTTCGCGACCGCGGTCGTGTCCCAGCTCAGCGAGTACGGCGCGCTCGTGTCCTCGCTGCCCAGGTCGTTGCCGTCGAGCCTGAACTGCACGCCGGCGACGCCGACGTCGTCGGATGCGGTCGCGGTGACCGTCTGA
>DATDKF010000205.1:0-3406 GCA_036520135.1 Solirubrobacteraceae bacterium
GGCTGACCGTGGTCTGGGGCCTCCTGTTCTCGGCGACCATGCCGATACGACAGGCCTTCCTCAACGACATGATCCCCTCGCAGCAGCGAGCCACGATCCTCTCGTTCGACTCGCTGATGAGCTCCGCAGGCGGGGTCTGGGCCCAGCCGGTGCTCGGCCGGGCCGCCGACGCCTGGGGCTACGCGCCGTCCTACGCGCTGTCCGCAGGCATCGCGGCGCTCGGCCTCCCGTTCCTCGCGCTCGCGCGGCGGCGGACTGTGCGCGGCGAGGGCCTTGGGATGAGCGCCGCGCTCGCGCCGCAGCCGGCGTGATGCTCGCCTGTCCAAAACGACAAGGAGACCATCATGTCCAACACACAGCCCGATCGCCGCATGTGGTGGCGCGACGCTGTCGTCTACCAGGTGTATCCGCGCTCGTTCGCCGACGCGTCGGGCGACGGCGTCGGGGACCTCGACGGGCTGCGCGCACGCCTGGACCATCTGCAGTGGCTGGGCGTCGACGCGGTGTGGCTGTCGCCGATCTACCGCTCGCCGATGGCCGACTTCGGCTACGACGTCGCCGACTACTGCGACGTCGACCCGCTGTTCGGCGACCTGACCGCATTCGACGCGCTGCTCGACGAGGCGCACCGGGGCGGGGTTCGCGTGCTGCTCGACTGGGTTCCCAACCACACCTCCGATCGGCATCCGTGGTTCGTGGAGAGCCGGTCCTCACGCGAGTCGGCCAAGCGGTCGTGGTACCGCTGGCGCGACGGCACGGGTGGGCGGGATGGCATCCCGCCCAACAACTGGCCGGCGGCGTTCGGCGGCGGGCCGGCGTGGACGTGGGACGAGGCCACGCGCCAGTGGTACCTGCACACGTTCCTCCCCGAGCAGCCCGACCTCAACTGGGACGAGCCCGAGGTGGTCGCCGCGATGCACAACGTCCTGCGCTTCTGGCTCGACCGCGGCGTCGATGGCTTCCGGGCCGACGTCGTCCACCTCATCGGCAAGGAGCCTGCGCTGCCCGACGTCGCCGAGCTCAACCCCGCGGGCGGCCACCTGTCCATCGTCGGTTCGCACGACTTCCACGGCACCCACGCGCTGCTGCGCGGCATCCGCTCGGTGCTCGAGGAGTACCCCGGCGACCGGATGATGGTTGGCGAGGTCAACCTAAGCCAAACCGAGCTCATTGCGCCGTATCTCGGCGACGACGACGAGCTGCACCTCGCCTTTGACTTCGAGTCGCTGTTCGTGCCCTGGGAGGCCGGTGCGTGGCGCGCGCGCATCGAGCACGTCGAGTCAGTCATGGGAGCGCACTGGCCGACCTGGGTGTTCTCCAACCACGACCAGCCACGCATCCGCACGCGCCTGGGCGGGTCGGAGGCTCGCGCGCGTGCCGCCGCGGTCGTGCTGCTCACGCTGCGCGGCACGCCGTTCATGTACGCGGGCGACGAGCTCGGGCTCGAGGACGCCGACGTGCCGCCCGAGCGCGTCGTCGACCCGGGTGGCCGTGACGGCTGCCGCGCGCCGATCCCGTGGACCGCGGCCGACGATCACGGGTGGCCCTCCGAACCGTGGCTGCCGTGGCCGCCGCACGCGACGCAGCGCAGCGTCGAGGCCCAGCGCGCCGATGCCGGCTCGATCCTGCACCTCTACCGCGACGCGCTGGCGGTGCGCCGGGGATCGCCGGCGCTGCGAACCGGGACGCTTGCGCTCCTCGACGACGCGCCAGAGGGCGTGCTCGCCTACGAGCGCGCCGCGGCCGACGACCGCCGGCGCGTGTGGGTCAACTTCGGGCGTGCGCCCGTGGCGTTGCCCGCTGACTGGCGTGCGCAGCTGCGCACGGACGGCCTGGCCTCCGACGACGCGCTCGCGCCCGACGCCGCCGCGGTGCTCGCGGCGCGCTGAGTCAACCCGCGGTCGTCCCGCGCCGCCGCGGCCGTGCCGGGGTGCCCCGAGCTGTCACAGCGGGGGCTCCTGTCTCGTCTTGTGGGGTGCAGGTAATCCTCGATCACGGAGTTGATGATGAGAGTGTTTGTGGCAGGAGCGACGGGAGCGATTGGAAAGCAGCTGGTGCCGCGTCTGGTTGCGGCGGGTCATGAGGTACATGGCATGACGCGTAGCGAGTCAAAGCAGGCGATGCTCTACGAGCTGGGCGCTGTGCCGGTGGTCGCGGACGCGCTCGATCCCGATCAGGTCGCGGAGGCCGTGGGGAGGGCGAGGCCGGACGTGATCGTCCATCAGCTGACGGCGCTCGGAGGGGTGGACATGCGTCACCTCGAGCGCGGCGTCGCGCTGACCAACCGTCTGCGGACCGAGGGGACGGATCACCTGCTGTCGGCCGGGCACGCGGTGGGGGTGCGGCGGTTTGTGGCACAGGGGGTTGCGGGCTTCGGTGCGTACTTGCGTGCCGGTGGGCCGGTGAAGAGCGAGGAGGACCCGCTCGACCCGGCGCCCCCGCGCAAGCAACGCGAGACCCTGGCGGCGCTCCGTGACCTCGAGGGGGCGGTCCTCGGTGCGCGGTGGACCGAGGGGATTGTGTTGCGCTACGGCGCGTTCTACGGGCCGGGCACCTCGCTGGCGCCGGGCGAGGAGCAGTTCGAGTTGGTCCGCAGGCGCAAGTTCCCGCTGGTCGGCGACGGTGCCGGCGTGTGGTCGTTCATCCACGTCGCCGACGCCGCCGAGGCGACGATGGCGGCCATCGAGCACGGGAGCCGTGGTGTCTACAACGTGGTTGACGATGACCCCGCCCCGGTCGCCGAGTGGCTGCCGGCGCTGGCGCAGACGCTGGGTGCCAAGAAGCCCGTGCGCGTGCCGAGGTTCATTGGGCGGCTGTTCGCGGGGGAGGCCGGCGTGGTGATGATGACGGAGATCCGCGGCGCGTCGAACGCGAAGGCCAAGCGCGAGCTGGCGTGGCGCCCGGCGCATCCGAGCTGGCGGCAGGGGTTCGCGGCGGCATGACCGACCGCGAGCAACTGCTCGACGAGCTGCGGCCGGTCGCGTTCGCGATCGCCTACCGGATGCTCGGCAGCGTCTCCGAGGCCGAAGACGTGGTCCAGGAGGCGCTGCTGCGGCTCCATCGCGCGCTCGAGGATGGGGAGCAGATCGCCTCGCCGCGTGCGTTCCTCGCCACCGTGACCACCCGGCTGGCGATCAACGAGCTGCGCTCCGCGCGCGCCCGCCGCGAGCGTTACGTCGGCGACTGGCTGCCGGAGCCGATCATCACCGAGGGCCACGATGATCCGGCCCGGCACGCTGAGACTGCCGATTCGTTGTCGCTGGCGATGCTGGTGCTGCTGGAGAGCCTCTCGCCTGAGCAGCGCGCCGTGCTGCTGCTGCACGATGTGTTCGACTACGGATATCCGGAGATCGCAGCGATCGTCGGCAAGAGCGAGGACAACGTGCGCCAGCTCGCCACCCGCGCC